>DUAO01000038.1 GCA_012960805.1 Flavobacteriales bacterium | reverse complement strand
CGTATAATCAAAACGCCCTAAAGCCGCAAACATATAATCACGATAATTATCAAAACCAGCATTTCCTGCAATTTTCTGTCTTAAAGCAATTAATTCGTCAAATAAATCATCAAGTGCTTTTTCATCTTGCAGCCTTCTAGTGGTGATTTTATTATAGACGTCTTCTCTTTTATTTCTGTCAGTACTTTTTAATAACTGAGCTGCTTTCTGCATAGTTATTTTTTCACCATCTACTTCAATAGACATTTGTGCTGAGATAGCTCCATACTCTTGTTGCTTTTCTTCCATAGTAGTAAACAAAGGAATGTTCTCGTCACGGAATATTTCAATTTGTTTTTTTACACTTCTTAAATAGATACGGTATTTTTCTTGATCTAATTCTTTTAAGAAAGGACTTTCAAGCAATTTTACATTTAACTTGTGTGAATAAGGAGCTGTATTTGGTGAAATTTCCTTTATCCAAAATGAAAAACGCTCTCCTAATTCTTTATCAGTAGTATCAATATTCATTTTGATATAACGCCAAGCCATATCCTCTTCCAAAACTGCTGAAAGCTCTGATTGGTCTAACATCCATTTTTCTAATTCTGAAGCAGAGGAGATTTCTCTTTCTACTAAATTATCAAATAAAAATTTAATCTTATCCCAAGAATCAATAATTAAATTTTCAGGAACAAATCTCCTTTTTGGACATGTAGGTATTGCAATTGTATTTTGCATAATTATTTTTTTTGTGAAGCTATTTTTTTAGCTGGCTTTTTTTCTTTTTTAGGTTTTGGTAATTTAATTAAACCATATTTTTGCATAGCATTATACCATTGAATCACTTTTTTGATATCAGAAATATAAACCCTTTCCTCATCATAATCAGCAAGAATTTCTCTGAAATAATCCGTAAGCTGATTAGTTGAAGATTTATGACTTAGGGCCTGTCCTTTATTTTCTTTTATTGCAATAGCATCAAAAATTTTAGATAAAGGTTTAGTATCATCATAAGTATAGATGCCAATTTCTTCTAGCATATTAGATTGATTGTGAGAAAAAAGAGGTGTCTTTTTCCCATCTGCTAAAGATTCCGCAATTACAGTATTATTGCCTTGCGATACCACTTTGTATAGGCCGGGTTTCCCAGCAACATTAATAATTCCTTCTAAGTTCATTTGTTTAATTTTAGGAATGCAAATGTATAATTTTTAAGCCTATTACGTAAATTAGTTTTCTTAAATAAATTGTTTAATATTGGGCTTTGCAAATTATATGAGTGTATTTAAATTAAGAAATAGAAAGGAGGTTTTTGCATGGTCGTTATATGATTTTGCCAATCAGCCATTTACTACAATAATTGTTACTTTTATTTACAGTGCTTTTTTTGTAAAAGTGATTGCTGAAAATGAACAAGATGGTACATTTTTATGGAGTATGGCGATTGCTATTACCGCTATTGTGGTTTCCTTACTCTCGCCAATACTTGGCGCTTTGGCTGATAGAGGAGGTTACAGAAAATTCTTTCTTATAACTTCTACTTGGATTTGCGCCATATTTTCAATCTTGTTGTATTTCCCGAATGTAGGAGATGTTTATGATGCTTTATTCTTTTTTATTATTGCTAATATTGCTTTTGAAATGGGTGGTGTTTTTTGTAACTCTTATTTACCTGATTTGTCTTCAACTGATAATATAGGAAGGATCTCGGGCTATGCTTGGGGATTGGGTTTTGTAGGTGGTTTGCTAGCGTTATTTCTTTCTTTTTTTCTGTTTGATATTAATAATCCGGATGAAATAAGAAAAATAAATATTCTTGTTGGTGTTTGGTTTTTGCTCTTTAGTATTCCAACCTTCTTATTTGTGAAAGATAGAAAAAGTGAAAAGTTAAATAAGCAACATATTACTTCTTCTTTTCAATCAATAGCAGAGACATTTAGAAGTATTGCTCATTATCGGAAGATCTATCGATTCCTGATTGCTAGATTATTTTTTAATGATGGACTTATTACCATTTTTGCAATGGGAGGAGTGTATGCAAGTGTGACTTTAGATTTTACTTTTGAAGAAGTGATGATGCTTGGTATTGTCCTGAATATTTGCGCAGCTGCTGGCTCATTTTTGTTTGGTTATATTGAAGATAAAATAGGCGCAAACAAAGTGATTAATATTTCTTTAATTGTATTAATGATTGCAACTTTTATGGCTTATTATGCTCCTGAAACAAATCATCCTAAAGAATTATTTTGGGTTGCAGGAGTGCTCTTAGGACTAATGGTAGGGCCAAATCAATCTTGTAGCCGATCCTTAATGTCGCGCTTAACACCAAAAGAAAAACAAAATGAATTTTTTGGGTTTTTTGCCCTTACAGGAAAGGCAACTTCTTTTTTAGGACCTCTACTTTTTGGAATAATTACAAAATTTTATAGTCAACAATTAGCACTTTGGGTAGTTATTGTTTTGCTTTTAATTGGTTTTGTATTGTTTAATAGGTTAGATAATGGTGAAATAAATGACAAATAGT
Source organism: Flavobacteriales bacterium (assembly GCA_012960805.1). Classification (GTDB taxonomy): domain Bacteria; phylum Bacteroidota; class Bacteroidia; order Flavobacteriales; family BACL11; genus UWMA-0277. The sequence goes on along the minus strand of DUAO01000038.1, from coordinate 25,590 downwards.
TTTTGTAGTTTTGTTTTATGAAAAGAATCATCTTTTTATTTGGTTTGGTAATACTCACTTCATGTACTTATAACGAATTAGCTGTTTGTGAAACTGATAATCCTTCATTTTCAGAGTGTATAATGCCTATATTTTCTGAACACTGTATAGAATGTCATTTTCATAATAATCCATATAGTATAATGCCACTAACAAATTTTACAGAGATACAAGATAAAATTATTAACGGAACAATTATTGAGAGTATTAATCGAGAAATTGGTTTTATGCCTAAAGATGGCAAAAGATTAAGTGTTGAACAAATTTTAATTATTGAAAAATGGTATGAGAATGGTACGCCTAATAACTAGTATAGTCTTTCTCTTTAGTACTACGCAATTATTTGCTCAACAATATTTGGCAAATAATGGAGAAATTTCGTTTTTCTCTGAAGCACCAATGGAAGATATTTATGCGGTTAATAAAGAAGTATCAGCAGTTTATGATGCAAAAACGAATGATTTAGTTTTTCAATTAGAAATTAATGATTTTGTTTTCCCGAAATCATTAATGCAAGAGCATTTTAATGAAAATTATTTAGAATCAGACATTTATCCAAAATCAATATTTTCAGGAAAAGTTATTAGTCAAGATGGAAAGAATGCTATAGTAGAAGGAGATCTAACAATTCATGGAAAAACAAACAAAATAAAGGTTGAAGGAATTTTGCAACAAGAAAAAAAAGTAATCAATATTTCAGCAGAATTCATAGTGAAGCTAGAAGATTATGATATTAAAATCCCAACAATTGTAATGTATAAAATAGCGGAAGAGATTGAGGTAAAAGTAAATATTGGATTAAAAGAAAGGAAATGAAGAAATTAATGATATTTACTTTATTAGTTTCATCATTTTTTACAAATGCTCAAGATAATTTGCTAAATATGTTAGCAGGTGATAATGAGCCAATATATGTTTCTTATTTGTTTAAAGGAACAAAAGTAGTGAACGGACAATCGGTTGAATTGCCAGCAAAAGGTGTATTACAATTTAATATTCAGCATAGGTTTGGTACGCTTAACTCTGGTTTATATAATTTGTATGGACTAGATTTCTCTCAAGTAAGATTAAGTTTTGATTATGGAATAAAAGATTGGTTAGCAGTTAGTATTGGCAGAAGCTCTTCTCTTAAAACTATAGATGCAAATTCAAAAATAAGAATTAAAAGGCAAGTGAAAGATGGTTTTCCTTTTACAATAGTTGCCAATTCTGCAGTTTATCTTAAGCAATGGCAATATGATGAAGCGCAGAAAGAGGGTTTTTTGTTAACTAACCAGCTTTCGTATGCAAATCAAATTTTGCTTGCAAGAAAAATAAACCGTAATCTGACTCTACAATTATCTCCAACTATGGTGCATTATAATTTGGTTGAAATTAAAGATAACGCCAATGATAAATATGCAATTGGTTTTGGAGGAAGGCAAAAACTTACAAATAGAATATCTGTAAATGCAGAGTATTTTTATCAGTTAAATGATAAACGAAATAATAATGTTTTGTCATTAGGTTTTGACATTCAGACTGGAGGGCATGTTTTTCAGTTACATTTGAGTAATTCTCCAGCAATGATTGATCCTGAATTTATTACGCAAACTACTGGAGAATGGCTAAAAGGGGATATATATTTTGGCTTTAATATATCTAGAGTATTTACGCTTAATAAATAGACTTTCTTTATTTTTGTTTGATGCAAAAAACAGAATTTGATATAGCAATAGTAGGAGGAGGGATAGTCGGATTAGCTACTGCCTTTAAGTTGCAGTGCAATCTTCCTAACTTAAACTTGGTGGTTTTTGAAAAGGAAAAGGAATTAGCTTTTCATCAAACTGGTCGAAATTCTGGGGTTATACATTCAGGACTGTATTATCAAAATGGATCATTAAAAGCAAAGAATTGTGTGGAAGGCAGAAGGCAATTGGTACAATTTGCAGAAGAAAATAAAATTGATTTTGAGGTTTGTGGTAAGATTGTAGTCGCTATAAATAATAAGGAGACGGAAAGATTAATACAGTTAAAAAATAATGGCGAAAAAAATGGCTTGACCGGTTTACAGCTTTTAAGTCCTGAAAAATTCAAGAAAATAGAGCCTAATGCTGAAGGAGTACAAGCTCTTTGGGTTCCAGAATCGGGAATTATTAATTACAAAGAAGTTGCCAATAAACTTGCTGAAAAAGTAAAATCAATCAATAATAGCAGTGAAGTTATCACTAATTGTGAGGTAAAGAATTACAATAATTCTGAGATTAAAACATCAAAAGGAACTTTTAAGGCAAATCATATTATTTTCTGTGGCGGCTTATTTGCAGATAGATTAGCTACAAAAGATAAAATAAAATTGAATATGCAAATTGTAGGATTCAGAGGGGATTATTATGAATTGACTGAACAAGCAAAAAGTAAAGTAAGCAATTTAATTTATCCTGTTCCTAATCCTGAATTCCCATTTTTGGGAGTTCATTTTACACGTATGATAGGTGGTAAAATTGAATGTGGGCCAAATGCTGTTTTTACTTTTAAAAGAGAGGGATATAGTAAAACAGATTTCAATTTAAAAGACACCCTTCAGGCTTTGAGTTTTTCAGGAACTTGGCGATTGTTCATAAATCATTGGAAATTTGGACTTAATGAATATAAAAGGGCGTTCTCAAAATCATTATTTTTGAAGGAATTACAAAAGATGATGCCATCATTAAAAATAGAAGATATTATTGTTGGAAGAAGTGGAGTGCGAGCTATGGCTTTGGGCAATGATGGAGAGGTAATAGATGATTTTAAAATAATTAAAAACAAAAAGAATATACATGTGCTGAATGCACCATCACCAGCAGCAACTGCTTGCTTGGCAATTGGAGAGCAAATTATGTTGGAGGCAAAAACACATTTTAATCTGAAATAAAATATGATTAAATTTTTAGGATTATTGTCAAAAAAGAAAAAAGTAAAAGCAAATGTTGCAGCTGCAATTTATGTGAGTCTGCTCAATAATGTAATTAAGGAAGGTTTTGTTGAAATTAAGGATTTTATCAATAACAATAATAATTTGGAAGAAAATCCTAACTTGACTGATATTGATATAGATTGGTTCAGAAATATAATTTATTTGGGTAACTTAGAAAACCTAAGTAGTTTTTTTGAAGAACAAGATGCAGCTGTTTTAAGAGGATTAATACTAGATGAAATGTACAAGGAATTGCCTGAAAATGAACAGCATTTGGCAATAGAACGTTTTTTAGATCATGAAAATTATTTTAAAGAGTTATTGCTGCAAAATGAGTATGCAATTAGTGCTATGGCTTATGGAATTTTTGAGCAATATAACATTAATGAATATCAAGGAGATTTGTTTAAAAGAAAGAACAAACCGAACCCAATCTTCTATAATGAATTAAAAAATCTAGTAAAACACTTTATGTGGAATTGGGAAGATTATTTGGAAAAGAATAAATTGAATTTCTAACACTGAACAAATAAAAAAGCCGAACATTTGCTCAACTTTTTCATTTGTATTTTTTGCTAATTAGATGCCTGTATAATTGTTAGGGGTTATTGCTTTTAGCTCCTCTTTTATAGTATCATTTATATTTAAAGTATCAATAAATGATGCAATGCTTTCTGCATTGATTACTGTATTTGTTCTTGTTAAATCCTTTAGCGCTTCATAAGGGTTTGGATACCCTTCTCGTCTTAAAATAGTTTGAATAGCTTCCGCCACTACTACCCAATTTTTTTCCAAATCAGCAGCAATGTTTTCTTGATTGATTAATAGTTTTCCAATTCCTTTGTCTAAGGAAGCAAAAGCAATTATGGTGTGAGCAAAAGGAACGCCTATATTTCTTAATACGGTACTATCGGTTAAATCTCTTTGTAAACGAGAAATAGGAAGTTTGCTAGACAGAAATCTGAAAATTGCATTTGCCATCCCTAAGTTTCCTTCTGCATTTTCAAAATCAATAGGATTTACTTTATGCGGCATAGCGGATGAACCTACTTCTCCTTTTTTAATCTTTTGTTTGAAATAATCCATAGATACATAAGTCCATATATCTCTTGAAAAATCTATTAAAATGGTATTGATTCTACTGATATTATCCATTAATGCCGCCAAATTATCGTAATGCTCAATTTGTGTAGTTGTTTGTTGTCTTTCCAATCCTAAAGCATCAGCCGTGAAAGTATTGGCAAAATTTACCCAATCAATTTTAGGAAAAGCAATATGATGCGCATTAAAGTTACCTGTAGCTCCCCCGAATTTTGCGCTAAAAGGAATTGTTTCTAATAAAGTAAGTTGCTTTTCAATTCTTTCGATAAATACTTGAATCTCTTTTCCCATTCTGGTAGGAGAAGCAGCTTGTCCGTGTGTGCGTGCCAATAAAGGAATTGCTTTCCATTGCTGTACCCTATCTTTTAATAAAGTAAGAATTTCTGTTAGTTGTGGTAAATATATCTTATTTACCGCTTCTTTAATTGAATAAGGTATGGCTGTATTATTAATGTCTTGTGAAGTTAATCCGAAATGAACGAACTCTTTGAATTCTTGCAAACCTAATTTGTCAAATTTCTCTTTTATGAAATATTCAACTGCTTTTACATCATGATTAGTAATTTTTTCGATATCCTTAATTTTTTGTGCGTCACTTTCAGTAAAGTTATTGTATAAATCTCTTAAGTTAGTAAATTTATTAGCAGGAAAATGGTTTAATTGAAGGATAGAGCTATTACAAAGAGCAATAAAATATTCAATCTCAACTTTTATTCTGAACTTGATTAAAGCTGATTCGGAAAAGTAAGCTTGTAGGGAAGATGTTTTACTAATATATCTGCCATCAATAGGTGTGACTGCAGTTAAAGGAGTAAGGCTCATTTTTTGTTTTCTTTAGGCTGCAAATTTAATCATTTTAAATAAGATGTGCTTTCCTATTTACATTTGCTTTTTTACTACTTTTGGAAAATGGAAATACTTGTAATGATAATAATTGGCATTTTGTTGTTTGTAGGAATTATTGGGTGTTTTGTTCCGGTAATGCCAGGGCCACCAATTTCGTATGGTGGATTATTAGTGTTTCATTTTTTTAGTTCTCATTCCATTGAAGAAAATACTTTGTGGTTTATGGCTTTTGTAGTGATTGCGGTTACTGTTTTTGATTTATGGGTGCAAATTTATGGAGTAAAAAAATTTGGAGGGACAAAAAAGGCTGTTAACGGTTCTATAATTGGTTTAATTATTGGGATTTTCTTTTTACCTCCTTTCGGAATAATTATCGGTCCGTTTTTAGGTGCTTTTATTGGAGCGAGAATGGAAGAAAATTCGGATGCAAATAAAGCAATAAAGATTGCACTGGGAGCTCTTGCAGGTTTTTTGGCAGGAACAATGTTAAAACTTTCAGTTAGTTTGTATATTATTTATCTTGTGTTTCAAACAATTCCTTCTTTATGGTAAAGTATAAAGTTTCAGCAGTTTCTTATTTAAATACCATTCCTTTTATTTACGGATTAAAGCAAAGTAAATTGATGAATATTATTGATTTACAATTGGATTATCCAGCAATTTGTGCAGATAAGTTAATTAATGGAGAGGTGGATATTGCTTTAGTTCCTGTGGTGGTTATTCCACAATTAGAGAGGCCTCATATTATTTCTGATTATTGTATTGGAGCTAATGGTGCTGTGGATACGGTCTGTTTGTATTCGGATGTGCCAATTGAAGAAATTCAAACTATTGCATTGGATTATCAATCGTGTACTTCTGTGGCCTTACTGAAAATTTTATTGAAAGAATATTGGCAAGTAAAACCTGAACTTAATAATACTGAACTTGGTTTTGAAGATAATATAGAAGGAAAACATGCTGCACTGGTAATAGGGGATAGAGCTTTTGAATTGAATGCCAAGCACCAATATATTTATGACTTATCAGCTATTTGGAAAAAAATGACTGGTTTGCCATTTGTGTTTGCTGTTTGGGTAAGTAACGCAAAATTGCCTCAGGATTTTATTGCAGCTTTTAATCAGGCGCTTGAAAATGGATTAACCGATATTGATAAAACTATTACCTTGGAAGGCAATAATTACCAAAATTGTGAAAACCCTAAAGATTATTTGAACCATAAAATTTTCTATTTATTAGATGTTGAAAAACAAAAAGGAATGGCGCTTTTTTTGGAGAAGTTAGTTTCTCTAATAGATAATTAATCCTATTTAGCTTTTTTTAATCTCTTTTCTGCTTTCTTTTCTTTTGCAGTCTTAGCTGGTGCTTTTTTTACATTTTTTTTTGCGTCTTTACCTTTTCCCATAATATTATATATTTATTGTTTTTTTATTTTTATGTATCCTATAAATGCTCATCTTTATGTACTTTAAGATTAGTTAAAAATACAATAATTTTCGATATTATCAGGATCTTACTGCTTTATTGCCTTTTGATACAATTGATCAATCAGGTTTTCTAAATTTTTTAGCGTTTTGGGTGCGCCAGTATAATCCCTAATTCTTTTATCTTTAATTTGTATAAAGGTAGTGGGTAAATCACTAATAGGTTCGCTATATTCCTCTTTCATACTCGTAAAGCCAATAGCTTCAGCTTTTGTTAAAATTAAGTTCAGCTGAGTTTCAGATAAACTAAATTTAGTAATTCCTATATTTTCAACAAATCGCGTTCCGGTATAAATACCACTACCATCCGAAAAAATTTCAATTTTATAAATGGGGCAAGTGCCAAAGCAGGCTGTTCTTTGCAAGGAAATAATAAATTCTATTTCTGATGTGTTTGCTTTTTTTGTCAATCCACAGGAAAGTAAAATGCTAAACAATATCAAAAATAGTTTATTCAACTTATTTTTTCTTTTTCATTTGTTGTTCTTGCTTTTTTTGCATTTCCTCTAATTTCTTTTGAAACTTAGATTTTGGCTTGGCAGGTTTCTTTTTATTTGCCTCCAACTGAGCTAATATAGCATCTTCATCAATAAAGCGTTTCATGAAATATTGTTGCGTGAAAGTGAACATATTTGCCAGAAAGTAGTAATAGCTTAATCCAGCAGCATAATTATTAAAAAAGCCCAGGAACATGATTGGCATCAAGTACATCATCCATTTCATTTGCGCCATTGGCCCCGTTGATGCCATAGTTGATGAGTTCATATGTGTATACATCAAAGTAGAAATGGTCATTAGTAAAGTAAATAAACTAATATGATCTCCATAAAAAGGAATGTTGAAGCCAAGATTGTAAATAGAATCGTAAGACGATAAATCATCAGCCCAAAGGAAACCTTCTTGTCTTAGCTCTATAGAGGCCGGGAAGAAACGAAACATGGCAATAAGTATAGGAAATTGAAAGAGCATTGGCAAACAGCCTCCCATTGGGTTTACTCCTGCTTTTCGGTAAAGCCCCATAGTTTCTTGTTGAGCTTTCATTGCATCCTTTCCTTTTAATTTTTCATTAATTTTATCAATTTCTGGTTTTAATACTTTCATTTTTGCTTGTGACAAAAATGCTTTGTAAGTAAAAGGTGCAAGACCGATTTTAATGATGAGCGTTAATAGAAAAATGATTAATCCGTAGGAAGCAAAATACTTACTTAAGAAATCAAAAAGATTGATAATGATGTATTGATTTACCCAACCAAAAATACCCCAACCTAAAGGCACTAATTCTTCAAATCCTGAATTGTAAGATTTTAAAGTTTTATAATGATTAGGGCCAAAATAGAATTGGAAACTTAACTTTTCATCTCGATTATGGTTGTACGGTAATTCAAAATTAGCAGCTAAGTCTTTAATGAATTTTGAGCCTTCACTTTTAGTAGAAGTTAAAGTTGTTGGTTTGTCAAATCCATCTTTAGCTATAAAGATAGCACTGAAAAACTGTTGTTTGAAAGCCACCCAATTTAGGCGCGCATTTATATCGTCTTCATCAGTTGAGGTGAAACTTAGATAATCAACTTCTTTGTCAGAACTGTACTGGTACTGGATGCCGGTGTACATATCTTGATTTGTCTTACTTTTTTCTGTTTGTGGCGTTTTCATTTGCCACTCCAAGTTCATGTAATCTCGAGTAATAATGCTTTCCATACCAACAAAATTGATATCAAAATCAATTAGGTAATCATCATCCCCATTTGCGTTCTCCGTTAGTGTATATAAGTACTCTACATAATGGCTGTTGTCTACCATTAATTTCATACTTAAGGTATGATTATCAATCTCTGCTCCTACAAAATATAAATCAGCGGTATTGATGTTGTGTCCAGTTGTAAACTGAAGGTTAAACCTTGAGCTATCAGCATCAAACAAATCAAGTGCTAAAGAATCATAAGTTTGATATTCTTTCAAAATTACAGAAATAATTCTACCTCCCTTATTAGCAACTGTAATTTTTAATTTTTCATTTTCAATAACTTGCTCTCCTTCTATTCCTGTTGCAGCTGTAGCAAATATTCCATAAGTTCTTTGTAGTTCTTCACTTACAATAGACTCATTTATTTCAGGAAGAGTGGATGTAATGGTAGTTTCACTAAGTTTTTGTTCTGTAATAATTGCTTCAGCAGGGACTGTAGGTGGCGCTTGTTCTTGTGGAATTTCTGGTTCTGGAAAAAAGAAAGTATTAAATATTATCAGAATGAGAGCCATTAATACAAAACCAATTAGTGAATTTTTATCGTATTGCTTCATTGTTTAATTCTATTTTTTATTCTTGACACAAGCTTTAATAAACCCACAGAAAAGAGGGTGAGGATTAACTACTGTACTTTTGTATTCAGGGTGAAATTGTACACCTACAAACCATGGGTGAGAAGGGATTTCTACAATTTCTACAAGATTGTTTTCTGTATTAATTCCAGTAGCAATCATTCCTGCTTTTTTAAGCTCATTTTTATAGTTATTATTGAACTCATACCTATGGCGGTGTCGTTCTTGAATGTTAAGATTTTTATAGGAATTATAAGCATTTGAATCTTTAGTAAGCAAGCAATCATAAGCACCTAATCGCATAGTGCCTCCTTTTTCAGTTACTTCTTTTTGTTTGTCCATTAAGTTGATGACAGGGGTAGAGGTTTGCTCATTCATTTCTGTTGAGCTAGCATCTGTGTGTCCTAATATATTTCGAGCAAATTCAATGACTGCCAATTGCATTCCAAGGCAAATTCCAAAAAATGGGATGTTATTTGCTCTGACGTATTGTATAGCGATAATCTTTCCTTCTATACCTCTGTCGCCAAAACCAGGGGCTACCAATATTCCGCTTAATCCAGCAAATTTACTAGATACATTGTTGCTATTTATTTCTTCAGCATGAATCCAGTTTACTTTTACTTTACAAGCATTTTCTGTTCCTGCATGAATAATAGATTCTGTAATAGATTTATAAGCATCCTGTAATTCAACATATTTACCTACTAATCCTATCGTAATTTCTTTCTCTGGATTTTGCAATTTTTCTAAGAAATCACACCATTGTTCTAATTTTACTTCAGCATTATCCTCTAATCCTAATTTTCGTAAAACCACTTTATCAAGTCCTTCTTTCTGCATAAGTAAAGGGACTTCATATATAGTGGAAACGTCCATTGACTCAATAACGGCATCCAACTCAACATTGCAAAACCTTGCTATTTTTCTTTTTATTTCAGAGCCAATTGGATGTTCAGTACGACAAACTAAGACGTCTGGCTGAACTCCTGCTTCAAGTAAAGTTTTTACCGAATGTTGTGTCGGTTTTGTTTTTAATTCCCCCGCAGCAGCTAGGTAGGGAATTAATGTTAAATGGATAAATAATGTTGTGTCTTCTTGCTCCCACTTTAACTGTCTAACTGCCTCAATGTAAGGCAAGGCTTCAATATCCCCCACTGTCCCTCCAATTTCTGTAATGACAAAATCGTATTTTCCGGTATTTCCAAGTAATTGTATTCTTCTTTTTATTTCATCAGTAATATGCGGAATAATCTGAACTGTTTTTCCAAGGTAGTCCCCTTTTCTTTCTTTTTGAATAACGGTTTGATAAATTCTACCAGTAGTAACATTGTTGGCTTGTGAAGTACTATGATTCAAAAATCTTTCATAATGACCTAAATCTAAATCTGTTTCTGCTCCATCATCTGTCACATAACATTCTCCATGTTCATATGGATTCATAGTGCCAGGATCTACATTAATATAAGGGTCTAATTTTTGAATAGTCACTGAATATCCTCTTGCGGTAAGTAATTTTCCTAAGGATGCAGAGATGATTCCTTTTCCTAAGGATGATGTTACGCCACCAGTTACGAATATGTATTTTACAGGAGATTTACTCACAGTTTACAGTAGTTTTTGTTTTTGCAAAAATACTATTTGTAACTGACTATTCTTTTTTTGAGAAAAGTTTTATTAAAAGTTTTTAACCCCCCAGCAGCCCCTTCTTGGTGATTTAGAATGTGATGCTTGCTCCAAAACTGGGCATAATCGGTAGTTGATCTACTCTTTCGTATTTTACTCGATTGAAATAAAAGATGTTTTCTCGGTTATAAGCATTGGTAACTGAGAAGGTCATGTCAAGGATTGAACTCTTATTCAGCTTAATGCTTTTGGAAATAGATGCATCTAACCTGTGGTAGTAAGGCAATCTTCCTTCATTCAATTCAGCATATTTAATACCTAACTCTCCATTCGCACTTGTATAATCAGTATTAATTCCATCAGCAAAGGTTAGGTTTTCATAAAATCCTTGCGTTTGTGTAAATGGAAAGCCTGACCCTAAATTCCATCTCATATCTGCTTTCCAGCTTTCATTTTTGCCAAATTTATAAGAAGTAACAAAGTTGACATTATGCCTCCTGTCAAAGTGTGGGTGATAAGTTCTATTGCCATCATTTCTAGTGATAAAGCCAAGAGAGTATACTGCCCAGATGTATAGTTTTTTGCTTTTAAATTTAACCAATGCATCCACCCCTTTTGCTATACCACTTTCAATAATAAATTCATCATCAGTATTGGAAATCATGTTTCGGTTGATGTTTGTAAGCTGTGTAAAATCTTTTATATAGCCTTCCAATTGAAAATCAACTTTTCTACTGATATCATATTCCACACCTGCAATTAGGTGTCTTGCTTTTTGGAACTTTTTCTGGTAAGGTGTACCATCTACTTGATCAGGGATTTCTTCAGGAGAGGAGATGATGCCAGAAAATAAGCTTATCACATCTCTGTCGGAAGTTGTACTGAGGATATTTTGAGAGTAATGACCTGATGAAACTTTAAATCGCATTCGCTCACTTGCTATATATTTCATTCCTAATCTTGGTTCTGGCGATACACCTAAAGTATATTTTTGCAATCGAAAACCAGGCTCAATGATAAAACGAGTGCCACTAAATTGGTAATTGATATAAGCTGAAAATTCTGAAGTATTTTCATTCTGTTCAATTTTAGAATTTACAGAATTATAGGTGGTAAAATCAGTAGAGAATCCATGTATGTCAAAGCCGTATTTGATTTTCCCCTTAGGTTGAAAATAAGTGAAATCAAAACCCATATTAAACCCATTAATCCCACTTTCTCTAAATCTGCTTTCTTCTCTAGTCTTATCCCACTCCTCCACTGACATATTATAAGATGAATATGCAAAATTTCCCTCAATCAGTACAGGAGAACCTCCTGGAATTAAGATGAATTCTGAACCAATCCCTTTTGAAGTCCAATCCAATTCTGAGATACCTTCATAATTTACATTGTCCTGAAAATTGAATCCAAATACATTTACTTTACTTCCATTATTTCCCTGCAAAGAATATTTTCCATATAAATCAGTATAAGAGTAAGGCATCCCTTTTTCATCAAAATACAGGATAGGATATTTGTATAGTAGCTCTGAGCTTTTGTCCAAATATGAAGTTTTTCCTGAAAACACAAATGATGATTTCCCGCCTTTACTTAAAGGGCCCTCTAAAAAAAGTTTGGAGCTAAACGTATTCGCTGATAATTTTCCTCCAAATTTTTTCTTATTTCCATCAATGGTTTTGATGTCCATAATAGAAGAAATTCTCCCTCCATATTCAGCATTAAATCCTCCGGTATATACATCTGTGTTTCTGATGATATCTGTATCAAAAACTGAAAATAAACCAATGGAGTGAAATGGGCTGTAAATAGTCATTCCATCAAGCAATACTTTATTTTGTATTGGCGAACCTCCTCTAATGTATAGTTGTCCTCCTTGGTCACCTGTAAAAACAACACCGGGAATTACTTGCAGATATTGTGCTAAATCAGGTTCACCTCCAATAGTTGGAATCATTTCCATATCTTGTTTGGTGATTTTAATAACAGCCGCCTTTACTTCTGTTCTCATTTCAGTTCTTTCGGCCGAAATTCTCACTTCATTTAGCTTTACACTCGATTCAGAAATCTCTAAATTTTGGGTAAGTATTTTCCCTGATTTTAAGGTGATGTTTACGGATGAAGTGTCATAGCCTATATAAGTAACCATTAAAGTGTAGTTGCCAGCTTTTACTTTTGAAACATTATACATTCCATTAATGTCAGTAGACGCTCCAATAGTTGTTCCTTTTAAAATAACATTACAGAACATGATTGGTTCTCCGCTACTTTTTTCATAGACAAATCCTCTGATGTTTCCGGTTTGCGCAAAAACAGTTGAGGTAAAAAGTAAGATTGAAAGTAGGTATAAAAGTTTGCGCATATTGTAAAAAATAGTCCGCAAATATAACTTTTTATTTGATGATAAAAGATAGAATATAGAATACACTATTCAATAGTAAAGATATCAAATAGATTGTTTGTAGTTTTGATTAATTTTAGAACTATAAACCAATAATTAATTTTTTTATGCGTGCAGAATTTTGAAAATCAGTTCTTTTAATAAGCCTTCATGAGTGGTGCTTTTGTTGTTTACACCCTTACTCCTTAGGTCATAATCTTTAAGATATTCAAATATATAAAAGAGCTGTTTTTTTGAATAATTCTTGGAGGTAGTTTGATATTGGCTTACAAAAAAAGGATTGACTTTTAAAACACTTGCTGCTGATTTTGGATTCTTGTCTTCCAAAAAATGGTATACCATTATTTTTTGAAAATAGGAGAATAAGGCACTCATTACTGGTACTATATTGTGATTTTTTGGATTGGCTGCAAAATGATTGATTATCCTATTAGCTTTTACAACTTGCCTTTTTCCAAGTGCATTTTGTAATTCAAATACATTGTAATCTTTACTTATCCCTATATGATACTCTATAAGTTTTGTGGTTATCTGTTCTTTTTTATTTACCACCAACATGAGTTTATCTAACTCATTAGTGATTTTGGATAAATCAGCACCAATATATTCGGCAAGCACAGCTGATGCGCTATTATCAATGTTGAATCCGTTTTCATTTACATAGGTATTTATCCATTCAGAAATTTTATTCTCATATAGTTTTTTGCTTTCAAAAACTACACATTTTGAATCCAACGTTTTTCCGAATTTTTTTCTTTTGTCAATTGATTTTCCTTTGTAACAAATCACTAAAATAGTAGAGGGTTGTACGGCGTCTAGGTAAGAATCGAGTATTTCAATATCGGTTAAGTGTTGAGCTTCTTTAATAATGACAACTCTTTTTTCAGATCCGAAAGGAAATTGTTTGGCTTCAGCAATAATCTGTGCTGTTTCAATATCCTTCCCATAAAGCACTACTTGGTTGAACTCTTGTTCTTCAGCTGAAAGTACATTTTTAGAAAAAGCATCAGCTAATTTATCAATATAATACGGCTCATCACCCATCAAAAAATAGACGGGTTGCAAACTTTTTTCAGTTATTGATGCTATAATTTCTGTATATTTCATTTATTTTGCTGGTATGAACCTGCCCCAATTAAACTTACCTATTGCAGTTCTCAAAACTAAATTAGTTAAAGGAACTACACAAGTTTTTGATCAAGTAAGAAAAAATATTTGATTTTAACTCCTGAAGAATGGGTTAGGCAGCACTTTATCCATTATTTAAATCAAGAAAAGAACTATCCTTTAGGGCTGATGGGAGTGGAGAAAATGGTAAAATATAATGGTATGCAAACCAGAGCTGATATTGTATTGTATACTACTGAAGGAAAACCAAATATGATAGTGGAATGTAAAGCGCCAAATGTTAAAATTACGCAAGATGCATTTAACCAAATAGCAAAATATAATTTTAAACTACAAGTGTCATTGTTGGTGGTGACTAATGGAATTCAACATTTTTGTTGCCAAATGGATTATGAAACTAATGAAATTAAATTTTAAAAGAAATACCTAGTTATTAGAATTTCTCTTTTGCATGGCTGCACCAAATACTAAACCAAGACATATTCCTAAACCTATATTATCAAAAGCGGCGCCAAAAGCTACACCAAAACACAAACCTATACCAATATAATAATCAGATGATTTTTTAGATTTTTTTTCTTCTATCATTTCACTTTTTTCATTACAGTCCAGAAAACAATTCCTATTCCTGCACCAAAACTTATTCCTAAGGAGATACCAAGTCCAATATTATCAAAAGCGGCTCCTAATGAGACTCCAAAAATGATTCCGATACCAGTTCCCATTGATAGAAATAAGATAAACAATCTATTGTTTTGATTATTATTCATTTTTTCTTTTTCTATAATTTGTTTTTAGTGATTTATAAAAGTTTTAAGCGTTCTCTTTTCTAATTAAGTTGAGTGCAGAACCTGCCTTGAACCAATCAATTTGCGCTTTATTATAAGTATGATTCAACATAACTATGTTCGTTGTTTCATCAGCATGTACAACTTCTAATGTTAATTGTTTTCCTTCTGAGAAATCAGCTAAATCAGTAAAATTGAAAGTGTCATCTTCTTTTATTAAATCATAATCTGATTCATTTGCAAAAGTAAGACCTAACATTCCTTGTTTTTTAAGGTTTGTTTCATGAATTCTGGCAAACGATTTTACAATAACTGCCATTACACCAAGGTGTCTTGGCTCCATAGCTGCATGTTCTCTTGACGAACCTTCTCCGTAATTATGATCTCCTACTACAATAGAAGTAATTCCTGAATCCTTGTATTCTCTTGCTATATTTGGGACTTTATCCGTATTGCCATCTATTTGACTCACAACTGCATTAATCTTTCCTCCGAACGCATTTACAGCACCAATCAAACAGTTATTAGAAATATTATCCAGATGTCCTCTGTATCTCAGCCATGGTCCTGCCATTGAAATATGATCGGTAGTACATTTTCCTGCAGCTTTTATCAAAAGTTTTGCTCCCATAATATTTTCTCCATTCCAAGGGGTGAAAGGAGTTAGTAATTGCAATCTGTTTGATTCTGGGTTTACCACCACTGCAATATTTTCTCCATCTTCAGCTGGGGCTTGATAGCCGTTGTCTTCAACCGCAAATCCATTTTCTGGTAATTCAATGCCATTTGGCTCGGCTAATTTTACCTGTTTACCATTTTCGTTTGTTAGAGAATCAGTAATTGGGTTGAAATCCAATCTTCCAGAAATTGCAATGGCTGCTACCATCTCAGGTGAGCCAACAAAGGCATGGGTATTTGGATTTCCATCAGCACGTTTAGCAAAATTTCTATTAAAAGAATGTACAATCGTATTTTTCTCTTGTTTGTCAGCTCCTTCTCTATCCCATTGCCCAATACATGGGCCACATGCATTTGTAAATATCCTAGTTGATTTAAACTTTTTGAATGAATCCATTAATCCATCTCTATCTGCAGTAAAGCGCACTTGCTCTGAACCAGGATTAATTCCTAAAATTGCTTTAGGTTTTAGGTTTTTGCCTACAGCATCTTCTACAATTGAAGCTGCTCTTGTCAAATCCTCATAAGAAGAATTGGTGCAAGACCCAATTAATGCCCATTCCACATCTAAAGGCCAATCATTTTTCACTGCCTTTTCTTTCATTTCAGCAACTGGAGTTGCTAAATCTGGAGTAAATGGCCCATTCAAATGAGGCGTTAATTCTGATAAATTGATTTCAATAACTTGATCAAAATAGGTTTCCGGGTTTGTGTATACCTCTGCATCTCCAGTAAGATGTTCTCTTATTTCATTTGCAGCATCTGCAACATCATCTCTATCAGTTGCTCTAAGGTATCTTTCTATGCTTTTGTCATAACCAAAAGTTGAAGTAGTTGCACCTATTTCAGCGCCCATATTACAAATGGTTCCTTTTCCTGTAGCTGAAAGTGATTTTGCTCCCTCCCCAAAATATTCTACAATTGCGTCAGTTCCACCTTTTACAGTAAGAATTCCAGCAACTTTTAATATTACATCCTTAGCTGCTGCCCAACCACTTAGTTTTCCTGTGAGTTTTATTCCAATTAATTTAGGGAATTTCAATTCCCAAGGCATTCCCGCCATCACATCTACAGCATCAGCACCACCTACGCCAATAGCTACCATTCCAAGTCCACCTGCATTTACAGTGTGAGAATCGGTCCCAATCATCATTCCTCCAGGGAAAGCATAGTTTTCTAATACTACTTGATGAATAATCCCAGCTCCTGGTTTCCAAAATCCAATACCATATTTATTACATACAGAACTTAAAAAATTAAATACTTCATTGTTGGTATTTAAGCTCTCTTGCAAATCTTTATCTGCTCCTAATTTGGCTAAAATTAAATGATCGGCATGAGTTGTTGAAGGTACAGCAACTTTGCTTTTCCCTGCTTGCATAAATTGCAATAAAGCCATTTGCGCAGTTGCGTCTTGCATAGCCACTCTGTCTGGAGCAAAATCCACATAATCTTTTCCTCTTGTAAATGCAGTTTTTGCATTTCGACCCCAAAGGTGTGTGTATAATATTTTTTCAGATAATGTTAATGGTTTCCCTGTTACCTTTTTTGCAGCTTCTACTGCTTCAGGGTACTTTTGGTACACCTTTTTAATCATTTCAATATCAAATGTCATACTGTGTTTTTGATTTTAAGTAGGATTGCAAATGTAATAATTTGCAGTTATATTTCTATTGAAAATAGTAGTGGATATTACAGCTAAAAATTTCGGCAATAAAAAAGCCGAATGGTTAAGTTCGGCTTTTAATAATCTGCTATGTATTTACTTATCCAGCAATAACATTAAAAGATACATTTACACTAATAGTTCTGTGTAATCTAACCTCTGCAGCAAAAGTTCCTAAATCTTTTACTTTAGGTAATTTTACAAAGCTCGCATCAATAGTATATCCTAAAGCAGCTAATGCATCAGTAAATTGACTTGTTTTTATTGAACCAAATAATTTAGTTCCACCTTCAGCAACTTTTGCTATAAGGTTAATTGTTAATGTAGGTAAAGCTGCTGCAGTTTTAGTAGCTACTTCAATTTCTTCTTCCTCTTTTTGTGATTGTTGCTTCAAATTTTCATTTAAAACTTTCACGGCTGATTCAGTAGCTAAAATTCCTAATCCTTTTGGAATAAGAAAGTTTCTTCCATAACCATTTTTTACTGAAACGATTTCATTTTTGAAACCTAACTTCTCAACATTTTCTTTTAATATAATATTCATTTTTGCGTAAGTTTTATGATTATTTCAAATTATCAGCTACATACGGTAAAAGTGCAATTTGCCTTGCTCGTTTTACTGCTACAGCTAATCTTCTTTGGAATTTTAATGAGTTACCAGTAATTCTTCTTGGTAAAATTTTTCCTTGTGCATTTAAAAAACGCATTAAAAATTCAGAATCTTTGTAATCAATATAATCAATTCCCATCTTTTTAAAACGGCAATATTTATTTTGCTGTCTTAATTCAATGTCTACAGGAGCTAAATATTGGATATCTGTTTTATTTCCCATGATTATTCAGTTTTTGAGTTAGTACTTAATTTCTTTTTTCTCCTATCAGCATAAGCTAAAGCAAATTTCTCTAATTTTACTGTTTGCCATCTGATAACACGCTCATCTCTTTTGAGCTCAACTTCAAAATCGTTAATCATTTGTCCGTCAGCTTGAAATTCAATTAGATTATAGAAACCAGTTTTTTTCTTTTGGATTGCGTATTTTAATTTCTTCAATCCCCAATTTTCTTCATTGGTAATTTTTCCTTTGTTAGCTTTAATTTGGTCAACAAATTTCTTTACTGTTTCCTTTACCTGATCTTCAGATAAAACGGGATTCATAATGAAAACAGTTTCGTAAGTAGTCATCTTTGTTTTGTTTTAGTTAATAATTTTTACGGGCGGCAAATTTAGAAAAACTATCTATATAATGCAAATGCAATTCTTTTTTTAATTTGAATTATATTTTGTCCTTGATTTTAATAGAAATGTTAGCTTTGTCTTTCGTTTTTAAATTGAGTAATAATGAGTGATTTTATTGTTTCTGCTAGAAAGTACCGTCCGTCAACATTTGATGCTATTATTGGGCAATTCTCTATTACTGCAACCTTAAAAAACGCAATAAAACGCAATCAACTAGCGCAATCTTTTTTATTTTGCGGACCAAGAGGTGTTGGGAAAACGTCTTGTGCACGTATTTTAGCTAAGACAATTAATTGCGAAAAGGTAAGCGAAAATGCTGAAGCCTGTAATGAATGTGTGAGTTGCAAATCCTTTAACGAAAACAGCTCTTTCAATGTTCATGAGTTAGATGCTGCATCTAATAATTCGGTTGATGATATCAGAAAATTAGTGGATCAAGTTAGGTTTGCGCCACAAGTGGGGGTTTACAATATTTATATTATTGATGAGGTACATATGTTGTCAGCTCAAGCATTTAATGCTTTTTTAAAAACTCTAGAAGAACCACCAAAGCATGCTAAGTTTATTTTAGCGACTACTGAAAAACATAAAATCATTCCTACCATTTTATCCAGATGTCAAATTTTTGATTTCAAAAGAGTAGGAATAACCGATATTTCAAATCATTTAGGATTTGTTGCAAAAAGTGAAGGGATAAATGCTGAACAAGAAGCGTTACATTTAATCGCACAAAAATCGGATGGTGCTATGCGTGACTCATTGTCTCTTTTTGATAGATTAGTAAGTTTTTCAGAAAAAGAACTTACTTATAAAGGGGTTATTGAACATTTGAATATCTTAGATTATGACTATTATTTTAAGGTTACGGATGCGTTCTTGAAAAATGACATCAATGCTTTGTTGAATTTATTTAATGAAATTCTTGATAATGGTTTTGATGGGCATCATTTTATTAATGGTTTGGCTGAGCATTTAAGGAATATATTGGTTGCGAAAGATGAGAGCACACTCAAATTATTAGAAAAAGGAGATGCTTTGCAACAGAGATATCTTAAACAGTCAAAAGCTTGTGCGATTACTTTCTTAATTCCAGCCTTAAATTTATGTAATGAATGTGATGTGCAATATAAAACATCAAACAATAAACGACTATTAGTTGAGTTGTCGTTAATGCAAATTTCTTCAATAGGACATCAAATGGCTGAAAAAAAAAGCCCTAAAAGTTTTGTAGTCCCTGAAAATCATGAAAAAGTTGATGTTTCTGTTGAAACAACGAATAAAATAGTTGAAAAAGAAGATAAAACTATTGAGAATCATAAAAAATCTGAAAATTTTACAGGAATTGAAAAAGAAGATTTTGCTCCAAAACCAATCTCTAGAATTTCGTTATCGGCCAATAAGAAATCAAAAACAATTTCTATTTCAGCAGCTTTTGATCGATTAAATCAGAAGAAAGAAGAGGAGATAGATATATCAAAATTAAGGAAAACCGATTTTTCGGCAGCTAAAATGCTAAAAACTTGGAAGGAGGTAATTGCATTTGTAAAGCAAAAAGGAAAAACTAATTTAGGGATTACATTAGGAATGTTTCCTGTTGAACTTAAAGAAAATTTTGTGATAGATTTGCCTTTAAGTAATAGTTCTCAAGCAGAAATGTTGATTGAAGAAAAGGATATGATTTTAGAATTTTTAAGAAATAAATTAGAAAACGATTATATAGAGCTAATAACTAAGGTAATTGAAGCAGAAAAAAGCAACATACCTTATACAAATAAAGATAAATTTGCCAAAATGATGGATGAAAATCCGCATTTGGAAACTTTACGATTGAAACTAGGACTTGATCCGGATTATTAATAGAAAATAAATAACTATGAAACCAAAACAAATTTTAACCATTGTGCTAATAGCAGGAGCAGGAATCTATTTCGCAATAAACGCCAAAAAACAAATGAATAAAATTGAAAATAATTATGAAACTGTAGCTAACGATCCTTTAAAAGCAAGAATATATACGTTAGATAATGGATTGAAAGTATACTTAACTGCTTATGCTGATGCGCCAAGGGTACAAACTAATATTGCTGTGCGTGCAGGAAGTAAGAATGATCCTGCTGACGCTACAGGTTTGGCTCATTATTTAGAGCATATGCTTTTTAAAGGAACAGATATTTATGGTTCCTTAGATTTTGAGAAAGAAGCTCCTATGCTTGATGAAATTGAAGCGCTTTATGAAGAATACAGAACTATTGATATGTCAGATGTTGAAAATAGAGAAAGAGTTTGGCGAAAAATTGATTCTATTTCAGGTGAGGCAGCAAAGTTTGCTATTGCGAATGAGTACGATAAAATGGTAACAGGATTAGGTGCAAAAGGAACAAATGCATATACATCAAACGAGAAAACAGTATATATAAATGATATTCCTTCAAACCAAATTGAGAAGTGGTTAAAATTAGAGGCTGAGCGTTTTCGCTATCCAGTTTTTAGATTGTTTCATACTGAACTTGAAGCGGTATATGAAGAAAAGAATAGAGGATTAGATAGTGATGGCAACAAATTATTTGAGTCGCTCTTTGATGGATTATTTCCAAATCATCAGTATGGCCAGCAAACAACAATTGGTACTATTGAACATTTAAAGAATCCTTCACTCACTGAAATAAGAAAATATTTTAATAAATATTATGTGCCAAATAATATGGCTATTTGTTTGTCAGGTGATTTTGATTATGATGAGACTATAGGATTGATTAACAAATATTGGGGAAGTTTTGAAAGAAAAGAAGTTTCAGCTTTTGAGGTAATAAAAGAAACGCCTATTGCAGAACCAGTCTTCAAAGAAGTTTATGGTCCTGAGGCTGAAAGATTATATATAGGTTTCCGATTTGATGGAGCAAACACTGAAGATGCCAAAATGTTAACTATGGTTGATATGGTACTTTCAAATTCTGCTGCAGGATTAATTGATTTGAATCTAAATCAGGAGCAGGAACTAATTGGGGGGGGTTGTTTTCCTTATGTATTAAAAGATTATTCAATGCATGGTTTTTATGGTAGTCCTAAACAAGGCCAATCATTAGAAGAGGTGAAAGATTTATTGTTATCACAGATTGAAGAGGTTAAAAAGGGAAATTTTGAAGATTGGTTATTGGATGCAATTATTTCTGATTTAAAGCTAAGTCAAATAAAGAAATTAGAAAGCAATAGTGGAAGAGCAAACGAATTTATTGATGCTTTTATTTTGGGAATTTCTTGGGAAGACCATCAGAATGAAATGGCTGCATTAGAGAAAATTACAAAACAAGATATTATTGATTTTGCTAATGCTAGATATACTGATAATTATGTTGTAGCTTATAAAAGAAATGGAGAGGATAAATCAGTTTTAAAGGTTACAAAACCTGCTATTACTCCTGTGTCAGTTAATAGAGAAGATCAATCCCAATTTTTAGTGAATTTGTTAGCTAAGAAGGTGGTGGATATTGAGCCGGTATTTTTAGATTTTGAAGAAGATATTCAGAAATCGAATGTTGGTGATGTAGCGTTAATTTATAAAGAAAACACTGAGAATGAAATATTTAAGCTGAACTACATCTTAGATATGGGTAAGGACCATGATAACAGGTTGAAATTGGCTGTGGATTATTTAAAGTTCTTAGGTACAGCTGCGATGTCTCCAAGTCAGAAAGAAAAGGAGTTTTATAAATTAGGTTGTGATTTATCTGTAAACTGTAGTGCAGATAAAATTCAAGTAACATTGAGCGGACTTGCTAATAACTTTGATGAATCAGTAGAGCTTTTTGAGACAATATTGGAAAATGCTGTTGCCGATGAAGATGCTTTGGTTGAATTAAAAGCAACTAAGTTAAAAGAACGGGCTGATGCGAAACTAGATAGGCAAACTATTCTTTGGAGAGCAATGGGTAATTATGCAAAATATGGTTCCAATTCCTCATTTATGAATATTCTAGCAGAGGAAGATCTTAATAATGTTACATCAACTGAACTGCTTGATCTAATACATAATTTAACAGTATATAAGCATAGAATTCTATATTATGGACCAGAGAAGATGAGTAAAGTTATTAGTGATTTAGAAAAATTACATGCTAATAAATCAGATTTAAAAGAAATTCCTGCTAAAAAAGAATTTGCAGAAAGCGCAATGAATAAACCAATGGTTTATGTTGTAGATTATGATATGAAACAAGCTGAAGTAATGATGCTCTCTAAAGGAAGTAAATTTAATGAAAATGAATTGCCAATTATAAAATATCATAATGAGTATTTTGGTGGAGGGATGAGTTCCATTGTTTTTCAAGAAATGAGAGAGTCAAAAGCATTAGCATATTCTGTATACAGTACCTATACTTTACCAAGAGATACTAATACTTCTCATTATTTAATGAGTTATATTGGTACCCAAGCAGATAAATTATCAGAAGCTATGGTGGGAATGACGGAATTATTAGATGTAATGCCAGAAGCAGAAACAAATATGAATAATGCCAAGGAGTCAATTGAACAAAAAATTAGAACTGAAAGACTGACTAAATCAAGAATCTTAAGTGAGTATGAAAAACATCAAAAATTAGGTGTAAATCACGACTACAGAAAGGATGTGTATGAAGCGGTTCAAAATTTTGATATGTCTAACTTAAGAGATTTTCATAATTCGCATATTTCAAGTGGTACACGAGTAGTTATGGTCTTAGGTTCAAAAGAAGATTTAGATTTAGATGTTTTAAAACAATATGGAGAAATAAAACATCTGACTTTGGAAGATGTATTTGGTTACTAATTAGTAGTTTTAAATTTGATAATAAATAAAGAACATGAGTAAAATTAAAGTGGACAATCCTGTTGTGGAATTAGATGGAGATGAGATGACAAGAATCATTTGGCAGTTTATTAAAGATAAACTCATCTTTCCATATCTTGAGTTAGATGTAAAATATTATGATTTGGGGATGGAGAGCCGTGATGCAACTAATGATCAAATTACGATTGATTCAGCTGAAGCAATAAAAAGATATAAGGTAGGCATCAAATGCGCAACTATTACACCTGATGAGGAACGAGTAGAGGAATTTGGACTAAAAAAAATGTGGCGCTCACCAAACGGGACCATTCGTAATATTATTGGAGGTACTGTTTTTCGGGAACCTATTATTTGTAAAAATGTACCAAGGTTAGTGCCTAATTGGACGCATCCAATTTGTATTGGCAGGCATGCTTTTGGTGATCAGTATAAAGCGACTGATACAGTCATAAAAGGAAAAGGAAAGTTAACTATGACCTTTACCCCTGAAAATGGAGATCCAAAAACTTGGGATGTTTACGAATATGAAGGCGCTGGAGGTGTGGCTATGAGTATGTATAATACAGATGAATCTATTTACGGTTTTGCACGTTCTTGTTTTAGTCATTCCCTAGATAAGGGTTGGCCGCTTTATTTGTCTACTAAAAACACGATATTAAAAGCGTATGATGGTAGGTTCAAAGATATTTTTGAAGAGGTTTATCAGAATGAATTTAAAGTAAAATTTGACGCTGAAGGCCTTACTTATGAGCATAGATTGATTGATGATATGGTGGCTTCTGCACTTAAGTGGAATGGTAATTTTGTATGGGCATGTAAAAATTATGATGGTGATGTGCAATCTGATACAGTGGCGCAAGGTTTTGGTTCCTTAGGACTAATGACTTCTACTTTATTAACTCCTGAAGGGGATGTAATGGAAGCAGAAGCGGCACACGGAACAGTGACAAGGCATTATCGCCAACATCAGCAAGGAAAAGCAACCTCAACCAATCCAATTGCTTCTATTTTTGCTTGGACAAGAGGTTTGGCTTTTAGAGGGAAAATAGATAGTAATCAAGATTTAATCGATTTCTGTATTACTTTGGAAAAAGTTTGTGTAGATACTGTAGAAAGTGGCACAATGACAAAAGATTTGGCACTTTGTATCCATGGCAAAAAATTAAATGAAAGCCACTATGTAACTACTGAACAATTCTTAGATGCTTTGGATAAAGGATTGCAAAGTCAAATGGCTTAATGTAGTAATGCTAATAGTTTGAGAATGAAAGCCGAGCATATGCTCGGCTTTTTTTAAATATTTTTTGTATTATTGAAAAGATTAAAGAGAGGAAGCGGAAAATCTTAAAGAGTACGCGTATTAAAATGATTTATTATGGAAAAGCAAATGTCAGTAGGTGATTGGATTGTAACTTATTTGTTAATGTGCATTCCTGTCATTGGAATTATTATGTTGTTTGTATGGGCTTTTGGTGGCGACACTCAACCGTCTAAAAAAACATGGGCTCAAGCTACATTAATTTGGGCTGTAGTAATGACGGTTTTATGGTTTCTTGTATTAGGCTCTATGATGGCTGCCTTGTATTAATTTAACGCTAAATAATTATGTTTTGTAACAAATGCGGTAAAGAAATAAATGATGAGGCGGTTGTATGTGTAGGATGTGGCTGTGCTATAAATTCTTCTCGTTCAGTAACAGAAAACAGGGGCTTAATAACAGTATTATTATGTTGGTTTCTTGGCATTTTTGGTGCGCATAGATTCTATACAGGACATACTACAATAGGAGTAATACAGCTTTTAACTTTAGGTGGGTGTGGTATTTGGTGGCTTATTGATTTTATCATGCTCTTATTAGGTAATTTCAAAGATGTAGACGGAAATATCATTAAAGTAATTTGATGAAGGGCTTCACTTATTCTAGGCAGAATATAATACTTGGATTAGTTGTATTATATTTTATCTTCTCGGTATTATTAAATATTCTTTTTGGTTTAGATTATCTTATTCCTTGCTTATGGAAAACTTTCTTTGGGATTGAATGTTTTGGATGTGGGGTTACCTCATCAATTATAGAAATTCTTAAAGGGAATTTTCAATTTGCTTGGGAAATTAATAAGTTGACATTTTTAGTTTTCCCATTACTATTGTTTCATAGTATTAAAGAAGTCTTCTTTAAAATTTACAAGGTATAATTTTTTACTTGCACGGGTAAGGGCTGTGTATAGCCATCTGAGGTAAGATTTATCCAACATATCCTCTGTAAAGTAGCCCAAGTCAACAAATACATTTTCCCATTGTCCTCCTTGAGATTTATGACAAGTAATGGCGTAAGCAAATTTTATTTGTAGGGCATTAAAAAACTCATCTTCCTTTATTTTTTTATTGAGTTCTTTTTCTCCCTTATAATCTAGTGCTACTTCTTTATAGAGTTGTTGGTACTGCTCATAGGTTATGGCTGGGCTTTCAGAAGTAAGAGTGTCTAATAGTAAAATAACATCCAATTCTTTTTCTTCT
>DUAO01000037.1 GCA_012960805.1 Flavobacteriales bacterium | reverse complement strand
AACCATTTTACTGTTCCTTCCATAATTGTTTATTTAAATTAAATTAATACTAGTGGGAACAACCCCACAAAACTGGCACAAAGATAATAAAAATTTAATAAACCGCTCTTTTTGCAGACATTAAGGTGTTTTTTAGTAGCATGGCTATGGTCATAGGGCCTACCCCACCAGGTACAGGGGTAATAAAACTACATCTATCTTTAACTGAATCAAATGCAACATCTCCTAATAATTTCCAGCCACTTTTTGTTTTATCTGATTCAATTCTAGTGATACCCACATCAACAATACACACGCCTTCTTTCACCATCTCTGAAGTTACAAACTCTGCCTTACCTAATGCAACTATCAATATGTCAGCTGTTTTGGTAATTTCGTTTAGGTTTTGTGTTCTACTGTGTGTTAATGTTACTGTGCAATTTCCTGGATTATTATTTCTACCCATCAAAATACTTATAGGAAAGCCTACAATATGACTCCTACCAATTACAACACAATTTTTACCAGAGGTTTCTACATTATATCTTTTTAATAACTCTAGTATTCCTGCAGGAGTTGCAGGTAAATAAGTTGGAAGGTTTAGTATCATTCTACCTATATTTGTAGGATGGAATCCATCTACATCTTTAGATGGTAAAATAGCTTCTGTTATCCTCATCTCATCAATGTGATTTGGTAAAGGTAACTGTACAATTAAACCATCAATATCTAATGTGTTATTTACTTTATGAATTTCTTTTACTAATTCTTGTTCGGAAACATTGTCTTTTAATCGAATCAAAGTAGATTTAAATCCTACTTTTTCACACGCTTTTACCTTAGCGCTTACATAAGTTTCACTCGCTCCATCATCACCTACTAAAATAGCAGCTAAATGAGGTGTTTTTCCACCAGTAGCTTTTAATTGAGTAACCTTAATAGCTATTTCGCCTTTTATATCCTTTGCTATTTTTTTTCCGTCTAGTAAAATCATATTTAATTTATTTCATTGCAGGCATACCTCCTTTACCTTGCATCATTTGCATCATTTTTTGTGATCCGCCCCCTTGCATCATTTTCATCATTTTTCCCATCTGAGAAAATTGTTTAATCAATTGATTTACCTCAGTTACTTCTGTACCGCTTCCTTTAGCAATTCTTTTTCTTCTACTTCCATTTAATATTTTCGGGTTTTCTCTTTCTTGCTTTGTCATGGAATGTATAATTGCTTCAATCCCTTTAAAAGCATCATCATCAATATCCATCCCTTTCATAGTCTTTCCCATACCAGGAATCATACCCATTAAGTCTTTCACATTACCCATCTTCTTAATTTGCTGAATTTGCTTTAAGAAATCATCAAAACCAAATTGGTTTTTTGCGATTTTCTTTTGAACTTTTCGGGCTTCATCTTCATCAAATTGTTGCTGAGCACGCTCTACTAATGAGATAACATCTCCCATTCCTAAAATACGGCTCGCCATTCTATCAGGATGAAAAACATCTAGTCCATCCATCTTTTCAGAGGTACCAATAAATTTTATTGGCTTATCAACTACCGAACGTATTGTTAAAGCGGCACCTCCTCTAGTATCGCCATCCAGTTTAGTAAGTACTACCCCATCAAAATTCAAGCGCTCATTAAATGATTTTGCAGTATTTACAGCATCTTGCCCAGTCATTGAATCCACCACAAACAAAATCTCACCAGGATTAGTAGCAGACTTGATGGCAGCTATCTCCTTCATCATTTGTTCATCAACTGCCAAACGTCCAGCTGTATCAATAATTACTGTATTGTGCCCATTTGTTTTAGCATGCTTTATAGCTTTTTTGGCAATCTCAACAGGATTCTTATTTTCTCTATCAAGAAAAACATCAACATTCACCTGTTCTGCTAAAACTCCTAGCTGATCAATTGCGGCAGGACGATAAACATCACAGGCAACCAATAAAGGGCGCTTGTTCATTTTACTTTTAAGGTGTAATGCTAATTTTCCTGAGAAAGTAGTTTTACCAGACCCTTGTAAACCAGCAATCAATATTACATTTGGTGAACCAGTTAAATTAATTTCAGACTGTTCGCTACCCATTAACTGAGCCAGCTCTTCTTGCATAATCTTGGTGAGTAATTGTCCGGGTTCAACTGCAGAAAGAACCTTTTGACCCATAGCTTTTTCTTTCACCTTAGCAGTAAAAGATTTAGCTGTTTTAAAATCAACATCCGCCGCAAGTAGAGCCTTGCGGATTTCTTTCATTGTTTGGGCAACATTAATCTCGGAAATACTTCCTTGTCCTTTTAATATCTTAAAAGCCTTGTCTAATTTTTCTGATAAATTCTCAAACATATATATTAACTATTTGGTTCGGTAAAAATAATGATTTCATTCACTAATCAACAACTACTCCATATAAATCAAAATGATCTACTTTTTCAATAATCACATTTGCGAAATCTCCCATTCTTACATAAGTATCTGTAGCTTTAACTAAAACTTCATTATCTACATCAGGGCTATCAAATTCAGTACGCCCAATAAAGTAATCCCCTTCCTTTCGGTCGAATAACACTTTATAAGTTTTTCCTACTTTTTCTTGATTCAATTCCCAAGAAATATGAGTTTGTAAATCCATAATTTCTTCTGCTCTTGCTTTCTTAACATCGTCTGGAACATCATCTTTTAAATCAAATGCAGAAGTATTTTCTTCATGAGAGTATGTAAACACTCCTAATCTGTCAAACTTTGTATCCTGAACCCACTGTTTAAGCTCTTGAAATTTTTCTTCAGTCTCACCAGGATATCCAACTATTAAAGTAGTTCTGATAGCCATATTTGGAACTATTTTTCTGAAATCATTTAATAAAGCAACCGTTTTATCATGTGATGTTCCTCTTTTCATAGACTTTAGGATAGCATCATTAATATGCTGTAAAGGGATGTCAATATAATTACAAACTTTATCGTTATCTCTAATTACATCTAGTACATTTTTCGGAAAACCACTAGGGAAAGCGTAATGTAAGCGAATCCATTCAACCCCCTCTACTTTTGAAAGGATCGAAAGTAAATCAGCTAATCTTCTCTTTTTATAGATATCTAAACCGTAATAAGTTAAATCCTGAGCAATTAGTATTAATTCTTTTACTCCATTTTTGGCCAGATTTTTGGCTTCAATTACTAATTGCTCAATTGGCGTTGATTTATGTTTCCCTCTCATAAGTGGAATAGCGCAAAATGAGCAGGGCCTATCACAACCTTCAGCAATCTTTAAATAAGCATAATGTTTTGGAGTAGTGGTTAATCGCTCTCCTAACAGTTCATGTTTGTAATCAGCTCCTAATACTTTTAATAATTTTGGTAAATCTGTTGTTCCAAAATACTGATCAACATTTGGAATATCTCTTTCTAAATCGGGTTTGTATCTTTCAGAAAGGCATCCTGTAACATACAGTTTGTCAATCATCCCTGCTTCTTTGAGTTCTGCTTGCTCTAAGATCGTATTAATAGATTCTTCTTTAGCATTATCAATAAAACCACAAGTATTTATTACAATAATATTCGAATCCTCTTTTTCCGACTCATGCTCCACCTCTATTTTGTTGGCCACTAACTGCCCCATTAAAACCTCAGAATCATATACATTTTTAGAGCATCCTAATGTGATGACGTTTATCTTGTTCTTTTTAGTAGACTTTGTACGCATTAGTTAAATAGGGAATCAACAAATTCTTCTTTATTGAACTCTTGTAAATCATTCATTCCTTCACCTACACCTATATATCTTACAGGTATATTAAACTGATCAGAAATACCAATAACTACACCACCTTTTGCTGTACCATCTAACTTGGTTAAAGTAATGGAATCCACTTCTGTTGCTTTTGTAAATTGTGTAGCTTGTTCAATTGCATTCTGACCTGTTGAAGCGTCCAAAATAAGCATAACATCATGTGGTGCTTCAGGAATTATCTTTGCCATTACATTCTTAATCTTAGTTAGTTCATTCATCAAATTAACTTTATTATGCATTCTCCCTGCTGTATCAATAATAACCACATCAGCATTATTTGCTTTTGCTGATTGCAAAGTATCAAAACATACTGATGCTGGGTCAGAACCCATATCTTGTTTCACAATTTCTACTCCTACTCTTTCTGCCCAAATCACCAACTGATCCACTGCTGCTGCCCGAAAAGTATCTGCCGCACCAAGAACTACCTTTTTGTCTTCTTTTTTAAACTGATGTGCCAATTTTCCAATAGTTGTTGTTTTCCCAACTCCATTAACGCCAACCACCATAATTACATAAGGACCATCTACTTTTGGAATTTCATCATAAGTATCATTCATTAATAATGAAATTTCTTCCTTTAGGAAAGCATTCAATTCTGAAGTATTGATATATTTATCTCTCGCTACTCTTTCTTCTAATTTTTCAATAATTTTAAGAGTCGTCTCTACACCAATATCAGAAGTAATCAATGCTTCCTCAATATCATCAAGCGCTAGTTCATCAATGGTTGATTTTCCAGCAACTGTTCTGGCTAATTTTCCAAAAAAACTCTCTTTTGTTTTTTTAAGCCCCTCATCAAGTTTTTTCTTCTTGGATATAGGTTCTGGCTCAGGTTCTGGTTCTGGCTCAGGTTCTGGCTCAGGTTCTGGTTCTGGCTCAGGTTCAGGTTCAGGTTCTGGCTCAGGTTCTGGCTCAGGTTCAGG
>DUAO01000036.1 GCA_012960805.1 Flavobacteriales bacterium | reverse complement strand
CCTAATGAATCTTTATATGTATGATAAGGACTTGAAGTAAAATCCTGAATAGTATTATCTCCAAAATCCCACTGCCAGCTTGTGATATCTCCCACTGATTTATCAACTAATTGAGTGGTAGTATAAAGTATAGTCATGCTATCGGGTTGTGCATTAAACTGTGCAATTGGCGAGGTAAGTATAGTTACCATCGCCTGTCCACTAACAGTTCCAAATTCATTTGCATCATTATAAGACACAAGCGTATAATTTCCTCCAACTGTAGTATTAATAATATATGGATTTATAGTGGTTGTAATAGGGGGCTGATTAATTCCATCAATAGATAAATTAAATGTAAAGGGACTGAATCCGGTAAAATAAATACTTACTTTAGCCCCATTTTTGGCATTTTCACATACACTATCATTACCAGCAATAAAGGCTGAAACAGTAGAAAGAGTCAAAGTTAAAGTATCGCTATAAATACCATAAAATGAATTATTTATGGAATTTCCATTAAGCAAGGGATTGTAATCAGAACTCCAGCTACCCGAGCTATAGTTGGGATCAATATTGGGACTTAAAGTATTTAAGTCATCAATAAATACAGTCTCAGAATATGGGAAAACGGCTATATTTACCCCATTAATATCAATAGAGGTTGTAGTGCCGGCTGGAACTATATTATATACAATAGTAGGCTTTTGATATAAATGCAACCTTATAGTATCGCTATAAGTGACAGTGAAAGAGATTATTTCAGTTAATGTATTTGGAGATAGAACATTACTATCTGAACTCCAAGAGTCAAAAGCATATAAAGGATCAATTGTAGGAGTTAATGTAATATTTTCACCAACCATTAGGGGGGCAGAGTGAGGGAAGACATTTACAGCAGTCCCATTAATATTTATTGAAGTTGTAGTTCCTGAAGGGCTAACATCAAAAACAATACCCTTACTCTCTCCAAAGTGGGCCTTAACAGTAACATTGCCTTGTAGGTCTAAAACAAGAGTATCTACAATTGGATCGTAAATATAAGGCGTTGATGAAATAACCTCCCAATGATCAAAAGTGCCACTTTTTACTTCAAAAGGCAAGTTAATGCCCCCAAATCTTTGATCGGTCCAAGGGGTATTTAAATCATTAATAAAATTTCCGTTACTCATTTCTACTTCACCAACTCCAATTATTTCTACCGTCACATCAAATATGTCTGTAATTGCAGTGTCACAAGCAATAAAACCTGAATTCATACTATCACATCTTGCTAATATGAAATTTCTTAAATCAGTAACATTTGATTGCCAACCCACATATGTACCTCCCCAAGTTGTAATTTGTCTAGGCATTTCTGGGTCAATTACTGCAACCATACTATCTAGAATATGTATCATAAAAGAGCAAGATAGAGGGCCGTTTGCCAAATCTAGCCAGCGATTAATGTAATCATCATGAAATTCCTGATTGGTAAGCATTTCATTCCAAATTGGAACATGTCCTTGCCCCCCAGGATTATTTAAACTACTAGGGTCACAAGGCTCTGCGTTAGGAGAGGAGCTTGGTATTCCTGTATAGTTTGTTCCATGATCAAATGTGTTGTCCATGTCCCAAAGAGTATATCTCCACTTCTTTTTATCCCCATCGGGATCTATCCCTCTCCACCATCCAGTATTCCAATTTAACCAATCTTGACAAACTACATATGCATTTAAAAGAAAATAATCAATTAAACTACCCATATTATATTCACTTTTTGCTTGATTATAATTTGCTTGATTTACCATTGGGTTTACAGCTACATAATTCACAAAGGTATTCCAGTCTGGCTGTGCGTTAGGAGCTCCATACTCTGTCCAAGTTCCACCCCAGGTTTTTAAGTATTGAAGGTTGTTTTTATCTTGATCATAGTAATAATCAGTAAAATCATGATCATCAACTTTCTCCCTCATTTCATAAACCCCCCAATAATTACCATCTAAATAAACTATACAAGATGAAGTGGACCTTTCATCTAACCTCAAATCTCCAATTTGTGAAAGGTGATGAACATAGGCATCCCTAATATGTGCTCCTGAACCACCATAAGAAAACGGATAGTTATCATTTGCAGCCGCCTTTACAATAACTCTTTGAAATTTATCTCTACTTTTAGTTGTAAAAATTTTATCTTGTAAAGCATAATTATAGCCAAATTGATCTCTCATAACGTAATCAAAACCCCTCTGATCGTATGCCCAAGAATCATTTCCATGTTTATTAAACTCCCCAGTTCCTTTATCAAGTAATATTCCATTTTTATCAAACCATTCTATTGTTCCTTCAGGCTCAAGCCCTGAACTCCCCCAACCTCCATCTAATAAATCAAGAAGCCCTCCTGCTCCACTATTTCCAGATATTGACAGAATAGGAATAGTATGTGTGTCATTAATAAAAAAAGTATGATAATCAATAAAACTAGGAGGAATTGTAGGATCTGAGCTATAGCAAATCGCTTTTACCACTGTTGTGTTTGCAATGTTAATTGCTGTGGTATAAAGAGTTGAAGTGTTATTTGGCTCATCTCCATTAGTGGTATAGTAAATTGTAATGTTTGGATCAGGAGAATTTATAGTTAGATTTACAGCAGCACCATAATAACCAGAAGTTTGTGAAAATACAGGTGTAGTTGCATATTCTTGCATAGCACCAAGATTATTAGCATCAGGGGATCCAGCAGTAAAAACACTCCAGATAGCCGAGCCATTTGTTTCTCTACCTCTAGTATGGGAATTTTGGTTGGGTAATACTCGTATTGAATCTTGGAAAATACCACCCGCATCAGAAAGCATGAGTACTTCATTCCCTTTCGTTTGTGTAATCTTAAAATTTGTATGAGCATTCCCGCCAATTAATTCATCTCTTCCTGAAGAGTAAATAAGTGCCACTCCGTTTGCTTGAATAATAAATGATGACGGAAAAATCCATTTTAAAGGATTTGAAACTTTGTCAGAAAGCGCCCACCCATTTAAATCAATAGGGGCTGCTGTTGGGTTATAAAGCTCAACCCAATCCTCATACTCACCATAATTATCGGTGTAAGTATCATAATTGGCAGCAGAATATTCATTAATTATAATTTGCCCTTTTGCAGAAAACAAAGCAACACAAGAAATTAATAGTATAGAAAGCAATTTATTCATTCTACAAAAATACGGAAAAATTACTATTTACTAGAATGTTACAAAATCAGAGTTTTATGTGTCCAAACTTAAGCGCTTCCTAAAAGCACTTAAAAGAACATTTTTTCTACTTTTGCAGACTATTTTAATACAAATTGATGTATAATAATATAAAAGAAGATTTGCATTTTTTTAACGAGCTGATTAACGAGCTGATTAACGATGAGCTAATTAATCCTGTAGCTACGGCAATTCCTGCTGATGAGCTTCATTCAAAATTTGATTTGGAACTAAAATCCAGTCCAGCTATTGCTGAAGATTTCAAAAAAGAATTAAAAAAATTAGTACTAAATAGTCCTAAATCATCTTCAAAATTATTTTTTAATCAGCTTTTTGGCGGCAGGCACAGTAAGGCAATTTTAGGTGATTTGTTAGCTGTTATGCTTAATAACAGTATGGCAACTTACAAAATCGCAGGCCCTCAAGTTGGTGTTGAAAACGAAATAATTAAACAAGTAAATACTTTGATTGACTATCCTAAAGGTTGTGGAGGAACTTTCCCAACAGGAGGATCAATGAGTAATTTTATGTCACTGATAATGGCAAGGGATAAAAAAGATAAGGAGATTAAAAATAAAGGAATGCAAGGAAAATTAATTGCATATACTTCCGAAAACTCCCACTACTCTATTGCAAAAAATGCTTCATTTTCAGGAATAGGCAAAGAAAATGTACGCTATATTAAATCCAATGAAAAAGGGCAGATGGACATTGTGTGTTTTAAAAAACAAGTAGAGGAGGATTTAGCTAACGGGTTATCACCTTTTTATTTGAACGCAACAGCAGGCACTACAGTTCTTTGTGCATTTGATAAGATTTCGGAGTTGCTCCCAATTTGCCAACGGTATAATATTTGGTTACATCTTGATGGTGCTTTTGGAGGAACAGTTATCTTTTCAGAAAAATACAAACATTTAGTTCGGGGAGTTGAACTTACAGACTCATTTTGTTTTAGTGCCCACAAAACCATAGGAGCACCTTTAAGCACATCAGTTTTAGTAGTAAAAGACAAGAAATATTTATACAATTCCTTCAATAATGAAGCAAATTATTTATATCAAACAGATGATTCAAATTATAACTTGGGGCAAACTTCTTTTGAGTGTGGCAGAAGAAATAATGCATTAAAATTCTGGACACTTTGGAAGGCAATAGGGACGGCTGGTATCGCTAAGATTGTAGAGCATGAATTTTCTTTAGCTGATAGCGCAAGAAATTATGTACAAGCAAATGCAGATTACACTTTGTATAGTTTTGAGGATTCTCTTTCAGTTTGCTTTAATTATAAAGATTTTGATGCTAAGGATTTATGCACTAAGCTATATGAAAAAAATAAGTTAATGGTAGGTTTTGGTAGTTTTCATGACAACGCGTTTATAAGATTAGTTACAATAAATGGCGAAAATTTAGAAACAGACATTTTAAATTTCTTTAAAGTTTTAGAAGAATTTTCTGAGCAAAATTCAGACTCGATAAACAGAATATAATTTTTACCTTTAACCTAATGAAAAATGATTTTATTATAACTTTAGCTTGGCCGGAAGGATTAGTCACGGCAGCTGGGGCTTGG
>DUAO01000035.1 GCA_012960805.1 Flavobacteriales bacterium | reverse complement strand
CAGCAGAATGCACTCTTGTAGTTACTTCATCAGCAATGGCTTTTTGCAAAATTCTTAAATGAGGAGTTTCATCATGTTCTGTAATTAGTTTTACAATTTCGTCTTTACTTTTTAGTGTAAAAATTTTGATGTAATTCTTGGCATCTTCATCAGAAGAATTTAGCCAAAACTGATAAAATTTATATGGTGATGTTTTTGCTTTATCTAACCAAACATTTCCGCTTTCTGTTTTGCCAAATTTACCACCATCTGCTTTCTCAATAAGAGGAGTTGTTATAGCAAAAGCTTTCCCTTCTCCTTTTCTTCTTATGAGTTCTGTTCCGGTTACTATATTTCCCCACTGGTCAGAGCCTCCTAATTGTACTTTGCAATTTTTGTTTTTCCAAAGCCAGTAAAAGTCGTACCCCTGCACTAATTGGTAGGAAAATTCAGTAAAACTCATTCCGGTTTCTAACCTTGATTTTACTGAATCTTTTGCCATCATATAATTTATCGAAATGTATTTTCCTACATCTCGGGTAAAGTCCAAAAAGTTTAAATCCTTAAACCAATCGTAATTATTAACAACTTCTGCAGAGTTAGTTTCACAATCAAAATCCAAAAATTGTTCCAATTGTTTTTGAACAGCATTTAAGTTATGATTTAGGGTTTTTTCATCTAGCAAATTACGCTCCTTACTTTTGCCAGAAGGGTCGCCCACCATGCCGGTGGCACCCCCCACCAAAGCAAAAGGTTTGTGTCCACATCTTTGTAGATGCACTAAAATCATTATTTGAACTAAACTTCCAATATGTAGAGAATCAGCCGTAGGATCAAAGCCAATATAGGCAGAGGTCATTTCCTTTTGAAATTGTTCTTCCGTTCCTGGCATGATATCCTGTATCATCCCTCTCCATTTCAATTCTTCTACAAAGTTCATCTTATAAATTTTTATCAAAAATAGACAAATTATTAAATCTAAGCTGTAATATCTATTGTCTATAATCTACTATCTTTGGCCTATGATATTTGTTACCGGAGGAACCGGACTTGTTGGTTCTCATATTTTACTAAGATTAGCCAAAGAAGGAATGCCTTTTAAAGCTTTAAAAAGAGAGACATCATCCCTTCAGATTTGCGAAAATGTATTTTCTCATTATGCTGCAAAAGATTTATTCGCAAAAATTAATTGGGAAACAGGAGATGTGAATGACATTCCTTCTTTGGAAAATTCAATGGAGGATTGTAGTAGGGTAGTGCACTGTGCAGCTATAGTTTCTTTTCATCCTGCTGAGGTAGAGTTGATGCGAAAAGTCAATATTGAAGGGACGGCGAATGTGGCGAATGTTGCGCTTTCCAAAGGGATAAAAAAATTAGGTTATGTTAGTTCTATTGCTGCTTTGGGGCGGAATTCTACTGTTGGGATTGTTGATGAAGAATGTTATTTTAAAGCTACAAAATTGGATAGTAATTATGCCCTTAGTAAATATTATGCCGAGCAAGAAGTTTGGCGCGCCAGTCAGGAAGGGTTGGATGTGGTGATTGTAAACCCTTCTGTAATTTTGGGTCCTGGTGATTGGAATAAAGGAAGTTCCCAAATTTTTCAGAAAATACATTCGGGTTTAAAATTATACACTACTGGAAGTACAGGTTATGTGGATGTAATTGATGTTGCCAATTCCTTAGTGGGTTTATTATTGAGTTCAGTAAAAAATGAACGCTTTATTGTTAATGGCGCCAATTTAAAATATCGAGATTGTTTTGATAGGATAGCGATAGCTTTTGGGACCCCAAAAGCTAGCATAAAAGTCACTCCATTTCTGAAAGAGTTAGCTTGGCGCTTTGAGAAAGTTCGTTCTTTTCTTACATCAAGACCTCCCTTGCTGACCAGGGAAACAGCCAATAGCGCTATGACGAATGGGGCCTATTCTACTGAAAAGATAAAAAAAGAAATTGACTTTCAGTTTACCACCATTGATACTACTATTCAAAAATATGCTAATTGGTTTCTTGCTGATCTAAAGTAGAACGCTCGTCAGTTAGTTGCTCTAAAACTGTTGAATAAATATCCTCTAATATTTTGGGATGTTTTGCATAATAATCTAAGGATTTATTAAAAGCAGAGGCATCAATATTATGTTCCTTATAGATTGATTGATAATTATTTGCTAAAGTATTTTTTGCATTTTCTAATCCTTTGCTTTTGTTTAGCTCAAAAGCGGCTTCTTCTAAATGGATTTCTTTTAGCATATTTGCAAATTCCGTTTCAGATAAAATATCAGTTGGGATTTCCGTTTTTGGAGCAGTACATGCTAGTAATAAAACGCTCAATATCGAAAGGATAATTTTCATTATACAAAGATAGCTTTTAAGCAAGTAAAAAATGTATATTTGCTTAATTATTAATCAAACAAATATTTAAGATGAAAAAATTAATGTATTTATTGGTAGCAGGAACACTTTTCATTTTTACCGCTTGTAATTGTGGTACTGGAGATGCTGCTGCAACTGAAGAAGCCGCAACTGAAGAAGTAGTGGTAGAAGAAGCTGCTGAAGAAGTAGTTGAAGACACTACTGCTGTAGAAGAAGTGGAAGCGACTGAAGAGTAGTCTTACTAAAGAAAACATTCACGAAAAGCAAATAATTATTTTAGAGAAATTAAAAGACTTCCTAGGTTGTCTTTTTATATATTTGCACAAATTATTAATCAAATAAAATAGATAAAATGAAAAAATTAATGTATTTATTAGTGGCGGGAACTATGTTTATTTTCACTGCTTGTAATTCTGGAGCAGGAGATGCTGCAGAAACTGATTCAGTAGAAGAAGTAGTTGCATGTGCTGATGATTGCCAAAAAGCATGTTGCTTAGGTTGTAAAGCTACAGCAGGAGATGCTGTTTGTTTAGCAGATCATTCTTGTTGTGCTGCTCATGAAGATGAAGCTACAGAAGGAGATGAAGCAACTGAAGAAGGTTCTGAAGAAGCAGACGCTCATGAAGGAAATGATCACAAATCTCATGAAGGACACGATCACGAATAAGTAAAACTTATATTAGAGAAATTAAAAAGGCATCCAAATGGGTGTCTTTTTTATGCTTTTATCTATCAAAAGTAAGGCGCATTCCGTTCTTACTTTCATCAAACGTACCATGCTCATAAGCAATATGTCCGTTAACAAATGTATGAGTAATTTGAGTATTGAAAATTTCTCCTTCAAATGGTGACCAACCACATTTGTATAAAATATTATCTTTATTTACCTCCCAAGGTTTGTTTAAGTCCACTAAAACCAAATCAGCAAAATAACCTTCACGAATAAAACCTCTTTTTTCTACTTGAAAACAAACAGCAGGATTATGACACATCTTTTCTACTACTTTTTCTACATTTATTTTCCCTTGATTTACAAAGGCTAACATAGCAGGTAAAGCATGTTGTGCTAGCGGCCCTCCTGATGGAGCATTAAAATAAGTATTGCTTTTTTCCTCCAAAGTATGAGGCGCATGGTCAGTTGCGATTACATCTAATTTATCATCAAGTAGCGCTTGGAACAAAGCTTCTTTATCACTTACTTTTTTAACTGCAGGATTCCATTTTATTAAAGTTCCTTTTTCAGCATAGTTGCTTTCATCAAACCAAAGGTGATGAACACACACCTCTGCAGTAATACGCTTTTCTTTTAAGAGTAATTTATTATCAAATAGCGCAATCTCTTTTGCAGTTGAAATATGAAAAACATGCAAACGCGTATTGTATTTTTTAGCCAACTTCACTGCCATTGATGATGATTTATAACAAGCTTCAGCACTTCTAATATTTGGGTGTTCAGAAATTGGGACATCTTCTCCAAATTCTTTTTTTGCTTTTATTATATTTTCTTGAATAGTTTCTTCATCCTCACAATGGACTGCAATTAACATAGGGGATTTAGCAAAAATTTCTTCCAATACACTTTTATTATCCACTAACATATTTCCTGTTGAAGAGCCCATAAATATTTTAATTGCCCCTACTTTTTTTGGATTTGTTTTTAATACCTCCGACAAATTATCATTACTCGCTCCCATAAAAAAAGTGTAGTTAGCAATTGAGCTTTGGGCTGCAAGTTGGTATTTATCCTCTAATAATTTTTGAGTAAGTGTTTGAGGATTAGTATTTGGCATTTCCATAAAGGATGTAATTCCTCCAGCAACCGCCGCCTTACTTTCACTATAGATATTGGCTTTGTGGGTTAATCCAGGCTCTCTGAAATGAACTTGATCATCAATTACGCCAGGTAGTAAATGCAAGCCTTCTGCATCAATTATTTTATCTGCTTCAACATTTATTTCAGCAGCAATTTGCTTGATTATTTTATCCTCAATCAATACATCTGATTGATAAATATTCCCCTCATTTACCAGTTGTGCATTTTTAATAAGCGTAAGCATGTTTTATCTTTTCCAGTTTCTAAAAAAACTTTTGAGTTTCATTTGTATCACTCCAATTACAGCTTCAAAGAAAATTCCTCCACTCATTTTGGATGTCCCTTCAGTTCGATCTGTAAAAATAACAGGTACTTCCACTAGCTTAAATCCATATTTCCAAGCTTTGAATTTCATTTCAATTTGAAAAGCATAACCGATAAATTGGACTTTATTAAAATTGATAGTTTCCAAAACAATTCTTTTATAGCATTTAAAGCCAGCAGTAGAATCATGAATAGGCATCCTTGTAATAAATTTCACATATTTTGATGCAAAAAAGGACATCAAAAGTCGCATCATTGGCCAGTTTACAATATTTACTCCTTTTACATAACGAGAGCCGATAGCAACCTCTCCTCCATC
>DUAO01000034.1 GCA_012960805.1 Flavobacteriales bacterium | reverse complement strand
AAAGGAATTGAGTTAGTAGTGGAAGCTGCCACTGAAAATAAAGAGCTGAAACTGAAAATTTTTGCACAACTAGATAAAGTTTGTGACAAACATACTATTCTCGCATCAAACACTTCATCTATCTCAATAACTGAAATTGCTTCAGTGACTGATAGAGCAGAAAGAATAATTGGAATGCACTTTATGAATCCTGTTCCAATCATGAAATTAGTGGAAGTGATAAGAGGAAAGTTTACTTCAGATGAAGTAACCTCTACCATAATGGAGATGAGTAAAACTCTAGCTAAGATACCTGTTGAAGTAAATGATTCGCCAGGATTCATAGCAAATAGAATTCTGATGCCAATGATAAATGAGGCAATTTATGCTCTACATGAGAATGTTTCCTCAGTTGAAGGAATTGATACCGTTATGATTTTAGGAATGTCTCACCCAATGGGACCATTACATTTAGCTGATTTTATAGGCTTGGATGTATGTCTATCTATTCTTGAAGTAATGCATGAAGGATTTGGCAGCAAAAAATACGCCCCATGCCCACTTTTAGTTAATATGGTTACAACTGGTAAATTGGGCATTAAATCAGGAGAAGGTTTTTATGATTATTCTGAAGGACCAAGAAACAAAAAAGTGTCAGCACAATTTGCTAAATAGACTTTATACCCGTTTTTTATTCAAACTTTCCTTCTAGTTTTGCTTGAATCAAAATATGTTCAATGAGCATATCCTCTCGCACATTTACAGGGTCATATGCCGTTTTTAGGTTATTGTTCCATAGTTTAGCCATGGTTTGCCAAAAAAAGGCATTAAATCTTCCTCTGTAGGATTTTACAATTTCATAGGAAGTAGTTTTGGTTTCTCGGTAAATCAGTTTAACTAAAATCTTTCCTTCACTCATAGTAAGATTCTTTAATTGTTTAGTATATTCCTCTTTTACCCATTTTGCCACTTCTTTAGTATAGCGTTTCTTATGTCTTCTTTTTGGAATTGTATCTAGTCCTTGTTGTATGCCATACAATTTTTCTTTTGCCATCAGTGCGTAAGGATATACTTTAAGAACTCTCCTTTTTAGGATGTAATACTTGTTGCGTTCGTCTTTATCTTTAAAGGAAAATATTTCAACTTCAGGAATATTACTTGTAAAAATAGTATCTCCATCAACAATAAAAAAAGGAGCGATTAGTATCTTATCCTGAGCAGAACTAGTAATAAAACAAATGCTGAAAAATGCTATTACTATAAAAACCCGCACTATTCAATAATTAATTGCTGAACGCTTGAGATTTCTTGACTAATAAGTTGAACAGCATATATTCCTTTTGCAAACTTACTTATATCAACAGAAGTACTGCTTACTGAATAAGGCTTGCTAAAAACTAAACCCCCTCTTACATCAAAAATATTAATACGCTCAATAGTTGCATCAGTACTTATGTTAATAAAACTAGTAGCAGGATTTGGGGAAATTGAAAACTGCTTTTCTGTAATATTTTTAACATCTGATGGCACCATAAATACTGCTGTTGCCTCAGCATAATCGGACAGGCAGTTTTCCTGCATTTGCAAATTATAAAAGAAGTAATGATATCCAGCACTATTAGGAGAATTGTGTCCGGTAATACTTGCTAGTGTACCAATAGCGTAAGGGTAGGCTGCTCCGGAATTATTTCTGTACAAATTTGAGTTTCCACTACTCATTCCTAGTTCAAGATTATTCATAATAGGCATATCAAAATTAAGAATAAGAGTATTTAAACCTATTTGAACAGTAATAGTAGTATCGGCTATCACTTGGCTGCTATTATCCCTAAGTTCAAAAGTAATAGCTTGTACTGTGCCAGCATATACATCAGCTGAAACTAATTTAGAAGATGTGAAGCAATCAATAAACAAATGCCTATCATTATTATAAAATCCACCGCCACCCATAGTATTATCCAATGGGCCTCCGTAAATTAAAAGTCCTCCTATTTCACGCGCATAATATGTTGTATTAGTGCTAAGTAATGGAGTTGTAAAAGGAGAACCAAAATAAATAGATGCACTACCAAGTGTGTCAATATACCAATTTACTAAATTAGTGGCTGTAGTAAGGGAAAAAATAGCAGGGTTTACATATGAAGTGTCGTTATATGCAATTGGTGCTGGCATAAAATTTATAGTAACTACTGCCGATATTAAAATTGAATCCTGTCCTAATCCGTTTGAAACAAACAAACTTACATCATAAGTGCCTGCTTGTAAATAAGTATGTATTGGGTTTTGAAGATTGGATGTAGTACCATCTCCAAAATCCCATTGCCAAGTGTTAGGTTGATTTAAACTAGCATCAATAAAACTAACATTCCCTGAACAAGAGGAGGATCCGTTTGTAGTAAAATCTGCCACAGGAGGAGCTATACAGCCATTATTTATTGGCTGTGCATTAATAGCAACTGCTCTTCTCCCCTTTTTTCCATTTACCTTAGCGCATGCTGAAAACCAAGAATCAGTAATTGAAGGATTTGGGTTTACAATTAAAGCCGTTAAATTATTAGTAGTAGTCATGGAGTCCATATATACATTACCTAACATGCTTACTTCATACTCAGTTGCTCCGTTTACAGTATTCCAAAGTACATATATTGAATCAGGACAAATCCAATTTACAGTAACATTTTGTGGTACACCAACAATTGTAAAGTCAGCATCACTTTCATCCATAAACCCATTTCTACTTACTCGTACTTTAGCTTCATTAGTAATAGTATTTGGCACTGTCCAACTATAATAACTTGAATTAACTCCAGCGCTTGTGGTTATAGTGTTCCAAAGCACTCCTCCGTCAGTTGTATATTCTAATGTAAAAGGAGTATTCCCATTTGAAGCATCCCATCTTAATAGCTCTGTTTCTCCAGGTACAAAGCCCTCCCCTCCTATAGGGTACGTTAATGTAACATCTTCATCTATTAGTTCATAGGTAACATAATACTCTTGAGGGCCAAAAGGAATTGTAAAGCCATAAACTGACAATATATATGTTCCTGCTGTTGGGTTATCTATAGTCACTTGCTCCATATTATTTAAATCATCTATACCCCTTACCGCATTTTGATCTAGATTAGATGAGTTTGGTGTTGCGTCTAAAACCCAAGGATCATACACCAACCCATTTGGATCAGTTATGTAGGTGTTTAAATTGTTAACTAATGCAATAGAGGCATTCGTACTTGCTTCCTTATCATGCCAATAAGTCATAACCTTAACTTGTTTTATACCAGCAGGTATGCTAATCGAATGCGTTCGATTATCACCTTGAGACACCGAATCAGTAAGGTAATCATTAGCCTCCAATATCTTTACTGCTTTAAATACATTCGCTTCTCCCCAACCATGTTTAAAATCAGGTCCTGGATTTCCTATATCATCTGCTGAATTTAATAATATGCATTTCATTAATGCTGATGGAGGATTCTGATTGTTAAGTTCTTTATATGCCTGATATAATTGCGCCATAATTCCTGCAATTCCAGGACAGGCCATTGAAGTCCCCGTATATGTATCGTAAGTGTATGGTGAAACAGGAGAATAAACAGATGTTCCTTTTGCGCCAATATCAGGCTTTATTCTTCCATCAGCTGCAGGACCTCTACTGGATGAGGAAGCTAATCCTCCTACCTCAGTAAGATTTGCAGTGGCAATTACATTTTTAGCTTGTTTATGTCCTCCGGTTACATTTCCCCAGCCATTTCCTGCCCCATAACCACAATCAGAATTTCCGTTATTTCCTGCTGAAAACACATGAATTAAAGAAGGATATAAATTAATCTGCTCGTCTAAATCTTTAGCAAGTGATGTGTATCCAGCATTACAGCCATTACTGTATGATTTGGATGTAATAATTACATCATTATTTTGGTATATCGTTGGAACATCATAATAATTATTATTAGATGAAGAATAAACATATAAAAAAGCACCATCTGCCATTCCTTTTCCTAAAGGGTCTAGATTTCCTGCACCCATAATTGTTCCTGATACATGATCTCCATGATCATTACTTGAACTTGAACTACATCCTACGCAAAACGATTGATCAACCCTACCTTGCCTGTCAATATGAGGCCCTACTAAACCATCATCTTGCATCATTATATTTATTCCCTCTCCATTATAATGCCTGCCGCTTGCATAATTAGTGTTAATTGTATTTGATCTGTGTAGCGTTCTGCCTGTTTTATTTTCCTTTACTGATGGAGGGTCTATTGGCTCTATATACCACACATCATTAATATTTGCTAAAGCACTTAATGCTGACGGGTCAATCTCAAGGGTAATACTATTACTAAACACATTCACATCAACAACTTTATGAGCCGAACTTTTAAATAATTCTTGAGTAATTGATATATCTGCATTTTTGTATAACAACACTTTTACCGATAATTTTCCATTGTTAATCGACCAATCAGGAAAAGTGTTATTCTGAATTTTAGGATCAATTTTATGTACTCCTTTAATTAAAGAAACTGCACTGACT
This sequence comes from Flavobacteriales bacterium, assembly GCA_012960805.1. GTDB lineage: Bacteria > Bacteroidota > Bacteroidia > Flavobacteriales > BACL11 > UWMA-0277. Next base: position 549 of record DUAO01000034.1, on the reverse strand, counting down.
CCATAAATAGCTAAGTCTGCTGTATTTGTATTTTTAGGAATGCTTACCACAAAAGTATTTTTAGGAATGTATTCCAAAATTTGAATGCCTTCACCTTCTATTTTGCTTTTTATTTCAGCAGTTGGTATTGCGTTAAATGACATAAAGCAATAATTCAAATTAATATTTGTATTTACCTGTAAATCAAAATCTAAAAGTATATCTCCTGATTTTAACTGTAACTTATTTTCTTGAGCAATTAATTGAAAACTAAATACTGCAATTAAAAAAAATAAAAAGTGTTTTTTCATTGTTAAATCGTTTCCTGCAAAAATACAATTACAAAAGAGTTTTTTATGCTAATCAAAATTAAATTTGAAAAGATCTTATTCGTTCAATGGCAATCTGTATTTTTGAACCGTGATAAATACCCTGCAAATACAAGTTCTTCCTGAAGTAGCATCAACCCCTAATTTGTTAAAAACTACACTAGCGGAATATCTGAATATTCCTAAAACCGACATCAAACACATTGAAATTTTTAAACGATCCATTGATGCTAGACAAAGA
>DUAO01000033.1 GCA_012960805.1 Flavobacteriales bacterium | reverse complement strand
TACTAAATGGATTTATTACATTTGTAGGGCTATATTTACTTAAAACCAATAAACAATGAAAAAACAATTTTTAATTTTCACAAGCGTACTATTTTGTGCAATAACTTTCGCTCAAAGTGTACCACAAGGAATCAACTATCAAGCAGTTGCAAGAGATGCTAGTGGGGATGTATTAATGAATCAGACTTTAACTATTCAGTTATCTGTAATCTCAGACACAACCACTTCAGCTATAAGTTGGCAAGAAACACATACAGTAGCTACCAATGATTTTGGTCTTTTTACTTTAGTTATAGGCCAAGGAACAACAACAACTGTTGGTAATTCATTAACATTTGATTCAATCTCATGGGGAGCCTCTAATCATTATATTCAAGTAGAAATGAATGGGGTTGATATGGGAATAACACAATTTATGAGTGTGCCATATGCACTGCAAGCGGGTAATCTAGGCGCTGATTCTACTATGGTTGCAAACATTATAGCTGCGTCAGCATTGTCACAAACCTCAGTAGTAGGCCAATACAAGTATGGAGGTGTTGTTTTTTGGGTAGACGGAACAGGCCAACACGGCCTGGTCTGCTCTATAGAAGATCAGAGTAGCGGTATACAGTGGTACAATGGTGCTAATTTAGATGTTAAAGCAATGCGGGAAGGAGCCTTTGGAGGGGCTAGCAATACCGAACGCATTACAGGGGCTCAGGGATCTGGTGCTTATGCTGCATTTATTTGTGCTCAATATACCGGGGGAGGCTATGGCGACTGGTATTTGCCGGCGAAAGAAGAGCTTAACCAGATGCGTCTGAATAAAACAATAATTAACACTACAGCTATAGCAAACGGAGGGAGCAGTTTTACTCCTGCCGGCTATTGGAGTTCTACTGAGAACGATGTCGATAACGTTAATGCGTGGGTTCAGTTTTTCTACACAGGCCTCCAGTGGATCAGCTCTAAGAGCGTCTCCAACGATGTTAGGGCTGTTCGGGCTTTTTAACAATTTAACTATTTAACACCATTGCGTAAGCAATCCAATAGTAGAGAGAAGAATAGTTATTGAGTAGCTTTCTTATTGTTTCTATACAGTATAAGACAGCCTAAAAGGCCAATAAGCACCAAGCAAAACGAGATAATCTCTGCTTGTGTAATTCCTCCCAATATATCGTACTTAGTATTTACTCTTATCTTTTCAATGAAAAAGCGCTCTACACCATTCATAGCAAGGTAAATGCAAAAAAGCATACCAGGAATACGAATTCGTTTTCGAATAGCCCATAAAAAGCTAAAGATAAGCAAACACATTACTACTTCATAAAAAGCGGTGGGCCATACAGGGTTAGCTAACTGATAACAATATGGCTCCCAAAATTTAGCGCCACAATCCTCCATAGGGATTCCAGATCGGATTACATTGTGAGGAAAATTATAACTCCACATCCAATCCGGAAAAAAACTCATCCAATCAGGTTTGGCGGCTAAATTATTAACTCCCCAGTCGCCATCACCAGAAAGCTGACAGCCAATACGCCCCACACCATAGGCGAGCATCAAGGCTGGACCTGTAGCATCAATCAAATGAAGTGTATTTATTTTGTATTTTTTGGTATACCAAATTACTGAAACCGCTCCTGCTATAAGCCCTCCATAAAAAGTAAGCCCACTAAAGGCCATAAGCTGCCCAATTGGATCAGCTAAAAATTCACCCATATTTTCCAAGTTATGAAAAATCTTAGCTCCAATAATTCCTGATACTGCAGCAATTATGGTCATATTTCCTACTAACTCATAAGGATGAACTGTCTTTTCAATTTCCTTAGGGGTAGCTAATTTAGTCTTTTTGTTAGCAGTCCATTTCAGGTATACTGATAGAGCTGCAATGAAAATACCTCCCATAAGATTTCCTCTTGTTGAAAGAATGAAATCCTGAGGATTAGCTACCAAATCAGCATAATGGAAAACAGCTTCAATTAGTTTAAATCCAATAAAAAAACCTGTAATTAAACTGCTGAATATTTCGGAAACAGTTAATCCTTTACCAATGATTACTTTGCTAGTAGTTGCACTAAGGTGCCCTTCTTTTTCTTTTCGTTTTAGTTCTTTAACAACAACATAGGATGCGGCTACAAAAGCAATAGCAACCCAGAAACCAAAGGTTTGAATAGGAAGAGGGATGTCTATTCCAAATAAATCGTTTAAAAGATGGCTTATTGTTGGATACATAGTTTAAAGTAGTTCAGCTTTCATTATACCGTCTGCATCTATTTCAATCAATTTTACTTGTTGTTTTGTTCTGCAAATTTCAGTAGTAAAAGGTATTTTAATTTTTATATAATTGTCAGTGAATCCTGATAAATAACCTTGTTTATCTTCTTGTTCAAAAAGAGCAGTATGTTCAGTATTTAAGTATTTCTCATAAAATGCTCTTTGCAATTTATTGGATAGGATTCGTAATTGTTTGCTTCTGTCCGCTCTATCTTGTTTACCGACTATGCTATTCATCAATATAGCGGGCGTGTTTTCTCTTTCCGAATATGTAAATACATGCAAATAGGAGATGGGAAGACTTTTAATAAAGCTGAGTGTTTTATTGAATTCCTCCTGAGTTTCTCCTGGGAAACCTACAATTACATCAGCCCCAATACAAACATCCTTAATTTCACTAACAATTTTTTCAACTTTATTGCGATATAATTTAGTTTGGTAGCGTCTTTTCATTTTACCCAGCACAAGATCTGACCCTGATTGCATAGGAATATGAAAATGAGGCATAAATTTTTTGGATTGTTTTACAAACTCTATTACTTCATCCGTAATTAAATTAGGTTCAATAGAGGATATTCTATAACGCTCAATTCCTTCAATTGTATTTAATTCTTTTATAAGATCAGCAAAGTTTCTATTGTCATTTTTATCCTTGAATTCACCAATATTTACTCCAGTAATTACAATTTCCTTTATGCCTTTTGATGCAATATCATTTGCATTTTTGATAATATTTTCTATGCTGTCGCATCTGCTTTTTCCTCTAGCAAGAGGTATAGTGCAATAGGTGCAAGGGTAGTCGCAACCGTCTTGTATTTTCATAAAAGAACGCGTACGATCAGTTAATGAATAGGAAGAGAAATAATCTAAATCATCAATTTTACATCCGTGAATCTCTGTTGTTTCAACCGTTTTTAAATCAGAAAGTAGCCGTGGTAAATTAAATTTTTCATTAGCTCCTAATACCATGTCTACTCCTTCAATATCACTTATTTCTTTAGGCTTTAGTTGAGCAAAACAGCCCGTTACCACTATAAAAGCTTCAGGGGAGCTCTTCTTTGCTTTTCTGATTATTCTTCTGCACTCTCTATTGGCATTTTCAGTAACAGAACAAGTATTGATTACATATAAATCAGCCTTTTTTTCAAATTCAGTTTTTGAAAAACCAATATCAGATAGTTGTCTTCCTATAGTAGAGGTTTCAGAGAAGTTGAGTTTACAACCTAAAGTGTAGAATGCTGCTTTTTTACCTTTAACCATGCTGCAAAAGTAGGAAATCAAAAAGATTTGACAGAATTGTAACTTAATATTTTCTCAGCCGTTTTATCTTGTAGGTTCTTTATATTAATTAACACAAAAACCATGACATTAATTATACTTAGCTTCTTATCACATAAAAGATTTAGCTTACTAAAAAGTAAGCCACTTCACCTTTTCCTAATCCTTGTAGCCATGCTTATTTCCAGTAGTGCAAACCCACAAGTAAGTGCTGATTTTACGACACTCTCAGCTACTATCGGATGCGGCTCATTAGTAGTTGAGTTTCAAGACTTATCAATAGGTAGCCTAGATACATGGCTATGGGGTTTTGGAAATGGTAATCCTTCAACATTAAATAACCCAACTGCTATTTATATCTAATGCGGTAATTTTAAATCCTTAAATTAGCCGACTTAAAACTGAATTATGAAGTGGAGAGTCGGCTTTTTTATTACAATCTTTTTTTTTACCGCTTGTGGTGATAGATATGATAATAAGGATTTAGCTATTTTCAGGTACAATGAATCGTCAGGAATAGCAACTCTGGATCCTGCTTTTGCAAAGGACCAAGCGACTATTTGGGTCACAAATCAATTATTCAATGGTTTAGTTCAATTGGATAAATCCTTAAATACCCAGCCCTCTATTGCTAAAAGTTGGACAATCTCAGCTGACGCTTTGCACTATACTTTTAGCTTACGAAATAATGTCTATTTCCATGATGATAAAATCTTTGAAAATGGAAAAGGAAGGAAAGTAGTTGCCCAAGATTTTGAATATTCTTTTTCCCGATTATTAGATGAAGATCTTGCTTCTCCTGGCGCTTGGGTTTTATCTAATGTGAATAGTTTTAAAGCTAAAAATGATTCTACTTTCAGAATAGAATTAAAAACACCTTTTCCCGCATTTTTATCTTTACTAAGTATGCAATATTGCTCAGTTGTTCCTAAGGAGATTGTAGAGGGAGGTAACTTTAATCGTCATCCAATTGGAACAGGACCCTTTCAATTTCAATTATGGGTAGATGGTGTAAAATTAGTATTCAGGAAAAACCCTAATTATTTTGAGAAAAAAGGTGAGAAACGCTTACCTTTTCTGGATGCAATAGTCATTACTTTTATTAAGGACAAACAGTCTGCTTTTTTGCAATTTATACAGGGTAAGTTAGATTTTATTTCAGGAATTGATGCAAGTTATAAAGATGAAATTTTAACCAGTACAGGAGAGTTGCAAACAAAATATCAGAATACAGTCGTATTGCAATCCCAACCTTATTTGAATACTGAATACTTAGGTTTTTTGATGGAAGACCCTTTGCCACTCAAAATAAGGCAGGCAATTAATTATGGTTTTAATAGAGTGAAAATGCTCAAATACATCAGAAATAATATAGGAACACCTGCTGTAAATGGATTTGTTCCCTTAGGGTTGCCTTCTTTTTCTGATCATGTGAAAGGTTATAATTTTAATCCTGAAAAAGCCAAACAATTAATTATGGAAGCTAAGATGGAAGATGGTCTCAATTTGGATAAAGAAATTGTTCTGTATACTACGTCCTCTTATTTGGATTTATGCGAGTACATTCAGAGTCAATTGTCGGAAATAGGTTTAAATGTTAGGGTAGAAGTGAATCCGCCATCAACCCATAGGCAAATGGTAGCTACTTCGAAAC
>DUAO01000032.1 GCA_012960805.1 Flavobacteriales bacterium | reverse complement strand
GGTGAAAAAAGGGTGAGTAATTTTTTGTTGTGGCAATTGGCTTACGCAGAATATTATTTTACCGATGGCTATTGGCCAGATTTTGACAAACAAGCACTTGATAAAGCCATTGTTTCATTTTCTTCACGTCAAAGGCGTTTTGGTAAAACGGGCGATCAAGTAAATACACAAAAGTAATGAAAAAAATAATTGGAAATATTGCCATTTCTTTTTTTTGCTACTTTTTTTATCACGCCTCAAGCGCTAGCCGGATCTTCGTATGGCTGTAAAATGACTGCTAATGGCGGTAGAGTATGTGGTTCAAAAGAGTCTTTATCTAATAAATCATCATCAAATATATTTTCTTTTTGGAAAGATGAAGAAAAACCGGCAAAAAAAATAACAACAAAAAAAATAGAAAAATCTTATTCAGAGAAAAAGCCACAAATACAAAATAAGGAAGAAACACAAAAACCCTTTGCAGAGCGAAAAGTTGTATCTGAAGTTATTAAACCAAAAACTTTGAACGCGACAACTAAGAAGTCAAATCAACCAAAAATAAGGCTTTACGATAAGAAAAAGCCAAAGCAGAGAAAAATAAATCCTGCTAATGTAGAAAAATTTACAGGTCGGTATCGTTTCTCTTATGAAGACATTCCGGTTTCATCCAGTGAGGACATGGGTACAGTAGGTATTCACTACGACACCAAGCTTATGGAAATCCTCTTCTTGATAATACCCCTAGTGATGCCCGATTGGTTAGTAACAACAATCAGTTGGTAACCGATTTTTTGAAAATATTTACAAGCCTCAAATACACCGTCAATAAATTCAAAATCTTCTTGTTTGTAAAGATAGTTTTTTCTTTATTGATTACACCGTCACGGTCAAGAAAAATGGCTTTTGCTTGCATTTTTTTGCAGATTTATATTACTTGTACTTTTTGCTAAATAATGCTGGTAAGTTTCCTCGTTTAGCCGAAACAATTAGTTCCAATCCGAACTGCCCGTAATAGTTATCGCCTGTTGCACCAAATAGTCTATATTTAAATTTGATAAATGCGATAAAAATTCCTCTTAAGAAATTTCCTATATATTGTTTTACTGACGGATTATAAATCGAGAAATCATGATAACTAATATTTTCAAATCCACATATAGACAATAATGATTGTAAATTTGATGCACTGAATCCATATTCATGCCCAAGTGTAATATAAAAATCTGACGAAGTGAGTGGACCCTCCATATTTGGAGTTCTTAATAGTGCAACTCCATTATTACTTAGTGACATGTATATGGCGTCTACTATATATAGCAATGAGTGTTTTGGAATATGTTCAATAACATGAGAGAGGTGTATGAAATCAAACTGCTTATTATTTTCTGACAAAAAATCTCCAATATTGCTGTTTATATTAAAAACCTCTATTATTGAATTAGAGTTTTTACAGATGTCTAACATTTTTTCCTTACCATTAAAATCGACACCATATATATTAGTGTATCCAAGTTCAATACATGCAGCCATAAACCAGCCATTTCCGAAGCCTATATCTAGTATCTTGGCATTTTTATCATTAGGCAATAAGGATTTGTATTGATATACTGCACTTTTGGCATCAATATTATTAATAAAGTCGTTGTATTTGATAGTTACGGATTGATTTTTACTTTTCGGGAGCAGTAAGTCCATTCTTCTATACACTTCCGCTATAAAATTATTTGGTTCCATTCTTCTATGTTCTTTTAATATAAACGCAACAATACAACGTATTTTGCTAACTTAATAAGTATATAATACCCTAACAAATTAAGGTAACAATTTCAGATTTATTATTTCTAACGAGTTAAACTAGACTAGAAATTCGGAGTAAAAACGAATCAACTATAGTTCAGAGTTTTAAACAATAATAGTACTTGATCTGCTACAAAACAAAGGCACTTTGGCAGATATATATTCTCATTACAATGTACTGTTCTCAGCATCTAGTGAACTAGAATAAGGTTCCCCTTGCTAATGCCGAAATTGCCATGGAGTCTTTTTTAAGTGATCGAAGAGTACAAAGAAGAGATCATTAAATCTCAGGAGCAAAGCGAACGTTTATTAGCTGTACTGGGCGGTCAAGTAATAGATAACAAAAAAAGCTAAAAAAATTTGGGTTCATCCAGGCAAAAAAAATGGTTGCTTTAACCCTATGGGCACATAACAGAATAGGTAAGCGCTAAATTCGAGAAGACCTACCTGAACAAGTGCGAACCCAAGTGAATCATTGATGTGGGTGGCGAGATATATCCAAAAAAGGAATTAATTTTATTGAGATAATTATAGTATCATAAGTTTTACTGATATTTATGTATTTATTGTTTCTGCATGAGGTAATGGTGCGGTAGTTTGGATGAGGTATAAGTTAATAAAATATGAATGACATAACAACTATCAGTCCAAACACATTGCTATTATTATGGACAGTAATGGCCGTTGGGCAAAAGCAAGAGGATTGCCTCGCACACTTGGGCATAAAAAAGGTATGGATTGTGTGCGTTCGACTGTTGAGGCGTGTTCAAAAAAAAAGCATTAAAGCGTTGACTCTATTTGCTTCAGTACTGAAAATTGGAATCATCCTGAAGAAGAGGTGGGTTATCTGATGAATCTTTTGATTAAAACAACTCTAAAAGTTGTAATTTTAACACTTTGAAATAGTAATAATTATGAATGATAATACAAGTATTGGTGATGTAATTAGTATAAATGAACTGATAAATCCAAATATGACTCAACTGGATTTAATTCCAACGCTATTTAGTTTTTTTATGTGCGTTATCATGTCATTTATTGTGAGAGACTTTTATATAAAGAGGTCTTTCTCTCTTACGGGTAAAATGCATATTGGTTCTATCATTCCTGTTCTTTCAGCAGTAGTGTTTCTTGTAATCATTGTAGTTAAGTCATCACTTGCATTATCTCTGGGATTGGTAGGTGCATTATCAATTGTTCGTTTTAGAACGCCAATTAAAGAACCTGAGGAGCTTGTTTATTTATTTCTAGCAATTGCCATTGGTCTTGGCTATGCAGCTGGACAAATACTAATAACGACAATTTTATCTCTATCAATTCTTTTTATTGTTTATATGTGGCTATCAAACAGAAAGATAGCAAAAACAAGTGAGTACAATCTTGTTGTTAAGTGGACAAAAGTAGATATTATGTTTGAAGATATTTTGAAAGAAATTACTCCAATTGTAGAAAATCTAAAGTTAGTTCGTTTAGATAAAAACTCTTCAAGCAACACTGCGGTTATGCTTGTTGTTCCTAATGAGAAGCGCCCTGTTGAAACAATAGCAAATAAGCTTCACATTTTGGATGATAGTATGAATGTTACATTCTTTGAGGCTAAGACTAATTGGTAGCATTTGCAAGTATCGGCTATAGAGCTTTATAAAGATAAGGCATAAAATGCTTATAAAAAATAATAGTATAGGTTTAAAAACTACTGCACTTGTACTAACAGTGTTAATTCTATCTTTTTTTACTTTAAATTCTGAAAAACTTAAAACTGAAAAAGAGGATTTTATCCAGTACATCATGTCTAAGGACTTGGGATTTTCTAACCGTGTGAACTTAGTAGATACGGGTGAAGGGATTTTTCATAATGAAAATGCAAGTGGCTTTTCCAAATACAAAGAAGAAATAATACGATCATTAGTAAATGCTATTCCTAAAATAATCCAATATAAAATTAATGGCAATGAAGTTAAAAGAATAGATATTGATATTAAATTTACTGATTTACAAAAGATTAACTCTGATAAACAAAAAGCAATAAAAAATGGAGTGTTACATAAGCCTACTACTGTAAATGCAAAAATTAGATTTGAAGGGAGTACTTATAAAGCAAGATTAAGATTAAAAGGCGACCTAGCGGGACATTGGACTAGTAAATATAGGAATAGCTTTCGAATAGGTCTAAAAAATAAAAGAACAATCCTTGGTTTTAATAAATTCTCTATACAAAAACCTGGCGAAAGACAGTTTCCCTATGATTATGTATTTCAATCAATGATGAAAAATGTTGGCAACCTTTCTTCTACCCATAATTTTGCCAATGTATATGTCAATGGTACCGATTGGGGCATTATGAATATTGAAGAACACATGTCCAAAGAGCTTTTAGAGAAGCAAAAAAGAAAGGAGTCAATAATTATCAGGTTTTCAAACGAAGATAAATGGTTGTACGACAAATCAGCAAACAGTCATTCTGATTACAGGCTATCAGACCCAATTTTATTTGTAAAGCTTTATGGAAGTAAAAAATACCTAAAAAATTACACTTATAGAAAGTTATATAGCTATGTGTTAAAACAACATATGGCAAAGAATGTGCTACTTTATGACATAGATAAATTTACAAAGTCGTATATTATGGCAATGGCCTGGGGAGACTTTCACACACTACTGAATTTTAATAGTAGGTACTACTTTAGTCCATATACTCTGAGACTTGAGCCGATAACAACGGATGCTTCTAGTTTTGCAAAACTAAGCGATATTGAAAAAACTAGATTCTTTGAACCAAAAGGCCTATATTCAACTGTACTAAACTCTCCAAATTACAAAACAAATCTAGCTAATAATTTATTCGATATATCAAACTCCATACAAAATAATTTACAGAAATACTTTGATACAGCTGGATCAATATTCCCAGTTGACAAGAAGAAAAGTGCAAAAATTGTTAAGGATAATTTACAAAAAATTATTGATAGCCAAAAAAAATACTTAATCGACCCTATTGAAAAATACAGCTCAGAAGTCAAATTAGATAATACTAGCACTTCCACAAGACAGTTGGCATTGCCAACCAAACAACAAGCATCAGAATTTTCTCAACACCTACATATAAGGCACTACACAGATGGAACCCTAGAGTTATACAACCTTATTCCAGACAATGTCATTGTAAAAGATATTTTGTATAACGGATTGCCTATATCTATCGAAGATACTGTTATTCCAAGTTATTTGTCTGACCAGAAGCTGACTATTATAAAAACCCCATACAAAGGCATTCAAGATGGCATGTTTACAATTAATACAGAGTATCAAGGGTTTGATAAAAAGGTTAAAAATAACATAACTCTTGTTTCAGATGGAATTGATAATCCATTATTACTTAATACAGCAGGTGAATTTGATTTTATTAACAAACTAGATGGTAGTACATATGAAATAAAACAAGGAAACTG
>DUAO01000031.1 GCA_012960805.1 Flavobacteriales bacterium | reverse complement strand
CCTAAATTAGGCTATAAATGCAACTTTGTTTATGGTGATGGCTATAAAGGATTGCCAAAGTTTGCTCCTTTTGATAAGATAATTGTTACTTGTGGTGCTCCTTTTATACTAGATGATTTGGTAAAACAATTAAAAGTAGGAGGTAAGATGGTTGTCCCAATAGATGATGGTGATGTTCAAGTGATGCATCTTATCGAAAAAATTTCTGATACAGAAAATAAAATAACTACTCATGGGGAGTTTTTGTTTGTTCCTATGTTAAATAAGCGTGAAAATGGAAACTAAAGATTCAGTAGGGAATGTATTAACTGATACAGTTATTATAACCAAGTCATTGTTTTTATTACTTTTGCTCTAATAATTAAAAAAAACAATATGAAAAAATTATTTACCATGTTAACGGTAGTTGCTATTTCAACTACTTTGTCTTTTGCACAGCAAGGTTCTGTTGCAATTGGAGTAGGATCTAATTTAGCTAACGTTTCTTGGCAAGACTATTCTTTAACGCCAACAGTTGGCTATTTCATTACTTATAACATGATGCTTGGAACTGGATTTTCAATGGGTTCGTCTAGTGAAGAAGTTAATGATGTTGAATATAAATCAGGTGCTATGAACATTTCACCTTTCTTTAGATTGTATATGAATGATGCTTTTTTTGCTTCTGTAGGTATAGCTATTGGCTCAACCTCATATGAAGAGGATGCTTCTTCTGGAGGTACTACTTTCACAACAGAGGATAAAACTTCTACATTTGGGTTAAATGCTGGAGTTGGTTATTCATTGATGTGGAATGATAGAGTATGTATTGAGCCTAGTTTTGGTATTGCAACTAGCAGTGGGTCTAGTTCTTCAAAGGTGAATTTTGATGGTACTGTAACTGAAACTGATTCTGATGCCCCAAGTACATTTGGAATGGCTATTGGCTTAGGTATTAATATTAGATTAGGAGGAGAGTAATTCTTTATTTCTAATCATTATAAAAAGGAGCCAAGGCTCCTTTTTTTATGCGTCTAATATTCCTTTTATAACCTTGCAACCTTCAATAATTTCTTTTTCAGAAATGGTTAGAGGAGGAGTAATACGAATTGCTGTTTTAGTAAATAAAAAATAGAATAAAATTAATCCGTTTTCTAGTGATTGTTCCACTACTTTTTGAGCTAATTCTTCATCTTCAAATTCAATGGAAAGCATCAAACCGCTTCCTCTAATCTCTTTGATTTTCGGATGCTTTAAATGCGTTCTAAAAAGTTGTTCCTTTTCATCTACTTTTTGCATAATATCAGAAGCAAGTAAATGCTGTAAGCAAGCCAAGCTTGCAGCACAATTTATTGGGTGTCCACCAAAGGTAGTTATGTGTCCTAATTTGGGTTCAAAGGTTAGTAGATTCATCATCTCCCAAGAAGCAATAAATGCACCTATAGGCATACCTCCACCCATTCCTTTTGCAATACATAAAATATCAGGGGTTGCATCATAAGTTTCAAAGCCAAAAAGCGTTCCTAAGCGGCCATAGCAAGTTTGTATCTCATCAAAAATTAGGAGAGTTCCTGTTTCAGCACATTTCTCTCTTACTTTCTGTAAGAAATTGTTGCTAGGTGTTATAAATCCTGTGGCTCCTTGTATGGGCTCTATTACAACTGCTGCTGTTTGCTCCGTTATGTTATTTAAAGAATTATTATCATTATAAATAATATGATTGCAATTAGGTAAAAGTGGACGATACTTTGCTTTATGCTCTTCATTACCCATAATAGATAAAGCGCCTTGAGTAGAGCCATGGTACGAATCTTTACAAGAAATGATTTCTGATCGTCCTGTCGTTCTCTTAGCTAATTTCATAGCTCCTTCAATAGCTTCAGCACCCGAATTAGTGAAATAAGTGCAGCTTAAACTTTCAGGAAGATTATCAGCAAGTAGTGCTGCTAATTTATATTGCGGAGATTGTATATATTCTCCATACACCATCACATGCGTATAATTATCTAGCTGATTCTTTACTGCATTTATAATAATAGGGTTGGAGTGGCCTAAAGTACAAGAAGAAACGCCTGCTACAAAATCCAAATAGGCTTTACCGTTAACATCATAAATGTAGCTTCCTTTGGCAGATTCTACCTCCAAACAAGATGGCAAAGGAAAGGTTTGTGCTTGATGTTTTTTAAAGATGTCTTTTGCAGTACTCATCTGGCAAAAATAAGAAGTTAGACTCTATTATTCTATAACAATTCTTTTTTCTGCTCTACCGTCCTCAAAAATAAGAATCTGAATATGGTTTGTCTTTTGCTTTTCTTCTTTACCTAATAGATTGAATATTTTACTCAATTTTGAATTGGTTTTAGGTAATTCTGTAATTTCAGTTGATGAAGCATAGGTAAGGCCTCTGTAATTTTGAATGATATATAGTCGTGAAATTTTTTATTTTTGTTGTATGAAAATAAATATTAGAGAAGGTGTTAAAGAAGATCTCCCAACTATTTTAGAACTCATAAAAGAATTAGCTGATTTTGAAAATGCAAGAGATCAAGTAACAATTACATTGGAAGATCTTGAAAAGGATGGGTTTGAGGGAAATCCCTGGTATTGGTTCTTAGTTGCAGAGAAAGATAATGAAATTATTGGATTATCTTTTTATTGGATTCGCTACTCAACATGGAAAGGAAAATTCTTATTCCTTGAAGATTTTGTAATTAAGGAAGAGTATAAAAGACAAGGTATCGGATCAAAATTATTTGAAGAAACAATTAATATATGTAAGAAACAAGAACTAAATGGAATGATATGGCAAGTATTAGACTGGAACACTCCTGCAATAAAATTTTATAAGAAATACAATGCTGATATTAGCAAAGAGTGGTTGAATGGAAAGCTAACAAAAAATCAAATTGATAGCCTTTTTATTAAGGACTAAAGATACTATTTTCTGGCTACTGCTTTTTTGGTTGCCGCTACAATTGCTTTTGCATCCAAACCGTATTTTGCTAATAATTGCATTGGTGTTCCGCTTTCCCCAAAAGTATCGTCAACACCAACCATCTCAAGTGGAGTAGGTGTATTTCTGCTTAACAATTGAGCAATACTGTCCCCTAATCCGCCATTCAACATATGCTCTTCGGCTGTAACTACACATTTTGTTTTTTTAACAGCATCTAGGATAGCTTTATTATCTAAAGGTTTAATGGTGTGAATATTTATTATCTCAGCAGATACTCCTGCTTCAGCTAAGGTTTTTGCTGCCTTCAAAGATTCCCATACTAAGTGTCCAGTAGCAAATATAGTTACATCCGTTCCTTTTTTTAAATGTAATGCTTTTCCAATTTCAAATTTTTGGTCAGCAGGAGTAAAGTTAGGAACTTTTGGTCTACCAAAGCGTAAATAAACAGGCCCTTCATGCTCAGCAATAGCAATAGTAGCCGCTTTAGTTTGGTTATAATCACACGTATTAATTACCACCATGTGGGGTAACATTTTCATCATACCAATATCTTCTAGTACTTGATGTGTAGCTCCATCCTCACCTAAAGTAACGCCAGCATGAGAAGCGCATATTTTTACATTTTTACCAGAATATGCTACCGATTGACGAATTTGATCATAGACCCTTGAAGTAGAAAAGTTAGCAAAAGTACCTGTAAAAGGAATCTTTCCTCCAATAGTCATCCCGGCAGCAATACCAATCATGTTAGCTTCAGCAACACCAATTTGAAAAAAACGCTCAGGATTTTCATCTTTAAACTTATCCATTTTAAGCGAACCAGTAAGGTCGGCACAAAGCGCTACTACATTAGGGTTTGTTCTACCTAGCTCTGTTAGTCCTGCTCCAAATCCTGAGCGCGTATCTTTTAATTCCATATATTAATAAAATTTAATAATTTCTGATTTTCCAGATTTAAGTTTAAAACTTTTTTCGTTAGTATAAATGTATTTCTTTACTGATTTTGCCCTAAAAACTACTTTGTAATTTCCGGGTAAAAGAGTAAGCTTATGTTGCATCTTTTCTCCTTTGAAATGATAAATCTGCTCTAACTTATCACCATTTTGAACATACAAACCACCATATCCTTTTGACGGTAGTAATATGTTAGCTAAAGCAGGAGTAGGAATGGTATAAGTAGTTTTCGTGCTTTGGTTTATTTCTACACCAACAAACTTTGTTCTTGGTAGGGTAAGAACTTCAATATCATATCTACCAATAAGATATTTTTCTATAGTATTAACATCTTGTACGTATAATGTTGTGTCAATACCAGCAGGACGAACAATGTACTGATACTTAATTTGAGAATTCATTTTTATTTCCAATGTCCCTTGAGGAGTCTTTAAAGCAATAATAGTATGTTTTCCAGGAGTTAAAATAATGCTATCGACACTTACAGTAGGAATAGTATGCGCAACAACTTTATAAGTAAGTATAGGGTCAATTACCATAGTGTCAGGGTTGCCATAAACATTCATGGTGTGGATGTAATTGTACTTAACTACTCCTGTGAAATCATTGTAGAAAGTCAGTGGTATATTGGTTTCTGTAGGATTCTCATTTTCATCTAACAGGCTTACTTGAACAGTGGTATTGTCAATAATATGAGATATAACTATATTAAGGATATTAGTAAAGTCACTTTCCCTGCTCGCATCAAAAAAGCGCCCTACACAATCAAATGATTTTTTCCAGCTTTCATCCAATCCAACCCCAATAACAAAGGGTTTGAGGATAATTCCTTGTCTTTGATACAAACGAGAAACTGCACAAGGGTTCATGCCACATTCTTCTTTTCCATCCGTTATCAAAATTACAATATTACGAGCATCTCCATTCGGAAAATCTTTTGCTCCTTCTTCAAGCGAATGGGCAATAGGAGTAGTTCCTCTTGCGCGAATCATATTAAGTTTGGCTTTTATCCTATCAGCAGCTAAATGTGAAGGAAGAAAATTAATTTCTAGTTTAGTGTCATCGCAATCTTGAGGAGGATAACCACTTTTATGCCCATATATTCTTAAGCCAATCTCTAAATTTTCAATTTTAGTTAAGGAATCTACCATATTGCTAAGTAAATTTTTGGCAATATCAATTTTACGACCTGATTGCCACCTACCTAACATGGATTGTGAAGCATCAAAAATAAATAATATACGATTGACAGGCTCTTTCTTTTTTTGAGCAAAAGCAGTAAAACTTCCTACAAATAGGAGAGTAGACAAAGCGAATATTGTATAATTTCTAGTAATCACCTAAAGTCTCAGGGTTTTGCGCAAGAGCTTCAACCAATTGCTCATCATTAGGAGCCGAACCATGCCATTTATGAGTCCCCATCATATAGTCAACACCATTACCCATTTCGGTATGTAGGATGATGACTACAGGCTTTCCTTTACCAGTTGCAGCCTTTGCAGTAGTTAATATATTAATAACAGCCTTAATATTATTACCTTCTTTTTCTTCCAATACTAGCCAGTCAAAAGCTTTTAATTTAGCTTTTAAATCACCCATAGGTAATACTTCATCAATCGAACCATCAATTTGTTTCTGGTTGTAATCAATAGTAGCGATAAGGTTATCTACTTTATTTCCAGCCGCATACATTATTGCTTCCCAATTTTGTCCTTCCTGCAACTCACCATCACCATGTAAGGTGTAAACAATACTATCGTCATTGTTCAGTTTTTTGGTTGTAGCAGCACCAATGGCTACTGAAAGCCCTTGCCCTAAAGAGCCAGACGCAATACGCACCCCTTCAAGCCCTTCATGAGTAGCAGGGTGGCCCTGCAAACGACTATTCAATTTACGGAAAGTAGACAATTCAGCTATATTGAAATAACCGGACCTTGCTAGTACTGAATAGAAAACAGGAGAGATGTGTCCATTGGAAAGGAAAAATAGATCTTCACCAATTCCATCCATTTTAAATTCTGAGTTATGGTTCATCACCTGAAAATAAAGAGCCGTTAAAAACTCAGTACAACCTAATGAGCCTCCTGGGTGACCAGAGTTATTAGCATGTACCATTCTTACTATATCCCTTCTTACCTGCGAGATAATGTCGTTTAAGTCTGTAATTTTTTGCATTGTTGCTTTTAAAATTATTTTTTGTAAAAATAGAAATAGTCAGTGGTAAGACATTTATTAAACTCGAAATTTGGGCACTTTTATTAACGGTTTGTTGACAAGATTAATTGCATGAAGAATTTATATAATATATAATTTTCAATAAGTTTAAAATATTAGCTATAATCAATTATAATATTATGGAGTTTTTCTATTTTTGAATCAAACTAAATATGCGTCAAATTTTAGATTTCATAGATATAATTGATGAATTATAAAATTTAGCCACTTTAAAATAGATGTAGTACTTTGTATAAACATTTTCAATTTAAGCAATTTATCATTCAGCAAAATAAAACAGCTATGAAAGTAGGTACTGATGGCGTTTTATTAGGTTCATGGGCGCTAATTAGTGCAAAAGCAGAGCGTATTTTGGATATAGGTACCGGCACGGGCTTAATTGCTTTAATGATGGCACAAAGAAGCACAGCTGAAGTTATTGATGCTGTAGAATTAAATCAAGCGGCTTATCAGCAAGCAACAGAAAACTTTAAGGCGAGTAATTGGTCAGAAAGACTATCTTGTTACCACGCTTCATTTCAGGAATTTTCCAATGACATGGAAGATAACTATGATTTGATTATTTCCAACCCGCCATTTCATATTTCAACACAAAAAACTGTTCTGGAAGATAGAGGTATGGCTCGCCACTCAAATCACCTGCCATTTAATGAGTTATTGCTCGGAGTTGCTAAATTATTAAATAAACAAGGAAGCTGTTCCTTTATAATTCCTTTTAGTGAGCAGGATAATTTTATTGTACTAGCTGAAAAAAAGGATCTATTTCCTTCTAAAATTACTCATGTAAAAGGAAATAATGAATCTCCAATAAAACGCAGCTTGTTGCAGTTCTCATTTGTTAAAAACGAAATACTAAAAAAGGAATTAGTAATTGAAAATTCTCGTCATATCTATACAAAAGACTATAAGGAATTAGTAAAAGATTTTTATTTAAAAATGTAAGTTTAGCTTTATAATACTCGTTTTTTGTACTTTATCTTTAGTTTGGTATCTGAAATCTAAATCCTATATTTGCCGACCTAAAAAAAATAAAATCATGGCATTAAAGTGTGGAATTGTAGGCTTACCAAATGTTGGAAAATCAACTCTTTTTAATTGTTTATCCAAAGCAAAAGCGCAATCAGCAAATTTCCCATTTTGTACCATTGAACCTAATATTGGAATTATATCCGTGCCAGATGATAGATTAGAGGCGTTGTCAGAAATAGTAACCCCTGAAAGAGTGATGCCAACCACAGTGGAAATAGTGGACATTGCTGGATTGGTAAAAGGAGCAAGTAAAGGAGAGGGTCTGGGAAATAAATTTTTAGGCAATATAAGAGAAACGAATGCTATTATTCATGTGTTGCGTTGTTTTGATGATGATAATATTATTCATGTTGATGGTTCTGTTAATCCGGTTAGGGACAAGGAGATCATTGATATGGAATTACAGCTAAAAGATTTGGAAGCATTGGAAAAGTTGCGTGATAAAAATGTGCGTACTGCCAAATCAGGCGATAAATTAGCTCAAAAAATTATTACAACTACTAAAAAATATATAGAACATCTTGAAGCTGGAAATTCAGCAAGAAGTGTAGCTGCTACTCAGGAAGAATTAGAGATTATTAACACCTTAGATTTGATTACCGCTAAGCCAGTATTGTACGTGTGTAATATTGATGAAGCATCAATAAAAACAGGAAATAAGTATGTTGATGCAGTAAAAACAGCTGTGAAAAATGAAGATGCTGAGGTAATATTAATTGCTTCTGCAATTGAAGCTGAAATTGCTGAGCTGGAGGATGCGGAAGAACAGAAAATGTTCCTTGAAGAATTAGGCCTTAAAAAGCCAGGAGTACATTATTTGATACAATCCACCTATAAATTACTAAAATTACAAACCTATTTTACTGCAGGAGTAAAAGAAGTACGAGCTTGGACTATAACTAAAGGGACTAAAGCGCCACAGGCAGCTGCTGTAATTCATACTGATTTTGAAAAAGGGTTTATCCGTGCAGAAGTAATGGCTTATAATGACTATGTGACATTAGGTTCCGAACAATCCTGTAAAGATAATGGAAAACTATCCGTAGAAGGGAAGGATTATATTGTGCAAGATGGCGATATAATGCATTTCCGTTTTAATGTGTAAATTAGATCTTAATCCTAATCTTTTTAGGTAATTAGACTAATAAAATAGCTCATTTATTTTCTCAGTTGAAAACCCTGTTGATAACGCATCAGTAGTTTTATTAAATAAAATCAGGAGTGTTTTATATTTGCATTCTATTGAATTTCGGAGAGGCAAAAAGGAAATAATGTCAAAAGAAAACTATAATGAAGACAGTATACGATCGTTAGATTGGAAAGAGCATATCCGATTACGACCAGGAATGTATATTGGAAAAACAGGAAATGGTTCGTCTCCTGATGATGGAGTTTACGTTTTACTAAAAGAGGTAATTGACAACTCTATTGATGAGTTTGTGATGGGAAACGGCAAAACTATTGAAGTTTCTGTAAATCAAAATAAAGTTTCTGTGCGCGATTTTGGCAGAGGGATTCCATTAGGAAAAGTAGTGGACTGTGTTTCAAAAATTAATACAGGCGCTAAATATGATTCCAAAGTATTTAAAAAATCAGTAGGATTAAATGGCGTAGGAACAAAAGCTGCTAATGCTCTTTCTTCCTATTTTCGTATTCGTTCCATCCGTGATGGAAAAAGCAAGTTAGTAGAGTTTGAGCAGGGAGAGATAGTCAATGAACAACCAATACAAGATAATTCATCTAGAAAAGGGACAAAAGTCACTTTTACTCCTGATGAAGAATTGTTTGGGAAGTACCGTTTTATAAATGAGTATGTAGAAAAAATGATGTGGAATTATTGCTACCTAAATACGGGGTTGACAATAATGTTTAATGGAGAAAAGTTTTATTCGGAAAACGGATTGTTTGATTTGCTGGAACAAAGAACAGATGCCGAAATATTATACCCAATTATCCATCTAAAAGGAGAGGATATTGAAGTAGCAATCACTCATTGTAAAAACCAATATTCTGAGCAGTATTACTCATTTGTGAATGGACAGCACACTGTTCAAGGTGGTACGCATCAAGGTGCTTTTAGGCAAGCATTGGTAAAAACAATTAGAGAGTTTTATGGTAAAAATTATGACGCTTCAGACATTAGGCAAGCTATAAATGCAGTCATAAGTATAAAAGTTATTGAACCAATTTTTGAATCGCAAACCAAAACCAAACTGGGATCGACTGAAATGGAACCAGATGGCGTTACGGTACTCACTTTTATCCAAGACTTCCTAAAAAAGAAATTGGATAATTATTTGCATAAAAATATAGATGTAGCTACTGCATTGCAAAAAAAGATACAATTAGCTGAATATGAGCGAAAAGCAATGGATGGGGTAAAAAAAATGGCTCGTGAAAGGGCTAAAAAAGCCAGCTTACACAATAAAAAACTCAGGGATTGCAGAGTGCATTATAACGAACAAACGAAAGAGAATAGAGCAGATTCAACTCTTTTTATTACTGAAGGAGATTCAGCCTCAGGATCCATTACAAAAACGCGTGATATTAAAACACAAGCGGTGTTTAGCCTTAGAGGGAAGCCTTTAAATTCATATGGACTTACAAAAAAAGTGGTGTATGAGAATGAAGAATTTAATCTGTTGCAAGCAGCCCTAAATATTGAACAAGGGATAGATGATTTGCGCTATAATAAAATTGTAATTGCTACTGATGCTGATGTTGATGGAATGCATATTCGATTGCTTTTAATCACCTTCTTTTTACAATTCTTCCCTGAGCTTATCAAGGAAGGACATGTTTATATTTTGGAAACTCCACTTTTCAGAGTTCGTAATAAAAATAAAACATATTACTGTTATACTGAAAAGGAACGCAAAGATGCAGTAGCTGATATTGGTGTTAATGCTGAAATTACCAGATTCAAAGGATTAGGAGAAATATCACCTAGTGAATTCAAACACTTCATCGGAGATGAAATGCGTTTGGATCCAGTTATCTTAGGAAAGGAAGCAACCATACAAGATTTGCTAAAATACTATATGGGTAAAAACACAAAGGAAAGACAAGATTTTATTATAGAAAATTTAAGAATTGAAGAAGATATAATTGATGCCTAAAATTAAACTAATTTCCACTAACAGAAAAATAGTCATAATAATTACTCTGATAATTATTGCTTTTGTACTGATAACTATTTTTTTTCCTTTATTACTGATGCGCCTTATTCCTCAATCAGGAATAGGAAATTATATTTTGGAGAATTTGCCTTATGGATATTTCGCTATACCTATTATGCTATATTTTTTCTACACGGGTATTTTTTATTACAAAATTAAGTTTGATTCTTATATTATTGATATTAGATCATCCAGAACAATTTTTGGGATTTTTCAATCACCAAATTATATTGATATACCTCATACAATGCTAATTGATTTTTCTTTTTTTAATCGCCCTTATTCTTTTAATAAAACTTTGATGATTAAGATTAAAACCGATACTGGAAAAAAAATAGTAAAACGTTTTAATTTATCTTTTTTGTCAAAAAAAGAAGAAAAAAAAATTTCTAAAGTATTGGAAAAAATAATTGCAAAAAACAGCTAATGGAAGAATATAAAATTTCAATTAATAATGAGGATGAGCAGGAAGTAATTCATGTTTCAGGAATGTACAAGAATTGGTTTTTGGATTATGCTTCCTATGTGATTTTGGAACGAGCGGTACCTCATGTTAATGATGGATTAAAGCCGGTTCAAAGAAGAATTCTGCATTCGTTAAAAGAGTTAGATGATGGAAGGTATCATAAAGTTGCAAATGTTATAGGGCATACTATGAAATATCATCCTCATGGTGACGCCTCAATTGGTGATGCTATGGTGCAAATAGGACAAAAGGAATTGCTATTGGATATGCAGGGGAATTGGGGAAATACAGCTACTGGAGACAGAGCTGCTGCTGCAAGATATATTGAAGTGCGTTTGACTCCTTTTGCTTTGGATGTAGTGTATAACAAGAAAATAACAAAATGGTCAACATCCTATGATGGAAGAGGGAAGGAGCCGCAAACTTTACCTGTAAAATTTCCACTTTTATTAGCGCATGGAGTTGAAGGAATTGCGGTGGGTTTGTCTACTAAGATTTTACCTCATAATTTTAATGAATTAATTGATGCCTCTATAAAAATATTAAAAGGAATAAAACCAAAAATATTTCCTGATTTTATTACGGGTGGTTCAGCTGATTTTACCCATTATAATGATGGGAAAAGAGGCGGAAGGGTTAGGGTAAGAGCAAAGATTTTTCAAGAAGATAAGACTACACTTATCATTTCAGAATTACCTTTTTCAACTACTACTTCATCTCTTATTACTTCCATATTAAAAGCAAATGATAAGGGCAAAATAAAAATTAAAAAAGTAGAGGACAACACAGCTGAACATGTTGAAATTGCTATTACAATTCCTTCTGGCATTTCTCCTGATAAAACGATTGATGCTTTGTATCGTTTTACTGATTGTGAAATTCCTATTTCACCATTGTCTTGTATAATTGAAGATGATACTCCTAAATTCATGGGAGTTTCTGAGATTTTGGAGCAGTCCACAAACTATACTCTTAATTTACTAAAGCAAGAGTTAGAGGTTAATTTGAATGAATTACAAGAAAAATGGCATCTTTCATCCTTAGAACGAATTTTTATTGAAAATAGAATTTATCATAAAATTGAGGAATTAGATAATTGGGTAGAAATAATTTCAGTAATTCATGTTGCGTTAAAACCATATACTACCCATTTGTTACGTTCCGTTACGGATGAAGATGTAGAGAAGCTTACAGAGATAAAAATTAAGAAAATTACAAAGTTTGATCTTAATAAAGCAAAAGAAGAACTCTTGAAATTAGAAGCTAAGATTGAAAATATTAAACATCACTTATCTAATCTTACCGATTATGCTATCTCATATTTTAAAGATCTAAAAAAGAAGTATGGAGTTGGAAAAAATCGTAAAACTGAAATAAAAACTTTTGAAAGTATTGATGCTACAAAAGTAGTGGTAGCAAGTAAAAAACTTTACGTAAACAGAGAAGAAGGATTTATTGGTACTGCTATGCGGAAAGATGAATTTGTTTGTGACTGTTCAGATATTGATGATATTATTGTGTTTAGAAAAGATGGTGCCATGCAAGTTGTAAAAGTGGACAATAAAGTATTTGTTGGTAAGGATATAATTCATTGTGCAGTATTTAAGAAGAAAGATGAGCGCACCATCTATAATATGATATATAAAGATGGGAAATCAAACATCACTTTAATGAAACGATTTCCTGTAACCAGTATTACTAGAGGAAAAGAGTATAAATTAACCAAATCAGATAAAGGTAGTAAAGTTTTGTATTTTACTGCTAATCCTAATGGAGAGGCAGAAATAGTTACAGTAAATCTAAGAAAATTACAACAGTTAAAAATACTGAGGATTGATGTTAATTTTGCTGATTTAACAATAAAAGGCAAAGGAGCTAGAGGAAACATTGTTACTAAAAATCCGGTACGAACAGTAGAGTTAAAATCTACAGGTGTTTCAACTTTATCAGCTCGTAAAATTTGGTTTGACGATAACGTACAAAGAATAAATGTTGAAGCAAGAGGAGAGTTGTTAGGAGAGTTCTCTGCAAAAGACCAGATACTAACTATTAGCCAAAAAGCAATTATTGAGCTTAAAAGTTTTGACATCAGTAATCATTTTGATGATGATATGATTACAATTGAAAAACTTAATCCTAAGAAAGCGGTAACTGCTATTTATTTTGATGGAGCTAAAAACAATTATTTTGTAAAGCGTTTCCTTATTAAACACAATACTGCTAAATTTAATTTTATAACAGAACATAAGGATAGTTTATTAGAATTAGTTTCTACGGATTGGCGCCCACAAGTTGAGCTTGTATTTGTAAAAGAAAAAGGAAAAGAAAGACAAACTAAAATTATTAATTTAGAAGAGTTTATTGCTATAAAAGGAGCTAAAGCTATGGGAAATAGATTGTCCTCAAAAAAAATAAAAGAGATTAATTTGCTCGAATCTTTATCTTATACTGAGCCTGTTGAAGCAGAAGAAGAGAAAGCTGCTGAAGTGGAAGAATTTGCTACTGAGGTAATTGTAAGTAAGGAAATAGAACTTACTATTACAAATGACAAACCTGATCAAGATAATTCAGAAGGCCAGATTACTCTTGAACTATAATTTAATAAACTAATCGCTAATAGCAAGTAATTTATTTATCTTTGCAATAATTAAAAAAATGAAAAAATGAAAAAAATTATAATCTTATTATTTATGCCATTTATTATGTATGGGCAAACTAATTTTAATTTAGGATTAATTGGAAGTTATGAGTGGCCAGCTACTGAAGGGAGTGATATTTGGGGTTGGGTAGATGGAAATGGAAATGAATATGCACTTGTGGGGCTTAATGATGGTTTTTCTTGTGTTAATCTATTAGCCCCTTCTAATCCAGTAGAGGAATTTTATATTTCTGATATTAATTCTACTTGGAGAGATATCAAAACTTGGGGTAATTATGCGTATATAACTACTGAAGCTGATGCAGGCTTATTAATAGTTGATATGACAGATATGACTGGAGGAACTTATTGGCATGTTTCTTCTTTTGTACACCCTACCAATGGAAGTTCAGTAGAATTTACAGCAGCACATAATTTATATATTGATGAAAATGGTATTTGCTATATATTTGGAGCATCTTCTAACACAGGAAGTTCGCCTTCTGACGGAGCAATATTTTTGGATGTAGCCGCTAATGCTACTGCACCTGCTTATTTAGGAGAATGGGAAGATCAATACATACATGATGGCATGGCTAGAGGGGACACTATGTATGCTGGCTGTATTTATACAGGAGAGCTATATGTAGTGGATGTAAGTAATAAAAGTAATCCGACTACACTAGGAACACATCTTACACCAAATGCATTTACACATAATGCATGGGTAAGTGATGATGGTAATTTTGTTTTTACAACTGATGAGCAATCAGATGCTTATTTAGCAGCATATGACATTACAACTATCAATAACATACAAGAAGTAGATAGAATTCAATCTAATCCTGGAGAGCTATCCATACCGCATAATACACATGTTGACGGAAACTTTTTGATTACCTCTTATTATAGAGATGGAACTACAGTTCATGATATTACCTATCCACATAATATGATACAAGTTGCGTATTATGATTCTTACTCAGGAGCTGGAAATGGTTTTGATGGTTGCTGGGGCACTTATCCTTTTTTGCCGTCAGGATTAATTATCTCTTCTGAGATAAATAGTAGTGCAAATCAATCTGCTAAATTAATGATTTATGAAAGAGGATTTGCACAAGCATGTTATTTGGAAGGTAATGTAACAGATGCTTTAACTGGAAATGCTTTAACTGGCGCAAGTGTTAAAATTTTGAATACAACTCTTGCTAATAGTTCTTCTTCTAATTTATTAGGTGATTATGTAAGTGGTACTGCCAATGCGGCTATTTATGATATTGTTTTTTCAAAACCTGGCTATTTGACTGATACTTTATCGGCTAGTTTAACTAATGGAGTAATTACAATCTTGGATGCCGCTTTACAACCTTTAGTTTCATTTATTGCAAACGGAATGGTAATTGATATAGTGGGAAATGGTATTGCAAATGCTAATGTGGTGATTTATAATAATGATTTTACATTTACTATGACTACTGATGCGAATGGAAACTTTAGTATTAACACTATGTATGAAGGAAATTATGAGGTAATAGCAGGGCAGTGGGGGTATATAACTTCTTGTGATAATGAATATATTGATGGATCTTCATCTATTACAATCACTTTGGAAGAAGGTTATTATGACGACTTTACTTTTGATTTTAGTTGGACTGTAAATGGAGGTGCTTCAGCTGGAATGTGGGAAAGAGGCCTTTCAGAGGGTACAAGTAGTCAAGGGCAAGATTTTAATCCTGATGGAGATGTAAATAATGATTGTATGGATTTTGCTTATGTAACGGGTTTAAATGCTGGGGGGCAAACAGGTAGTAATGATGTTGATGATGCTAATACTGTTTTAACTTCACCAATTTTTGACTTAAGCTCTAATCAATCTCGTTATTTAAGTTATTATTCTTGGTTTAGTAATGGTGGTGGAGGATGGGGAGGCGGTTCTCCTGCTGATGATTCGTTAACTATTAGTATTAGTAATGGAAGTACTACTGTAGTATTAGAGACAATGACTGTGAACTCCCCTGATATGGGACAATGGAACTCTAGAAGCTTTGATCTAGGACAGCACATTACACTAACATCTACAATGCAATTAATTATTGAAACTGCTGATTGGGATGCGCTAGGAGGACATTGGGTTGAAGGTGGTTTTGATAAATTTGAAATTACAAATGCAATAACTACTATAAATGATCAAGAACTAACTATTAATCAAGGAAAACTCATTAAGATAGTTGATGTGTTAGGTAGAAGCGTAAACCCAACAGTAAAAACACCATTGTTCTATATATATGATGATAGAACGGTAGAGAAAAGAATAATTATTGAATAATGAAAAAAGGTATTCTAATATGTACCTTTCTACCTTTATTAATGATTGCTCAGCAAAGAAAAGAGGTCCTTTTTATTGGGAATTCCTATACCTATGTTAATAATCTACCTGATTTAGTAAAGCAAATTGCACTTTCATTTGGCGATTCACTTATTTACGATAGCAGTACTCCAGGAGGAGCAACCTTTAATACTCATACAAATAATACACAAACCCTTGCTAAAATTAATCAGCAACAATGGGATTATGTAGTATTGCAAGCACAGAGTCAAGAACCTTCATTTTCTCCAGGACAAGTAGCAAATGATACTTATCCTTATGCTGAAATTTTAGTGGATTCTATTCATGCGAACTCAAGCTGTACAGAACCTTTATTTTTTATGACTTGGGGTAGGAAGTATGGCGATCAGCAGAACTGTCAAGTTTACCCACCAATCTGCACATATTTAGGCATGCAACAAAGGTTAAGGGAAAGTTATTTAGAAATGGCTTTTAACGATAGCGCATCTTGTGCGCCAGTGGGTATGGCCTGGAAATCATCAATTGCAATAGACAGCACTCTTAATTTATATTCGCCTGACAATAGCCATCCTAGTATTTATGGAAGTTATTTGGCGGCTTGTACATTCTATGCCAGTATTTTCAAAAAAAGTCCGGTAGGAAGTAGCTTTTGGCCTGCAGCTATTGATTCTAATACCGCTTATAGTTTACAGCAAATTGGGAACAGTACGGTATTGGATAGCTTAGCAGTTTGGAATATCTTTAATGCAGATTTTTCATTTATGCAAACTAATGATAGTATAAATTGTACAAACCTATCTTCTAATTATAAAAGTATAATTTGGGATTTTGGAGATGGTAATATTTCTTATGATGATAATCCTACACATATTTATGCTTCATCAGGGATTTATGTTATTTCTATGATTGTATTTTCAAATGGAGGCTGTATTTCCGATACATTATCCGTTAATATTACAGTTAATATTAGTACAGAAATTGATGAAGCCATCAGGAAAAGAAAATTAGTTGAAGTAATAGATGTGTTGGGGAGAAAAGGAATTACACAAAAATCTAATGTGTCTTTTTTTTACCGCTATGATGATGGAACAGTGGAAAAAAGAATTATTATAGAGTAAAACAACTATTGTTCCAAGATAGATTCTCCATTCAAGTTAGTGGTGAGTACATCACTCATGTAATTGAAGAATGGACGTACTGCTGTAAAAGAATTAATCACAGTAGTATGAAAGTCTTTTGCTAATACTTCTTTATTAGTAAACTTGCGAAGGAAAATAAAATCCTTCTTTTTAATCAATTCAATATTAGGATGATTTTTATCAAAACCTGTAGGAGCAACCTTAAGTGAGTTTCTTGTATAAAAGCTGCCAAATGTATTTTTGATATTGGTTGTGTTTAGTATATCTTCAATAATTGAACTATCCATCTCAAATTCCTTCCTTATTCTGAATAGATCTTCTTTATTAGGTTGCCAGAATCCTGCCGCTAAGAATGAACCTTCAGGAGTAATCTCTAAATGGTAACCTCCTCTTAAAGCTTCAGTAGCTCTTTTGTAGCCACAACTTCTATAAATTTTGTAAGGGGTTTTATCTTTTGAAAAACGAATATCTCTGTAAATTCTATAGACTTTCATTCCTACTATATTATCAATAGTAGTTAAACCTTCATTTATAGCAGTAAAGAAATTTTTTATTTGATCTTCTTCCTTCTGATAATATTCTTTGTTTTTAGCAAACCATTCTCTAGTATTATTGTTTTTAAGATCCGTTAAGAATCTAAAAATTGAGGGATTTACTATTGTAGTCATTGTATTTTTATAAATCTAATGAATCTATTAAGCCGTCATCAGCTAGGTTAGGCATAGTAACCTTTAGGTCAGGATTCATTTGCATGGCTCTTTCAATAGCGAAGTTGGCTTCTTTGTTTCTTGCCCAACTTCTTCTTGAAATTCCATTATTTACATCCCAAAATAGCATAGATTTTAAGCGTCTATCTGCATCTTTAGTTCCATCTAATAGCATGCCAAAACCTCCATTAATTACTTCCCCCCAACCAACACCACCGCCATTGTGTATAGAAACCCATGTAGCCCCTCTAAAACTATCACCTATTACATTCTGGATAGCCATATCAGCAGTAAATTGTGAGCCATCATAAATATTAGAAGTTTCTCTGTAGGGTGAATCTGTTCCGGAAACATCATGATGATCACGACCTAATACTACGGGGGCTGATATGGTGCCATTAGCAATTGCATTATTAAAAGCTTCAGCAATTTTTATTCTTCCTTCTGCATCTGCATATAAAATACGAGCTTGTGAGCCAACAACCATTTTATTCTCACCTGCTGCTTTTA
Organism: Flavobacteriales bacterium; assembly: GCA_012960805.1. Lineage (GTDB taxonomy): Bacteria > Bacteroidota > Bacteroidia > Flavobacteriales > BACL11 > UWMA-0277. Next base: position 12,844 of record DUAO01000031.1, on the reverse strand, counting down.
TCCAATTGATATTATCACTCATTTGCAATTTGATTTCAGTAGGAGAATCTTGTATTAATTTTTCTAACACTTCACAAGCAATCCTATCTGTTATTGCTAAGTCCTTAGCTTCATTGGAGGTACAAACCCATCTGAAAGGACCAAAACCATAATCAAAACACATTGGTCCCATAATATCCTGCACATAGGAGGGGTATTTAAAATCTCCTTTTTCATTTAGAATATCAGCACCTGCACGTTTTGCTTCTAGTAAAAAGGCATTTCCATAATCAAAAAAGTACATCCCTCTTTTGCTTAAAGTATTGATTGCATTGGTATGGCGAACTAAGGTTTTTTGAACTTCAGTTTTAAACTGATCAGGATTATTAGACATCATCTCATTGGCATCTCCATAACTTATTCCAACAGGGTAGTAGCCACCAGCCCAGGGGTTATGTAGTGAGGTTTGGTCAGAACCTATTTCAATATGAATATTGCGATCTACTACTCTTTCCCAGAGGTTAACAATATTTCCATCATAAGCGATTGAAACCGCTTCTTTATTTTGTCGTGCAGAAATAGCTCTATCTAGTAATTTATCTAAATCTTCATATACTTCATCTACCCATCCTTGCTCATGTCTTTTGTAAGTGGCTTGAGGGTTTACTTCTGCAACTATACATATGCCTTTTGCAATTACACATGCTTTTGCTTGTGCACCTGACATGCCGCCTAGGCCAGCAGTAATAAAGATTTTACCACTTAGATCTTCAGCAGTTGCATCAATTTTTCGCGCAGCATTGAGCACTGTAATGGTTGTACCATGTACAATTCCTTGGGGTCCAATATACATGAAAGAGCCAGCTGTCATTTGTCCGTATTGAGTAACACCTAATGCATTAAACTTTTCCCAATCATCAGGCTTGGAATAGTTAGGAATCATCATTCCATTAGTAATAATAGCTCTAGGAGCATCTTTGTGTGAAGGGAATAGACCCATAGAATGACCAGAATACATAACCAGTGTTTGTTCATCTGTCATCTCAGCTAGATATTGCATGCATAACAAATACTGTGCCCAGTTTTGGAATGCCGCTCCATTTCCTCCGTAAGTTATCAATTCTTCAGGATGCTGTGCAATAGCGCTATTTAAGTTGTTTGAGAGCATCATTTGTATAGCAGCAGCTTGTTTGCTTTTATGCGGAAAATCTTCCAAATGCCTGGCTCTTATTTCATAATTAGGTCTAAAACGATACATATAAACTCTACCGTAAGTCTTTAATTCTTCTGCAAATTCAGGAGCTAGTACAGTATGCATATTCTCAGGAAAATAACGCAAAGCATTACGGATAGCTAATTGTTTTTCTTCTTTATTGAGTATATCCTTTCTCCTAGGAGCATGACTGACATTTGGGTTTCTCTTTTTCTTTTCAGGAAGTTCTGATGGAATTCCTTGTAAAATAGCTTGTTTAAGATTTGTCATTTTTCTGCTTTATTTCTTTTTTATAAGGACAATGTTTGCAATTATTATTGCAGCAATAGCCTCTTTTTAAATGATATTTTTCCGTAAATATAATATAGCCTTCTTTAGCATGGTAATAATCCTCCTTATCTAGTTGGTCTATTTTTGAAAATCCTTTCATGGGCTGTGCTAAATTACGATATTTGCATGAATGAAAATAGAAAGTCAGGAAATATCATTACCCTTATTAAAAGAGAAAGACATTCGCTTATTTGTAAAGCGCTTGGATAAAGTACATCCTTTTATTTCAGGAAACAAATGGTTTAAATTAAAATATAATTTAATTGAAGCCAAAAAACTAGGCCATGATACCTTATTAACTTTTGGTGGGGCTTATTCCAATCATATTGCTGCAACTGCTTTTTCAGCTAAAGCTAATGGTTTTAAGAGTGTTGGAATTATAAGAGGTGAGGAGCATCTTCCTTTAAATCCTACTTTAGCTTTTGTTAGGAAAAATAATATGGAATTGAATTATGTAAATAGGAGTGATTATCGATTAAAAACCACTGCAAATTTCTTGGATAAGCTAAAAACACAATTAGGAGATTTTTATTTGCTCCCAGAAGGAGGTACAAATGAATTAGCCGTAAAAGGTACGTCAGAAATTTTGGATGGAGGCGATACACAAGATTATATTTGTTGTCCAGTAGGAACTGGAGGGACTATTGCTGGGCTCATAAATGCCTCTAATAATAAACAAAAGGTAATCGGATTTCCTGCAATTAAAGGATTTGATGGTTTGGAAAAAGATATCAAAAATTGGGTTAATAAACAAAACTATAAATTTATAAATAACTATATTTGTGATGGTTATGCAAAATTAAATAAAGAATTGGTTGAGTTTATTAATCAGTTTTATTTAATGCATAATATTCCTTTGGATGCTGTATATACAGGAAAGATGCTATTTGGTGTTTTGGATTTAATAATCAAAGATTATTTTCCAAAAGGAAGTTCAATTTTAGCTATACATACAGGAGGTTTGCAAGGGAATAAAGGAATGAATGAAAGATTAGGAATAAGTTTGCCTACTGAATTATAATCATGAATAAAATTATCATCATTAAATAGAGTTTTTTTCAATTACTAATCAATTCCTATTGCCTAACTTCCAAAATACACTAAATATTATCTCGCATAATTTCTAGTGGGTTTTCCTTTCTCCAGCTTCCACCAGTAAAATCAGGAATAATAATGGATTGGCTATTGGCAGCCACTGAAAGTTCAGAAAGAGGAGTGATAGAGCTCCATAAAATACTATCATACACATTTATATCTAATGATAACCCCAAATTTAGGCATCTTATTAAGCGGTAAATCATTATAAAATCCATCCCTCCATGGCCTTGTTTAAAGCCTTGGCTAATTGTTTTTAGTTTATTGATTATTGGGTGTTGGTACTTGCTTTTGTACTCCTTATACGCTTTTTCTTCCAGCCAATTGTGTCCCCAATATTCAGGTTTTTCTCCTTCAATATACAAGCGGCTTGGGTAGCCATCATGTACTGCTTTTGTTCCTACAATCTTATTAATTCTAGAATAAGGCCTCCCTGTATGTACATCAAATTGCAATAAAATTGTTTTTCCTTTTTCAGTTTTGATTAGGGTATTATTCATGTCCCCACATTTGTAGGTTTGTATAGGATGATTGTATTGTTTGGCTGCAATACTAAGGTTCAGTTCTCTACTGCTCATAGAGGTAAGGTGTGAAAAAGTATCGCCCCTTCCAATGCCTAAATAAAAGGCAATTGGCCCCAAACCGTGTGTGGTGTAGAAATTTCCATTTCTTTCGGCATGTTCGCGTAAACGCCATTGTCCTTCATAGTAAGTATCGTGTAGCATCAATGCCCTTAAATCATGAAGATAAGCGCCCTCAGTGTGTGTTATGTCACCAAATACATCTTCTTGTATCATATTCAGCACCCAGAGTTCTTCCTCATTATAATTGCAATTTTCCATCATCATGCAATGTTTTTGAGTGCGTTCAGCTGTTGCAATTAATTTCCAACAATCCTCAATAGTGGAGGAAATCGGCACTTCACTCCCTACATGTTTTCCGTTTTCCATACAGTAGATTGCCATAGGAGAGTGTAAATCCCAAGGAGTTGCAATAATTACCAAATCAATATCATCCCTTTGTGCTAGTTTTTCCCATTCTGTTGCTGAGTTATAATATAGCGCAGGATTCTTGCTTTGCCAAACCGCTAATTGCTCAGCTGCTTTATTTACTTTTTTTTCTGAAATATCAGATAAAGCAATGACTTCCGCCATTTCATTTTCTACTAAATACTGAAGCATTTCTAATAGGGTATTTCCTCTGTTTCCCAAGCCAATAATTCCAACCCTTACTTTTTGAATAGGATCGGCAGCAAAGCCAAACATACTACCATTAACATCTCTTTTAGTGTTGTTTATTAAGTCCTGAATTGTAGTGTTTTCAGCACCCAAAGAAGTAAATGGTAATCCTAAAAATGCACTTGCTCCCAAAACAGATTGTAGAAAATCTTTTCTTTTCATAGTGAGTTATAAAATAGTTAGTGTTCAAATATATATATATTGTCAGTAAATGTTGCATTTTGATTTTCTATTTTAGTGCTGTGAAAAGATTAGGTTTTATATTATTTAGTATTTGTGTAATTACGGTAAGTGCCCAAAACAAAACTGAGAAATATATTGAACAATACAGCCAGATTGCAGTAGATGAAATGAATCGGTATAATATTCCTGCATCTATTACGCTAGCACAAGGAATATTAGAAAGTGGAAACGGAGAAAGCCGATTAGCGACACAGGGAAATAACCATTTTGGGATAAAGTGCCATGATAATTGGAATGGAAAAACCATAATTGAAGATGATGATGAAAAAGGGGAGTGTTTCAGAAAGTACTCAAAAGCAACTGATTCTTACAGAGATCATTCTTTATTTTTAACAGAAAGAGAACGTTATTCTTTTTTATTTGATCACAAGAAAACAGACTATAGAAAATGGGCACAAGGACTTAAAGAAGCAGGATATGCTACTAATCCTAAATATCCATCATTACTTATTGATTTAATTGAGAAATATGATTTAAGTAGATTTGATAAAGGAGAAGAAAGAGTAAAGAATTTGTTTGTTGCTCACTCTTACGGATTTCCTTTTTTGTATGGGGTGGGGCTGAACCATATAAAGACGGACAAGTACTTTATTACAGCAGAGTTAAACTCCTCCTTTATATTTAGTGGAGTAGCTGTTAGGGGCGGATTGCATTTATTTAATAAAATGTATGGAAGTTTATCCGTAAACGGAATATACGCTATGTACACAAAAGATGAAACTCAAAGATTTGACTTTGCTGTTAGTCCACAACTTAATTATGTATTAGATACAAAAAATAAGACAATACTTATTTCTGCAGGAGTTTTATTTCCTTTTAAGGATATAATAAAAAAGAAGATGATACCAACTGTTAGCCTTACTTATTTATTACTTTAATCGACTAATTCGTAATTGTAAATAAACCCGTTTCTTGTATTCAGAATATTTGCCCTCCCATTGTTGTCAATATCTGCAATGTTAAAATAACCATCAGTAGCAATAGGGAAGCCTTCGGTGATTTCATTTGCATTCCAAAGGTATAATTCATTGGCCGTGGTAATTACTAGTCCTTTATTATGAATTAACAAATTAGCGATGTTATTAGTCACCTCAAAGGAATAAACTTCTTCAAAATTAACATTTACTATAAATACTGATTTTTTGTTGGTGTAAATGAATTGTTTTTTACCCCCTTTCTCTTGGATAGTAAATAAAGAATGAGAAGCTAGATTTGGCAGAGAAAGTTGACTACTATTTCCGTCCAAAGTTCCCCTCCAAAGCTTCCCTTCACTAGTAATAGCATATAGTGTTCCTTGCTTGTCAATCTGCATTGGATTGTCATTGAATTGAATACCATGTTCAAAACTCACTCTTTTACTTCCGTTAATTGCTAATAGTTGGGCGCCACTATTATTGCATTCAACAAGAATATAATCATTTGCGCCTATTCTAAAATGGTGCGGACTTTGTTTTATTCTATTGCTGTTTTTGTTGTATTTCCAACCTTTTACTATCTCTCCTTTTTTATCTAAGTTATAGATATTGTTATCCTCACCCACAATGATAATACGGTACTTTTTAGTATTGTTATAATCAAATAAAGCATGTCCGATTGTAGTTGTGCTTGGTAATAGCTTAGGGAAGCCCTCTACATTTTCTCCATTTCTATCAATTAAATACAACTGACTAGCTGTATTGAATAAACATTGGTATTTGTTGTTTTTGTAGGCATCAATACTTGATATTCTTCCAAGAATTTTGGATTCAATTTGTAGGCTCCACATTTGTTCTCCTTTGGAATTGATAGCAAATATTTTATCATCATCATTTTGCACCACTATCATTTTTTCTTTTGTAAAGTGATTATACACGAACTGAGGTTGCATGCTAATATTAGTATCCAACTGCTTGAACCACTCTTCTTTTATTGCCTGCTTAAAATCGTTATCATAAAAAAGGTTGATATTATTCAATAGTAAATCTTTTTTGGTAGTCATCTGTAGTGAAAATGCAGTGAATTTGGCAATGGAATCAGCATTGAAATTAAATTTTTTCTTATAAGAATTTTGTAATTTATTTTTTAGAGTAGTTGCTATTTCCCCTGGGTTGATATAAAAAAATAGATTTGATTTTGATGAAAAATAATTATCGTAATTACTGAATTGCCGACTAGTTGCTAAGGTATTTCTACTAGTGTAATTATCAATTAGATATTCTAAGGAAGCTACAGAAATACCAAAAATAAAATAATCATCAATAATTGTAAAGTAAGGAGCGTTATTATTAAACAAATCTCCAAATAATTTAGCGGTGATATTTGCATCTGCTAATGTGTTGATGGTATATTCGGTATAGGATTTACTTTCAGTAATTAAGCCTTGCATTAAACTACTTGCAGTAATAGAATTTTTGCTTTTGAAAAAAGTATATTGTTGCTGATCACTTTGAGTAGCTGAAGTGTTGAATATTCCTGCTTCTCCATGCAATTCATTAATGAATTCATTATAGTTTACATTATTGCTATCCTGGATTAGTTTTCTATTTTTGTTCCAATTCCTGAAGTTAAGTTGTTGTTGCAATATCTTGTTCTTTTTATCAAATAATCGCTTGGCATTATCAAACCCAATCGTAAATAAAAAGGAAGTATTTTCAGGGATAATATCAATAATACTTATCTTTTCGGAGGATTGACTAGCAAGCACATCTGTAAAATTAGTAACAGAGTTATTAATTGCACTAAATCCATTCGCTACAATTAGCTGGTTTTTAATACTTAGATCAGTAGCGGCCCATCCAGAAAAATCAGAAGTATTAATTAGTTTATTGGTAAATAAATTAGTGTATTCAAATACTGAATTATAGTTGTAAAAAAGGTGAATTTCTGCTGATTTGCTAATGGTGCTGTAAACAGTATTAAAAGACGGATTGAAAGTAAGTTTTTCTTTAGTAACACTAGCTCTTATTGCGTCTTCTACCAACATTTTATTTTCTGAAAAGAATACGATATCTCCTTTATAACTTACAAATAAAGTTCTGCTTTTGTATTGTATTTCGAAAATAGGTTGATTGTTGTATTCTACCTGAGCAATCAAATTCCCAAGTAAAGAATTTATATCCATATTACTACTAATGGCTTGTCTTTCAAAATTACTACTAAATAGCAAACCGCTATTATTGGCCCCCACTTTATGTAAGGAAATAAAAAGGGTATTGTTCTTAAAAATAAGTGGCTGATGATTATAAAATTTACTGATAAGCTCTATTTGACTGTTGATGCTGTCAATTATACTGATGTTGCGCATATGTCCCCAAATGTTGACACTATTTAAGGTGGAATAGAGCTTGTTAGCAGCATTGCATTGTAAAATTACAGCTGCATTAGTAGGAATGATATTAAGAGGACTTTCTGTATTTTTAGTAACTTGCTTGTAGCTATTATATCCCCAGGCTAAGATGATAAGAATCAGAACTAAGGGTGTGGCAATTTTCAGTATTTTGGTAAGCATAGTTGTGTTTAAAATCAGAACCCCAAAATTAGTAATTTAAAGGGATAAAGTAAGCTGACTGGGGAGTAGTTGAAAACTTTTTCTGTGCTGACTATTTGCACCAAATTTTGCAATCCCAATTCTGTGCTGTTTGGTAGGGTAGCCTTTGTTTTTTTTCCAATGATAGTGGGGGTGTTCAGTATCTAAATTTTTCATAATATCATCTCTGTAGGTTTTTGCCAATATGGATGCAGCAGCTATGGATAGGAATTTACCATCTCCTTTTACAATGCATTTGTGTGGAATATCAAGGTAAGGGTTAAAGCGATTACCGTCAATTAATAAGAGTTCAACTTTTGTTTTTAAGCAATCAATAGCCCTATGCATTGCAAGAAAAGAGGCATTGAGGATATTTATTTTATCAATTTCCGCAGGACTTACTATTCCTACTGCCCATGCAATAGCCTTTTTTTCAATAATAGGACGTAATAGGTCTCTTTTCTTTTCGGAAAGGACTTTGCTATCATTGAGTATTTTATTTTTAAATCCCTTAGGTAGAATTACGCAAGCAGCTACTACTGGTCCTGCTAGGCAACCTCTTCCTGCTTCATCACAGCCAGCAATAATTTTTTTTGATGGAAAATGCTTTAACATCTACCTTGGGATTAGTCCTCTTTTTAGTTTCTTAATTCTTGGTGATTTTTGAGTATTTCTGATATCAACATCTTGTTGTAACCACCATTTCCCTTTTTTGTGCTGGTAGGCATTAAAAGTACCTTCAGGAATGTAGTATTCTTCTAATCCTTCCAAATCTTTTTTGGGAGGCACTAGGTTATCAAACACTATTCTTTGTTTTTTCTGCTGATACTTTACACTGACGCTTGTTTTGGCATCATATTCAATAATAACTCTTTTCTGACTTTCTTTTTTGTTTTGTTTAAAAATAGGGAGCCCAAATTTAATTTTGTTTTTGCCAGAAAAATACATTACATCTATTATCTTTTTGGTGCTGTATCCATCATTTCCATCCCATGAAAGTAGAGTATAGTATTTCCTGCCTGCTTTTTTTATGTAAGCAATTTGGTAATAAAGCCCTCCATACCAATTTTTTGCATCTAAATCCTCCCACTGTGCATTGCGAATATTGGCAGAATTATCCACAAGCGGAATAATTTCATAACGCTTACGTTTTTTGTTGTGGTAATGCACTAGGGCATAATACTCATAAGAGCCATTATCTTTTTTTAGTAGCCAGTTAAAGATACGAAAGCTGCCATCAGTAGGAGTAAGACGCGCAATAGTTACTAGAGAATCAAAAGGAAATTTGAAGGATTTTTCATATTGAAGTACTTCTGTAAGATTGCTTATAAATGCGGTATTAGCTAAGCGTTTTTCAGCCTCTGTTTCTGCATTCATAATGATGTGTGCTATTACTTTTAGGGTATCCTCATATTCAGCAATTAATTTGTTATTTCCTTTTTGAGCAAAACTATTAAGGCTAACAAAAGTGAAAAGAATTAAACAGATTTTTTGCATAAGGCAAATATAGAATATAGTTTTCGGTTTCCTGTTTTTGGCTATTAGTAATTTTTTGTAATTACCAAAACAACAGAACAGTGGTCCATTTTAGATAATAATATAATATATTTACAATCTGTATTTTACGACAAACGACAATTTTATTGAACCCAAAACAAGTATTATGAAAAAAACACTACTAACTTTATTAAGTATCCTATTTTATGTAGTTACTTTTGCTCAAAGCGTACCACAAGGAATCAACTATCAAGCCCTTGCCAGAGATGCTTCTGGTGATGTACTGATGAATCAAGCTTTAACGATTCAGTTTTCTGTTATTTCAGATATAGCTACTTCAGCTATCAGTTGGCAAGAAACCCATCCTGTAACTACAAACGATTATGGTTTGTTTACAGCCATTATTGGACAAGGAACAACAACAACTGTTGGTTCTTCAGCAACATTTGATGTAATTGATTGGGGAGCTTCTAATCATTTATTAAAAGTAGAGATAGATTATGGAAGTGGACTTGTAGATATGGGAACCACAGTATTTATGAGTGTTCCTTATGCTTTATATGGTGAAGATGAAGATGCTGATTCTAACAATGAATTACAAAGTTTATCTATTTCGGGAGACACTATATTTATAAGTGATGTGAACTATATCATTATACCCGGAATAAGTTTTACAAATACGTTAATTGTAAATGGTTGTACAGACTCTACAGCAACTAACTATGACCCATTAGCAAATACTGATGACGGTTCTTGTATAGCAATTGGCTCCACTTATCAAGGCGGTATTATCTTTTATTTGGATGGAAATGGCGGGGGCTTAATTGCCGCACTTTCAGACCAATCTAGTTCTGCAGAATGGGGTTGTAGTGGAACCACAATCTCAGGAGCAGACGGAACAGCTATTGGAACAGGTAATCAAAATACGATTGATATAGAAGCAGACTGTACAACATCAGGCATTGCAGCAGATATTTGTGCAAATCTAACTCTTAATGGATACAGTGATTGGTTCCTACCTTCAAAAGATGAATTAAATGAAATGTATTTAAATAAAGTCGCAATTGGTGGTTTTTCTAGTAACTACTATTGGAGTAGCACGGAGTACAGCAGTAATCGAGGGATCTACGTCAGGTTTGATAGTGGTAGCTCGGCCAGTGGAGGTAAGGAAGATCTTAACTACGTGCGTGCTATTCGGGCTTTAGGTATTACTTGTGTTTATGGATGTATGGATGCTTCAGCCTGTAACTTTGATAGTTTAGCTACTTGTAATGATGGTTCTTGTTTAACAGTTTATGGATGTACAGATGTACTAGCCTGTAATTATAATGTATTAGCAACATGTGATAACGGATCATGTATCTTACCTGATGGCTGTACAGATACTTCAGCCTGTAACTTTGATAGTTTAGCTACTTGTAATGATGGTTCTTGTTTAACAGTTTATGGATGTACAGATGCTACAGCATGTAATTATGATTCTACAGCTACTTGTAATGATGGTTCATGTATAGCACCAGTAAATGGTTGGTGTCTATTTAAGCCATTAATACTAGCTGAATTACAAACAGCTGTAGATCTATGGATTTCTAATAATGCAGCTGCATTAATAGCCTATGGTCCAATCAATAGTAACTGGGATGTTTCTTTAATTACCTCAATGCAAGGATTATTTAAAAATAAATCAACATTTAATGATGATATAAGTAATTGGAATGTATCGAATGTTACGAATATGTATGATTTGTTCCAAGGTGCATTAACTTTTAATCAAGATTTATCAACTTGGGATGTATCAAGTGTAACAAACATGGCTTATATGTTTTATGCTGCCAGTGCATATAATAATAATAATCAAGATCTATCAACTTGGGATGTATCTAGTGTAACGGATATGACTTTATTGTTTCAATATGCTGAAGCTTTTAATCAAGATATATCAGCTTGGAATGTGTCAAGTGTAACAACTATGCTTAATATGTTTTATGCAGCTTTTGCTTTCGATCAAGATATTTCAGCTTGGAATGTATCTCCATCTTCTATTTCTCAGGTAACGAATATGACAAGTATGTTTGGATTAACGAATGCTTTATCTGCTGTCAATAAATGTGCTATTCACACAGCATTCTCAGGGAATACTAATTGGCCTTATTCTTCTTGGGGTATATTTTGTATTCCAGGCTGTACAGATCCAACAGCATGTAATTATAATCCAGCAGCAACTGTTAATGATAGTTCATGTGTAGTAGGGCTTTTAGGTTGTATGGATACTACAGCATGTAACTATGATTCTACAGCTACTTGTAATGATGGTTTATGTAGTGGTTTATTAGGCTGTACAGATTCTACAGCGTTTAACTATGATTCTACAGCTACTTGTGATGATGGCTCATGTATATCTGTAGTATTAAATCAGCAATATCAATTCAACTTTAATGGAAGTGTCCAGACTATTACAGTACCTACAGGAGCAACTAGCATCTTGGTAGACGCCTATGGTGCTCAAGCAAATTCGACTAATTGCTATGGCTCTGGTCAAGGTGGTCAAGGAGGTAGAGTTCAAGCAATATTAAGCGTAACAGTGGGTGAAATTTTACATATCTATGTTGGTGGTCAAGGAATAGTAGCGCCATGGACTTGCTATGTTACGGGTGGTTGGAATGGTGGAGGTGGAGGAACTACTACCAATTCTGGCAGTCCTGGAGGTGGTGCCACTGATATTAGAGTTGGGGGCACGTCACTGAATGATAGAATAATTGTTGCTGGAGGTGGAGGGGGATATTACCAAAATAATTCTGGTGGACATGGGGGTGATTTAATCGGAGGTGGTGGAACTAATTTAGGTGGGACTGGTGGCACCCAAACTAGTGGAGGCACACCCTATAACGGATGTCAAAGTAATGCTGTTTCGAGATGCGGGACCTTTGGAAATGGAGGATTAGGTGCTTCTAATAATTATCCTTCAGGATCAGGAGGAGGAGGCTGGTATGGTGGAGGAGCTGGATCTCAATTTTTAAATAATGGAACGTCGTGGGCTGGAGCTACTGGTGGCGGAGGTAGTAGCTATACCGATCCAACTATATCTAGTTCTGTTATTCATACTCAAGGTGTCCGAACAGGTCATGGTCAAATTACAATTACATTTCAATAACTTGAATGCTTAATAAATAACAAAATAAATTATGTACGTGCTATTCGGGCTTTTTAGCAATTTAACAATTTACCCATTTAACAACATTGCGTAAGCAATCGAATTTAATTCTTTAAAAAAGATAAAGCCCCGCCAATTTGGCGGGGCTTTTATTTAAAAAAGTATTTTTGCGCTATGAACTTACAAGCAAGAATACGGGCATTTACTGAGCTAGGAGAATATCTAAAAACCGATATATATAAAGAGGAGGCAGAGCAGTTGCGCAAAGCAGAGGTGCTCAACCCTTGGTTTACCAAGGAAAACATTGCTAGTGCGTTAAGCGCTTGGCAGGAGCAATTAAGTGCCGATATGCTTACCGCTTGGTTAAATCCTTATAAAATAAAGGAAGTATCCAATCCCAAAAAGGTACTTATCATCATGGCAGGGAATATTCCTTTGGTTGGTTTTCATGATTTCCTTAGCGTGCTTATTTCAGGCCATAAAGTAGTTGTTAAAATGTCCAGTACCGATAATGTGCTTTTAAAAGTGCTTATTGAAAAACTAATAAGTATTGCTCCTGAATTTAAAGATAGTATCTCCTTTATTGATGAGGT
>DUAO01000030.1:3730-5376 GCA_012960805.1 Flavobacteriales bacterium | reverse complement strand
AAATAATAGGTGGTTACGCGAAATAAATTATGGACTCTAATAAAACCGGTCCACTTCATAAATGAATCAATCCATGAGTGTGGACTCTGGCCTAAGGGTAAACTCAAAGATAGGAAGAGATACATTATTGTAAAGAATAGGGAGGTCCCAAAGCACGCATACTTCAAATACTCATTGGGCCTTTTTGTAGCGGTTCTATATAAAGAAATCAACGTCAGGCAGACAAAAGAGAAGGTAAAAAATATCAGGGGTTGCCCCATAAAGAAAAAAACAGGAGTGCCAACTGTAGCCTCTCCAGGCCCCAGTGGCAGGCCACCTTCGTGTTGGAACCGGAAAAGTACCATAAGAAGCCTTTGGAAGCCTCCAGGCCACCACAGGCCTATGCCTGAACTAGAATCAAAGAGTGCATATTCTTTTTCAAGTAAAGCGGATGCGAATGGTATGATCCGATAAGCAAGACCTAGTAGATGGAAAACTGGGAAAACAATAACCCATCCTAAAAACTTATTTGCTTCTTTAGCACTAAATTTCTCTTTAATGACCCTAGTCAGAGCTAGATACAAATTGTATAAATTACAAAAAATAAAATATATTAAATCAGATTCTGGATGTGAACTCATTGCATATTCAGGAAGACTGGCTATCAATCCAGCTAAGCAACTCAACAATAGTTTTTCGTGCGAGTAAGCAAGTTTTATAAATAATAGAACCCATGGAAAAAAGATGAATTGGGCTGTATGTATCGGAAATTCACCAATCATAAAAGCTAGGAAAGGTGAGTTCCCCCAAAAATACCCCAAGCCACCAATGATTGAAGGTAGATTTGATAGCTTTAATCCATAGCGTAAAAATAAATAACAGCCAAAGGTCCCAAAAATGTAAAACCCAAAAAACATAAATTTTATAGAAGCGTATTTGCCAAGTGTGTCTACAAGGGGGATGTCGAAAAGAAGAATGATGAAAGCGGACAATTCACTTATCACCATCGTAGATTGAGATACTCCTCCCAAATGTCTGTTTTGCGTAAAGTTTCCCAAGAAATCATATGCTTTGGCGTTATCCCACTGATGTTCCAGGTTGGCAAAAAAGAAATTTAAGCCCCATGTGTCAAAAAAAGTGTGGTGGTAGAATGGTGAGTGCGACTTTAAAACGACAAAGAAAAGTATTAAATATAAAATTAATACAGAAATTGGCTCTTTGATGGACTTCCAAAAAGGGGAGTTCTTTAACTTATAAAATATAAGAACTCCACAGAAAGTTAAAAAGAAGAGGACCTGTGTGGAAAGCTTTAAATCTATCCACGACATCAAAAAGACAAAAAATGGTAAAGAACTATAAAAAATATTGAGATGTAAATTTTTATTGTTCCCATCAAGAAATTGACAGAACAAAATCAAAGAAAACCAAAAAATAGAAAGAAATAAGACTGATTGGATGGCCGCAACCAAAAAACCAGTCAAGGGATAATGGTTTAGAATTTCTACAGAAGCAATTGCCAGTTGTTGTTTTTTAAACCATATTCCAAACGAAAATGAGGAGCTTAAAAACAAACCTAAGGAAATTAAAGGGAAAAACTTTTTTTTTACCATAAAATAGAGAAGTAAAATCTTTCAGGTTTTTAAAAATATTTGAATTCGCATGCGCAT
>DUAO01000030.1:0-3639 GCA_012960805.1 Flavobacteriales bacterium | reverse complement strand
ACCTAAAAAAATGTTGAACATATTAAGCGCCATTTAATAACAATCAAACAATTTAAGAATTTGCTATTTGATTGGGATTAGGCTGCTAGAAATTTTCTGTGGTTTGCTTGTGTATTGCAATTTATTCGGATTTATTTTTTTAGCAAACTTTCTCTTAGATAACCATAGTAAATTGGTTTAGTCTTGTTAACAAATCTAAAAAGAAATTTTATGTTAAATAAAAGAGGTTGGTATCTTAAGATAGCCAATACTGTTAATGTTTAGGCGTAAATGAAATCTTTAATATTAAAAAAACATATCAGCTATAAATTTATTAAACGAATTTTAGGATGGCATTTAAACTATTATTTGTTTGGACGGGGCACACCTCTAAGTGCGGGAGTATACATAAATGATGTCTGTAATTACAAGTGTCTTATGTGTGATATTAGAATGAAGGATCAAGCAACTGTTTATCGTTGCGAAGACCAGAAAAGAGATATAGATTCCTTGAGCAAGATGGGGGTTGTATACTACTCTGTTAGCGGAGGAGAACCAACTCTAGTAAAAGACCTTCCAGAACGTCTAGCTTATGCGGCAAGCAAAATACCTTATGTGCATTTGGTAACTAACGGATCGACAATGACAAAAGATCTTGCAAAGCGTCTTGGCAAGACAGGAATTCAGGAGATTAGCGTTTCCTTGGACGGTCTTCAAGAATTCCACAATACTATGAGGGGAGTTGAAAATTCTTTTGAAAAAGCCTGGAATGCCGTAGGTTTACTCCATCAACATGCACCTCGAATCGAAATTGTTATTAATTCTATTCTGACGCCTTATAATTTGGACAGTCTGCGGGCTTTAAGAAAAAAAATTTTAGGATCTTTTCCCGATATATACTCCAAGTATTTACCTTTAACGCAACATGAATTGTTTCTCAATTCTAATCAGAGGCCACTTGTTCTTGAGAACAGGCCACCTGCTTCATTTGCACAAATGAAAGTCTTTATAGAGGAAGCAATTCTGGATCCTAAAATTGTCAACTCAGGGATATTTTTGCGAAAAGCTCTTTCTTACTTTGCAGGTCAAAATGATGTAATGGAAGAACAAAAAAAATGTCTTTATTCTTACTTTTCGATCCAATTTAATGCTAAAGGAAATGCCTACCCATGCCTAACTGGCTGTGACTTAGAAGAAAATAAAAATGACATGAATTTAGAAGATTATATTAATTCAGCGAATTATAGAAAAATGCAAAGCGATCTAGAAACTTGCAAAAAATGCCGAGGAAACATGATGCTATGCTACTACGAACCAAGATTGAACTTTCCTTTTCATAATCTGATAATGGAAGTGTTTAAAAACTAAAACCTATTTCATTACGACTTGTAGCCAGATAGGCCATTAATATTTAGAAAAAATACTTGCTAAAAAGACCTATTTAAAACACCAAAGATTTTATAGTTTGTTTTTTTATAATACAGTAGACCAATAGATATACTATTTGAACTTAAAATACTGAAAAAGTGAGTTTTATTATTAGGAGTGAATTTTGAATTGAGGTAGAGTCGCAGTTGAAGCTTTGGGCTCGTCTTTAAGACGTATAAATCTCTTCGTTGTTTAAGCCTTCGGTTTTTCACCGAATTTTGTTCTGACCAGTTTTTTAAAATACCATCTTGAGGACGATCCTAAGTGATCAATAAGTTGATAAAAAAATTTTACAATGAAGAGATAGAAGATTTTTGCACCCGAATTCTATATTTTTTTAATACGATCGACAGTTTCTTTATTTTTGCAGGATTTTTGGGGGCATTTTTATGCGCGACAGATGATTACCCGATACAATGGTTCATCATTTTTGGCGTTATTACCATTTTTGCTATATTGATATCAGATTTTCATCCCTTGTTTATTGCGCTTTCCTTACCGCATGTTTTTTTTCTTTTCTATCTTTTGGAAGTACCACTTTCTATAGCTTTGACGAGTGGTTTATATTGCTTGGGTATAACTCTCGTCACTCAGTTCGTATTTATGGGATTGCCAGACTCTATTGTTGGAAGGGATATTCGCATTGCCTTCATTAAAATCTATAACTCGCTGACAACTATTGCTCCGACTACCTGCTCGGTCCCAATCACCCTGTTTTTCTCTTGGTTTTTTTGTATCAACCTTCTTAGCTCTAAATATGCTTCTTCAGTCCCATTAGAATATTCTATTATTACTATGTTAAGCATGGGGTTTGCAGCAGGGTTAACATGGTTTTTTCGGCCTCATACCTATGTATCTAAATTTACTAAACCCCCAGCTTCAAAAGAATACTTTAGACGCGTGGTTATAATGAATATTGACGGATGTCGGTTTGATCATTTCAAGTCACTTGATTTGCCGACTGCAAGACGTCTTGAAAATGAAGGCACCTGCGTTGAAAATGGAGCCACGACAGTATACAGAGCTTTAACCAACCCTGCTTTTGCCAGCATCCTAACCGCGTGTCCACCTACTATTCATGGAGTGAAAAATAATAATTTTGGACAACATATTCGTACTCAGGGAATACCGGATATTGTTTCGACTATTCTTTACGGATCTATGCACGTCAAGCACTTTTCCAAAGACGAATGGGAAACTAAAATTGTTTCTCTTCCAACAACTTCTATTTATGGGTGTGACGAGGAGATGGTTAAGCAGTTTAAGGAAGATTTTGAGACCAGAAAAGATACACGCCTTTTTGTTATGGATTTTAGTGAGGCAGATTTTCTTGGGCACGCTTATGGAAGTAACTCAAAAAATTACAAGTCTGCTATCCAGAGAGTAGACAAAAGAATTGGAAGCGTGGTTGACTGGCTCCGAGAAAATAAACGTGGTGATGACACCGCTATTGTAGTGTGTTCAGATCATGGTATGTATAACATTGATCATTCTTATCTTCTTTTTGATGAAGAAAAGTACGTTCCCTTTATCATGGAAGGCAAGGGAATTGCGAAAGGAAGAAAAGTCCAGGGGGATGTTTCCATCATGGATATTGGTCTTACTGTGTGCTACCTATTGGGAGTTCCGTATCCATTGCGTTCAAAGGGCAGAGTTCTAGTTGAGGCTATCGAAGAATCTAATAAGAAAATTGTTGATGAAAGAATTGCCCTTCTTTTTAACGAAATTCACCACGATTTAGAAGCCAGCGATTATGATAAAAGTCATCCTGAAATAATGGTAGGGGATAGCAAGTGGTATATCGAAAAACTTAATCTTATAAGAGATAATTCTAATCGTTCAAGTATTGATGTTTTGGACTTTGGATGTGGTACAGGCTTTGTAAGTAAAACTATGCAGCAAAATAATTTTCCTTGTTCAAAATTGGTTTGCCTTGATCCATCTTCAGGAATGCTAAATGCGGCCCAAAATAAACTCAATGGTACTCCGAATCTAAAGTTTGTAAGAAGTTTGAATGAAATACAAAATGATACTTTTGATTTGATAACTGTCAATTCTGTCTTGCACCACTTTCCTAATCCAGGGGAATTAATCCAAACCTTGGAAAGATTTCTTAAGCCAGGTGGTCGGATCATTGGTGGGCATGAGCCAAACTTAAGTTTTACCTATAATCCTTTAGCAATGCTTGCTGCCAGATTATATAAAAAGATAGGAGGTCGAGTATCTTTCCCT
>DUAO01000029.1:31723-32319 GCA_012960805.1 Flavobacteriales bacterium | reverse complement strand
TTGTGATGCGCTTTTAGGTGCTGCCAATTTGGGAGATATTGGGAAACACTTCCCAGATACTGATTCTAAATATAAAGGAATAGATAGTAAAATATTACTAAAAGAAGTCATGGTTTTAATTCGAGAAAAAGGCTATAAAATAGGAAATATTGATTCTACTATTTGCTTGCAAACTCCAAAAATAGGGGCTTATATTTCTGAAATGCAAAAAGTAATAGCTGCTTGTATGGGAGTAAATACCGATTTAGTTTCTATAAAAGCTACAACTACTGAAAAACTGAGTTTTGTAGGCAGAGAAGAAGGAGTTTCTGCTTATGCTACTGTGCTTATTAATAAGGCCTAAAAGCCTAATTTCCTCTTCATTTTATCATCCCGTAAATAGACGAGCATTTTTGCTCTAGCACAAATCACCCCTTTTTTGCTAATGGCTTCCACAGTATGCCAAATTTCGAATTTCCCTATTTCATCTAATGTTTTTTCAGCAAGTGCAATATCCTCTTTTGTGATAATGAAATGTAATTTTAAGGAGGTGTCGGCTGGGCGTAAATATTGTATTTCAGCTGACTTTAACCAAATAATAAGTTTACGATTCTTCT
>DUAO01000029.1:27815-31644 GCA_012960805.1 Flavobacteriales bacterium | reverse complement strand
AATCACTACTCTCATCTGCATAAAATCATCAGAAATTTCTTTCAGCACGATTCTATTAAAAAGAAGTGGAGGAAAAACATTCAACACAAACTTGATGGCGAACTTTGGCGTTTTCATACTACAAAAATAACTAATTGCTGCAAAAACTCTTTTCAAATTAATTATTATATTTTTGCAGGCAAATTAAAAACAGAATAAAAATGAAAAACTACATCATAGAATTTATAGGCACATTTTTTTTAGTACTTACTATAGGCCTAACTGGTGATCCAATTGCAATTGGCACAATGTTAATGGTAATGGTTTATATGGGAGGTCACATATCAGGTGCTCATTATAATCCTGCGGTAAGTCTAGCTATGATAATTAGAGGATTACTTTCTGTAAAAGAAGCTATTAATTATATTCTCTCGCAATTAGCAGGAGCAATTTTAGCAGCACTTTTAGTGAATTGGTTGGGGGGTGAAGTTATGGAAGTAGCACCAAGCAATTCTGCTTCCGTTTTACAAATTCTTGTAGTAGAGGCCATCTTTACCTTTGCGCTTGTTTTGGTAATTTTAAATGTAGCGACAAATCCAAAAACAGAAGGCAATTCCTATTATGGCTTAGCAATTGGTTTTACAATTATGGCAGCTGCATTTGCAGGTGGTAAAATTTCAGGAGGAGTTTACAATCCTGCAGTTGGAACAGGGCCAATATTAGTTGATACAATAATGGGAGATGGAGATACTTTAGGTAATTTATGGTATTATCTTGTTGGCCCAATAACAGGTGCAGTATTAGCTACTTATGTATACAAATTTACCACTGACTAAATTTTAGTTTAAAGTAGCAAGGTCTCTTGAGGTGCTAGAAAAATTAGAATAAATTAGAGATAAAAATTATATTTTGGATAGAATAAAATCCACCCTTTCTCCAGTTGTTAATTTAGGGATTTCAATTAGTGTATATCCAAAAAAATTGTAAGTTTCCAATAAGGATTTTTCAATAGTAATTGCGCTTTCAATACTCTCTTTTCGTTCATTATCATTTGTGTAAATTTCTTTCCAAATAGGAGTGTAAAAAACATTTGAGTTGAATTCACAATTTTTTATTAGCTCTAATATTTCAGCAGAAGTTTCTAAATTATTTACCTTTAGGTATGCAATACAATCAATTGTGCTTCTGTCAAAAAAATAGATTTCATCTTTAGGAATACTTGCGTATTGTTTGGCGCGTTTTCTTGAAATTAAATTCTCAAAAGCAATTTGATTTTTCCAAGGAAGAATATCTCCTCCATTTTTTATCTGTTCAGCAATAATTTCTCTTGAATTTTCATCAATACAGCAATAACCTCTTTCTTTGAGTGTATTTATAATGGCTGTTTTACCTGTTCCGGGAGCGCCAGTTATAACGTAGCGTTGGTTCATGCTATAAACTCAAAATAGCAATACATGCCCCAACAATAATGGCTAATATTTTTTGTAAGCTGAATTTATGCCCGTCACTACCTTCAAAAAGAATAGTGGTTGATGTGTAAAAAGATACCAATTACCATAGCCATTATCTCATTATGCAAGCTAGCTAAGGCGGTGAATAGATTGCCTGCAAACACTCCTAATGGGGCCATTAGCGCAAACAATAATAAATAGAAATAGGCTTTTGACTTTTGTATATTACTTTGCAAAAAGAAAGTCATTAGAACAATTGCTACTGGCATTTTATGTAGTACAATTCCAGTAAGCAAGGCATTTTGGGCAGAATTATGTAAATGTCCTCCTAAAGGAATCCCCTCTAGTAAAGCATGTAAACAAAGACTAATGAGTACAGAAAAAGGAATGACATTGCTTTTGTGAAAATGTCCGTGTTCTATGCCTTGCGAAAAATATTCTAAAACAATTTGAATTAAAAATCCGCCTAATATATAGAGGCCAATATGTTTGTTAGTATTGTGGCTGAAAAGTTCGGGCAATAAGTGCAAAACACTCACTGCTAATAAATAGGCCCCACTAAAAGTGAGTAGAATTTGGATATTCCTTCCTTTTTTAGGTTTGAAAATTTCTACCACTATTGCGCCAGCAATTACGGATGCAAAAAGTAAGCCAATTGTTATTACATTCATTTTTTACAGATTAGTATTAATCGGTCAGAAGTTTGTGTATTAAATTCTTCTAATTTATAATTGCCAAAGATATCAATTATTTTAAGCCCTGCATTTGCAATAAAGTCAGAAAAATTAGCCAAAGTAAGAGCTTTTACTTTTTCCTGAAAATGATGTTTTGTTTTTGAATCACTAATATGAATGTCTTTAATGATATGATTATTCCGTACACTTCTTTTTATGTTGAAAGTAATACCATCAATTATTTTTATTTCGCTAGCTACCAAATTAACCATTACATTTTTTGCATTCATAAAATCAATAACTAAAATCCCTTCTTTTTTCAAATTACTAGCCATAGCATTGATGGCTTTTTGCTCGTCTTCATCTTTTTCAAAATAACCAAAAGAAGTAAATAAATTAGTCACTACATCAAAGTGATTTTCCTGATATACTTCTCGCATATCATGTATGAAAAATTGTAGCGTTTCATTTTCATCTTTTTTGGCAGCAGTTATACTATTGAAAGATAAATCTACTCCCACTACATTAAGCCCTAAGGAATTAAAGTATTTGGCATGCCTTCCTTTTCCACAAGCAATATCAAGAAGTTTGTTTCTTTTTTTTATATGTAAATGTTGTACTAAGTTCTCAATAAAAAACTCAGCTTCTTTATCATCTCTATTTTTATAAAGAATGTGATAATAAGGGGAATCAAACCAATTTGCAAACCAACTCATAATAACTTTCTTAATTTTTTAGACATATTTTTCACTACTAAATTGTAGGAATCTGTAATCCACTGTTTTAATTGTGTATCAGAAATATCACCATTAACTCTTATTGAGTTCCAATGCTTTTTATTCATGTGATAAGCAGGGCTAACCTCAATAAATTCTTCTCTTAAAACGGTCGCTTTTTCAGGACTACATTTCAGATTTATAAATTCAAAATTAAAGAGATTAGTAAGAGCAAACATTTTCCCCATTACTTTAAAAACCAAAGTATTTTCATCAAAAGGTAAATCTTCTGTTGTGCCTTTAAAGTTGAGACAAAAATCTCTGAAATGGTCAAGAGTCATTTCTTTGTCTTAGGGCTTCATACAAAATAACCCCAGTTGCAACTGATACATTTAAAGATGCAATCTTGCCATTCATGGGTATTTTAGCTTTTCCATCACACAATTTTAAAAATTCAGGAGAAACACCATCTTCTTCAGAACCCATAATAATAGCCGTGGGAGGAGTGTAATTCGGCTTGTACATATTATCTTGTGTTTTTTCCGTGCAAGCAATAAGCTGTATGCCACTATCTTTTAAGAATTGTAAAGCTAACTTTAAATTCCAAGTTCTACAAATAGTAATTTTATGAAGCGCTCCTGCTGAGGTCTTTATAGCATCAGCATTTATAGCAGCAGCATTTTGCTCTGGAATTAAAATAGCATCCACTCCAGCACATTCAGCCGTTCGGGCAATAGCTCCAAAATTCCGTACATCAGTAATTCTGTCTAATACTAAGATTAGAGGGTTTTTACCTTTTTCATATAAAGCCGGAACTATATCCTCAATGTTATGAAAATCTACAGGAGAGATAAATGCAAATACTCCTTGATGATTTTTTCTTGTAAGTCGATTAATTTTTTCAAGTGGCACATGCTTGTAGTTAATTCTTCTCAGGCGTACCAATTTCCAAAGTTCAGCAAACAAATCGTTATGCAATCCTTTTTGGATAAATAGTTTGTCAATGGTT
>DUAO01000029.1:0-27789 GCA_012960805.1 Flavobacteriales bacterium | reverse complement strand
CAAAAATAAAGTTCTTTTCTTCTTCTTGATTATTCTTATGTTCCCTCATCTTTTTCTTTAAAAGTTATTTTAGCTTCAATTTCGGGAATATCTCGAATTTCAATTTCCTTACTCAGTTCTATTCGTTTATCAATTAATCCTTGAGTCAAAATCTTTTTATTTCGTTTTTCCATAGGAGGATTTAGCATTTCAGCTCCTTCAAAATCAATGACACTTTTTAAAATTTCTCTTGGTAATTGTGATCCTGCTTTTTTGAGTGTGTCTAAAAATTCATCTGCAAAATATTGGTCAATTTGGATTCTTCTTTTGGTAGTATGTGCAAATTTCCCAATTATTCTACAAATATCATCTCTCTCCTCAGGACTTAATTTTTCTACTAATTCAAAATCCTGGATTCTCTTTAAACTCAGAATAATAGGCTCCAAAGCATCTTTTGTTATTACATAAACATTATAATCTCCCATGTTATATGTAAACTGTTGGATTACTTCTAAAGTGTTTGATGGGACAACTAAAAATAATTCCTTTTTTACATCAGCATGCTTTGCATATTTTTTCAGGTTTTCAGTTTGTGATTTTATGTATTTAGGAAAATTACTTAAATCATCATTTGAAGGGCTTTTTGCATCAAAAACAATTAGTTGATTTGAGATCTCAATAGTGTTGTCAGGTTTATTTCTAGGATATGGAAATTTTTCTTGAGGAATGTATTTGAGAAGAAGATTCTTACAAATCATTTGTATGTGCTTTTCCACATCTTTTTCGTGTTCTCCCCAAAGTTTTTTCATTTTCTCAAAATGATCGTCCTTTTCTTTTACTCTTTCATCATTCAATCTTTCTTTTTCTTTTTCTAATGATTCCTGTAAGGTATTGCTTTTGTCTAATGATTTACTTAAGGCTTTATTTCTTGCCTCTTCTTTGTTTTCTAGAGTAGTATGTTTAGTTTTTAAAGTATTTCTTTCGGCTTCAGTACTTTCTAATTTTGTACGTAGAGTAATGTTTTGAGCTTTTAGTTGTTCAAAATCAATGGTTTTTGCATTAGCTAACTCAATATTTTGTTGGTATTGTTTTATAGCTTCTTCTTTGACTGCAAGCAATTTTTCTAATTCTGAAATTTTATTTTTATCCTCACTTGCTGTGTCTTTTATTGATTTTGGCTTGGTTATATAGTTCAGAATGCTAAAGACGACTATCACTACTAGTAGTAAGATTATTGCTATTTCCATCTGCGTTTATTTAGTGTTATAAAATGAGAACTAAAGTACCAACTTCTATTAGTCTATACAAGACAATCACTTCTTTATTTTTCATTCGTATACATCCATGCGATGAAGGGCTTCCTAAGCGCCCTTCTTCTGATGTGCCGTGTATATAAATATAGCGTTTATAGGAATCAATACCATCTCCTTTATTTTTCCCTTTTTCCAACCCTTCCAGCCAAAATATTCTACTAGTTACATCATCTGTTTTGCTTTTACTGCCATCCGTATATATAGTAGCAATTTCTCCATAAAAAATCCTACCGACCATTCTGCCATTTATTGGAGTCTTCTCACCATATTTTTGTTTGACTTTATGCAGGCCAAGTGGAGTTTTATTACTTCCTTCTTCATTTCCTGTACCATAAGCTGAGGAGGAAATGACATATTCTTTAACAATTTTATCATCTTTTATATGATAGAGTTTTTGTTCTTTTATGGATACAAACAGGATCTCTTCAAATACATGATTGCTCAAATAAGCTTTTGCTTGTGCTATTGGTTGTTGAGCAAATGTACTCCAACTCAAAAGGCTAATTAAAATAAAGTTAAGGGCTCTGAACATAGTTTCCAGTCAATAGATTGTTGGTTATTTTTAATAAGTATTTTGTTTGTTTTAGAAAAATGTTTGCAGCCAAAAAAACCTTTATAAGCTGAAAAAGGGGAGGGGTGTGCAGCAGTTAATATGTGGTGTTTTTTGGTATTAATCAATATTGATTTCTTTTGCGCAAAAACGCCCCATAGTAAGAAAATAATTCCTTCTTTTTTTTTAGATATTTTCTCAATAACTGTATCTGTAAAATTTTCCCAACCTAGTTTTTGGTGAGAACCAGCTTCTTTTTCTCTGACAGTTAAAGTAGCATTTAATAGCAAGACTCCTTGTTTCCCCCAAGGGCTTAAATTTCCGTTATTGGAAATAGGAATGTTTAAATCCTCTTGTAATTCTTTGAAAATATTGCGCAATGATGGAGGTGTTTTTACGCCATTGGGCACCGAAAAAGAAAGTCCATGAGCTTGGCCTTTTCCGTGATAAGGATCCTGTCCTAAAATAACAACTTTCAAATTTTCTAGTGCAGTGATGTTGAAAGCATTAAAGAGTTCATTATTTTTTGGGAAAATGGTATATGTATTCATCTCTGTTTGTAAAGCGCTAATAATTGCTTGGAGGTTGTCAGAATCAAGCTCTTCTTTCAAAAATGTTCTCCAATCTGAATTGATATATAATGTTATAGGACTCATTTAATGATTTCAAAGATAGATAATCTGTTTTAAAAATGTATTTTTGTGAAAAATTATTTTCAATGAAAAAAGCCATATTATATACACTATTATTTTTTGCAATTTTGGCTGTTAGTTCTTGTGGAATTTATCAAAAACCATGTGAGGGAGTTACAACAATCCAACAACAAGCACCTAATTCATAAAATTGCGTTTTGACATCAGTTCAAAAACTTAAGAAACCAAAATGGTTGAAGGTAAAATTACCTACAGGACAGGCTTATAAAAATGTAAGAGGGATTACCAAATCTCATGACTTACATACTATTTGTGAAAGTGGTAATTGTCCAAATATGGGTGAATGCTGGGGAGCTGGCACAGCAACTTTTATGATTTTAGGAAATATCTGTACGCGTTCTTGCGGTTTTTGTAATGTAATGACAGGCCGTCCATTAGCAGTTGATGTTTTAGAACCTAAAAATGTAGCGCGATCAGTTAAATTAATGGGAATTAAACATGCAGTTATAACATCTGTAGATCGTGATGATTTGAAAGACGGAGGAGCAAGTGTTTGGGTAGAAACCATTAATGAAATTAGGAAAGAAAATCCTAAAACAACTATGGAAACTTTAATTCCTGACTTTAAAGGGAGATCAGAAGATATTCAGCCAATAATTGATGTGGCTCCTGAAGTAGTTTCTCATAATATAGAAACGATTAGAAGGCTGACTAAAAAGGTGAGAATCCAAGCAAAATACGATAGGAGTTTGGATGCTTTACGTTTTCTAAATGAAGGAGGCATCAAAACCAAGTCAGGTATTATGCTTGGACTGGGAGAAACAGAGGGAGAAGTTATAGAAACTATGCATGATTTAAGATCAGTTGGTGTTTCAATTATGACTATTGGCCAATATCTTCAACCTTCTAAAAAACATTTATCAGTTGTTGAATTTATTACACCAGAACAATTTGCTAAGTATAAAGAGATTGGATTTTCTCTAGGATTTAAGCATGTTGAAAGCAGTCCTTTGGTACGATCTTCTTACCATGCGGAAAAGCATATACACTAGTATTTTGATATTTCTCTGTTTGGAGATGTATATTAGTAGATAATCATTATATTTGTTTCCTAAAAATTTAAATAAATTTATTGGATATGAAAAATAGACTTTTACCTCTTATTTTTACTGCTTTATTAGTAACTACTTCACTAACTGCTCAAGTTTGTGGCACTTATGAAGGTTCGTATGAAGAACAAGAACAAAAATATCCTGCTTTTTATCAAGGTTTGGAGAGTTTGAATGCAGATTTAGAAACTAATTACAAATCAGCCTTAAGTAAACTGACGCATCTTAAAGTGGAAAATGGTAAGAAAATAATTCCTGTAGTAGTGCATGTTATTCATGATATGGGAGGTGAAAATATTTCTGACGCTTCTATTCAAGGAGCTTTAGATATTTTAAATGCAAATATCAATGGACAAGCTTCTAATTTTTTAACTAAAACTCCAGATATTTTTGCGTCAGTAAGAGGGGATTTGAATATTGAATTCCGTTTAGCAAAAAAAGATCCTCTTGGAAATCCAACATCTGGTATTGTTAGAGTTCGTTCAGAATTGACACATGAACCAGAACCAAGAAATGCAGTTAAAGCATTGAGCTACTGGAATTCGTATCAATATCTTAATATTTGGACGCTTCAAAAGTTTCTGCCACAAGATGATGGAAACACTTTGTTAGGTTATGCGCAATTTCCATGGAGCAATAGAATGTCTACTGATGGAGTTGTCTTGTTGGCTAGCCAAATGATTAGTGGCGGCACTTTAACGCATGAGTGTGGACATTGGTTAGGCTTAAGGCATGTGTGGGGAGATGCAGATTGTGGTGATGACGGTGTAGGCGACACACCTCCTGCATACGGACCAAATTTTGGAATAGATCTTTCAGACTTTCCTTATCATGTTGGTAATATTGGTATTGGATCTGGCTGTGTTGCTGATTCATTAAATCCTGCTGGAGAAATGTTTGTGAACTATATGGATTATTCTCAAGATGCAGATGTAACTATGTTTACTAAAGGACAAAATGCAGTAATGAATGAAACTTTGGAGGGCATTTATGATACTGAGACAAATGAGACAGGTATTGGATATAGAGAATATATGTGGTCAGCAGATAATATTTTAGCTACTGGAGTTTCTGATGGGTATTTAACACCTACTTGTTCTCAAAAAGCAGACTTTACTATTACAACTGGTATTTCATCAATGTGTAAGGGTGAGGATATTATAATAAAAGGAAATAAATCCCAATTTGGTAATGGTAATGTAACTGAAATGTCTTGGGATTTTGGTGATAATACTTTAAGTGCAAATGATAATGCTAATTTTTTAACGCATACTTATGCAACTGAAGGCTTGTTTGATATATCGTTTACTGTTGTATATAACGAAACAACTGAAGCTAGAGCTGCTAGTTTGTCAGACTTGGATTTATCAAATGTAAGTTCATATGATTCAATTGTAAAAACTATAATTGTACAGGGCACAGAATCAGAATTAACAACAATGGGAGCAATAAATATTGCTCTTCATTTGGATCTAGATGGGTATAGTGTTAATTCTTATTGGGAGAATGGAGTGTATTATCCTGACACCTTATTCTATAGAGGTGAGTTAGCGCAAACAACTTATATTGCATATTATGACAATACGTGTACATCAACAACAGTGAAGGAGAATTTCATATCAGTAAATCCTACATCATCTTCTAATACTACTGGAAGTTATACTTATAGCTTTGAAAATGAGGCTGATTTATCAGATGATTGGCATATAACTACAAATGCTGCTGATGGTGATTGGAGTTTTAATTCTACACAAAATTCATCATGGGAATGGGTAAATGGCATAGCGATTAGTGGTAATGCTAGTATTATGATTGATAAAGACAATTTAACTCTTGGAAGTGATGAGTTAATTTCTAAGGCTTATGATTTAAGTGCTTTGTCAAATCCTGCAATTAAATTTAGTTGGTCAGGAGCGGCTGCTAATACTTTTCCAGTAAATGAATTAAAGGTATATTATTCTGATGATTGTGGTGAAGTGTGGAGAGCTCTAGGCTCATTAGCTCCTGTAGAGGCGGCAAATGCAGGTCTTTATACAACTAATTTTAAACCAGATGCAACTGAATGGAGTGATACTATTATGACTAAAGCTCAGTTGAAAAATGATAATATCAAATTTAAATTTGAATATGTTACTGCTGGAAGTGCAAATAATTTCTACATTGACAATATTCGAATTGGAGAAGCTTCAGCATTATCTGCACCTACTGTAAACGCTTCAAAACTATCGATATATCCTAATCCAACAAATGGACAAGCAGTTATTACACTTGAGGAATTGGCTGATATGAACGTGGAAGTAAGGCTAGTAAATATATTAGGGGCTGAAGTAAGAAATCTGTTTGAAGGTGAAATTGTAAGTAATTACTATGTATTAGATAACATTGATTTGTCAGCTTTGGAAACAGGAATCTATTTTGTTAAAGTTGTTGCAAAAGGTAATGTTGTTACAACAGATAAATTAATACTTAGCAAATAATATTAAAACGTATTTTTTAAAAAGAAAAGCCATCAGAAATGATGGCTTTTTTTATGTGGTATAGGTTTTTAATTCAAGATTTCCATTGTCCAAAACAGCATAAGTATAATGCTGCAACCAATCACCAGTATTAATGTATGTTGCCTTTTCATCAACCTTTAGTTTAAGAGGAAAGTGTCTGTGTCCAAAAATATAATAGTCAACAGGATTGATGGATTGTTGTTCTTTACAATAGCCATAAAGAATCTCTTTTTCCTTACTAATAAAACTAGCATTCTCTCCACTTTTACGACTGCCTTTACTCCAAGCATGTGCTAATGAAAATGCAAAGTTAGGATGCAAACGAGCAAATATCCATTGGCAAATTTTAGATGTGAAAATTTTTCTTAGAAATTTGTAGAAATAATCGCCTTTTCCTAAGCCATCTCCATGACCAATAAAGATTTCTTTCCCCCTTTCTCTGATTGTGATATTTTCATGATGTACTTTGATGCCAACTTCTTTTTCCAAATAATCCTGCATCCATAAATCATGATTCCCAACAAAGAAATGAACATCAATTCCATTATCTGTTAGCTCTGCTAATTTCCCCAAAAACCTGACAAATCCTTTAGGAATTACTTTTTTGTATTCAAACCAGAAATCAAAAACATCACCAACTAAATATACAGCTTTTGCATTTTTCTCAATGTCATTAAGCCAACTTACAATAAGCTTTTCTCTTTTGTGACTATCTTTAAGAGTAGGACTTCCTAAATGAAAGTCTGACGCAAAATATATTTTTTCTTTAGTCAAAATTATTTTTCTAGTTCAGTTCTTAATAATTGGTTGGCCAGTTTTGGGTCAGCTTTTCCTTTTGATAGTTTCATCACTTCACCCATAAATAAACCAATCAATCCTTTTTTACCTAATTTGTATTCGGCAACCTTCTCAGGATATTTAGCAATTGCTTGTTTGATGTAGTCGCTTAATGAATCACTATCACTTTCTTGTATCCAATTATTTTCAGTAGCTATTTTATCAGCTGTATCATTGCTATTTAGCATAGCAGGAAATACTTTTGAGCCAGCAATAGTATTACTTACTTTTCCATTATCAACAATAGTAATTAAGCTAGCTAATTGTTCTGGGCTTATTGAAAAATCTGCAATAGTAACTGCATTTTCATTAAGGTATGATTTCACACTTCCATTTATAAAATTAGCTGCTGATTTATAGTTTTTAGTGTATTCGCACAGCTCATTAAAGTACAAGGCAATTCCTTTTTCATCAATTAGGATATTGGTATCATATTCCGATAAACCAAATTCAGTTGTGAATCTTTCAAATAATTCATTTGGTAAAGGAGGTAATGTTTTCCTAACCTCATTAATGTAATTTTTGGTAACAATAACGGGCTGTAAGTCTGGTTCAGAAAAATAACGATAATCGTTTGCCTCCTCTTTATGTCGCATGGAAATAGTAGTGTTATTTGCGGCATTAAAACTTCTTGTTTCATGATTTACAATTCCTCCTTTTTCCAATACTTCTATTTGCCGTTCTGTTTCAAATTCAATAGCGCGTTTTACATTTCTGCTTGAATTCATGTTTTTTACCTCCACTTTGGTCCCAAATTCTGTAGTGCCTTTTAGCATTACTGATACATTAGCATCACATCTTAATGAGCCTTCTTCCATATTGCCATCACAAATATCCAAATAACGCACTAATTTCCGTACTTCATTTATGTATTGATATGCTTCATCTGAAGAACGAATATCTGGTTCAGACACGACTTCAACTAAAGGTACGCCTGCTCTGTTTAAATCTATTAAGGTGTTGAAGGGATCTAAATCATGTATGCTTTTTCCGGCATCTTCTTCCATATGGATGCGGGTTATAGCAATTTGTTTGGCCTTTCCTTTATTGTCTTTAATTTGAATAGTTCCTCCATTGCAAATTGGGGTAGTATCTTGTGTGATTTGATAGCCTTTTGGCAAATCGGCATAAAAGTAATTTTTACGAGCATATTCATTTCTTTCACGGATGTTACTACCTACTGCTAGGCCTAATTTTACAGCATACTCAATCACTTTTTCATTACTCCTAGGCAATGTTCCTGGATGTCCTAATGAAATAACAGAAGTTTTAGTGTTAGGAGTTGCTCCATATATGTTTTCTTCAGAAGAATATGCCTTAGTTTTGGTAAGTAGCTGAGCATGCACTTCAAGCCCAATTACAACTTCATATTTTTCTCTTACACTCATGTTTATTCAAAGATTACTTTTCCTGATTCAATTAATGTGTTACCGCTATTTAGGTGGTAAAAATATAAACCATTAGCTAAATTTCCTTTGTAAATTATATTTTGATTTGCATTTAGTTTTTGCTCTTTTACTTTCACTCCTAATGTGTTGTATAAAGTTAGGGTTTTAGCATGAGTATTTGAAAGTGTAAATTGATTTGTTGCAGGGTTAGGGAATACCTTTGTTCTTAGCTTGTTGTCTATGATTGATGTAGGTGTTCCACACTGGAAAATATATAAGCCAGTTTGCATATCAGACACAATAATATTTCCAGATGGAAGGTTAGGATATACTCCCCAAGCCCCTTTATAGGAAGCATGGCTATTAGGAGCATAAGTATCATATTCCCAAATTTGAACAGGATTGATTGGATCAGAAATATCAAATACCCTTAAGCCATCATGGTAATAAGGGATATAGGCTAAATCTCCTTTTATAATTCCATTATGTGCCATTGATTGTGGATCAACTCCCGAATTAAAAG
Source organism: Flavobacteriales bacterium (assembly GCA_012960805.1). Lineage (GTDB taxonomy): Bacteria > Bacteroidota > Bacteroidia > Flavobacteriales > BACL11 > UWMA-0277. The sequence goes on along the minus strand of DUAO01000029.1, from coordinate 18,939 downwards.
TAGCTAAAACTGAAATATTACTTAGGTCAGCCACATCTAGTATTTTCACATCATAACCATGGTTTTCATCTTGCATAATATATAGTGTTCCATCATCATTTAGCCAACCTGAATGGTTATAGCCAGCATCTGGATAAGATGTTAATGATGCTAATTCAACCCAAGCTGTTCCTGGTAATAAATCAAGATAATGAAAATCTATAATCCTAAATCCATCATTCCCGCAATTAAGATATGCTGTGTCGTTACGAACATAAGCATCATGAACATGCCCTACGGCATTGTATGAATAAATTAAAGTCGGATCTATTGGATCAATTAGACTATATATATCCATTGCTGAATTGGAAGCGCAAGCATATAATTTTGCGGTTGCTGTATCAATAAAGATATTATGAGATTGTGTAAATAGTTGATTAGAATCGTAAACTGTATTTACCGAATTTGGTAAATTAGAGATATCAATAATCTGCAGTGTACTTGTGCTTCCTTCATCACAAACAACATACAAATACCCTTGGAAATCATGATAATCTCTATGAATTACTCCTCCTCCAGTATATGCTCCAGCAACAAAGGCAACTTCTGAACTATTTGCTGGGTCAGTAACATCAAAAAAGTGAGTTCCTTCAGTAGAGCCAATTATGGCAATTTCCCTATCATTCACCACCAACCCCCAGCATTCATTATAAGCATTATTATAAGCATTTGAACCAACTAATGTTGTGTCCTCCCAATGGTATAAAAGTGTTGCTGTTTGCTGCGCATTACTACTAAAAGTAAGTAGTATTATGCTTAAAGATAAGATGATTTTTTTCATTATATATTAGCTATAAGTTCTTTAATAATTAAGGTTAGTTTGGGTTCGGCTACTTCTGATACTTGTTGAATTTCGGCATGTGTTACTTTTTTAATTTTACCAGGAACGCCTAAATCAGTAATTACTGACATGGCAAAACAAGGAATATCCATATGGCGCGCCACAATTACTTCAGGGGCAGTTGACATTCCTACTGTATCCCCTCCAATAATGCGCATGTGTTTGTATTCAGAAGGCGTTTCCAAAGTAGGGCCAGTTAAGGCAATATACACACCCTTTTTCACGGGTATATTATTGGCTTTTGCTATAGTTTCTGCCTTGGCAATAAGAGTAGGGCAATAGGCGTCACTCATATCAGGAAACCTTGCGCCTAGCTCAGCAATATTTTTTCCTATTAAAGGATTTGGAATTAGGTTAATGTGGTCGCTAAGTATCATTAAATCTCCTACTTCATAATCAGGATTTACTCCGCCACTTGCATTGGAAACAATTAAGTTTTTAATGCCTAATAATTTCATTACACGCACAGGAAAAGTAACCTTTTCCATAGTATATCCTTCGTAAAAATGAAAGCGACCTTGCATGGCCATAACTTTTTTGCCACCAAGTCTCCCAAAAATTAATCTTCCACTATGACCTTCAACAGTTGATAGCGGAAAATTAGGAATATCTTCATAGAAAATGGAATGTTCAATCTCAATTTCATTAGCCAAGCCACCAAGTCCCGTGCCTAATATAATCCCGACTTCTGGGCTATAGGTAGTTTGTTTTTGCAAGAATTCTGCTGATTTCTTAATTTTTTGCAACATAATCTAATATCTGTTTTTCAAATTTTTCACTTTGCCCTAAGACCACTTCAATAGGAGAAAAATACACATTTTCAGTCCCAAATTGCTTTTTAAATTCTCGTAATTTAGCAGCGTCTTTTTCGGTGGTTAAGATAAGTTTTTTTGTGCTTTTATCAGCATTGTATTTTGCTAAGATATTATCAATATCTTTAGTAGTGTATTTATGGTGGTCAGCATATTCAAGGTGATGAACACTATGCCCTACTTTTTGAAGATGACTAACTAAAGGTTGAGCATTAGCAATACCAGTTACCAAGGTGATGCTATATGTTTTATCATCCTGTAATTCATTATTTGTATTAATGCATTTCCATTTACTGTATTCAATGTGTGAAAAATAAGCAGTTTGATTGTCAAACAAATTGAGTTTTGCGAGCATTCCTTTTTTTTCAGCAGGCTTGCTTTGTTCGGGAGTTTTGCTAATAATGATTATCTGTGCTCTTTCAGCGCCCTTTTTACTTTCTCTTAAATTACCAACTGGGATTACGTAATCCTGATAATAAGGTGAAAAGTAGGAAGTGATAAGGATATTAAATCCTGCTTTTATCCATCTGTGTTGAAAGCCATCATCTAGTAGAATGATTTCTGTTTCGGGGAAATCTTTTAGGATTTGTTTTACGCCTTTGTTTCGGTTCTTTTCAACAACAACTAGGCAATCAGGGTGGTTTTGTTTTATTAAAAGAGGTTCGTCACCCACCTGACTAGGAGTGCTATTTACTTCAACATATTGTAAACTAGAACTATTACGCCCATAACCTCTACTGAGTATAGCAACTTTATAGTTGTTTTTTAGCAGGTTGACTACATACTGTGCGTGTGGTGTTTTTCCACTACCGCCAACCGAAAGGTTTCCAATACAAATAATAGGGATGTTATGGTTTTGAGATTTGAAAATTCCATAATCGAATCCTAAATTTCTGATACTAGTAATACTCGCATAAATTAAGGAAAATGGAAAGAGTAAATATCGCATAAGGCAAAGATAAGATTTAGATTTCAGATACTAGAGATTAGAGAATAGACTTTTATTCTGAAAGACTTTTGTATTTTTGAAAAATGAAACAAGGTAAGTTCTTGTTCCGTCTGACAAATTAAATGATAAAATAAAAAATGAAGATAAAAGAAATCACCGATTTTTTGGAGGGTTATGCTCCTTTATATTATCAGGAAAGTTATGATAATTCTGGGTTAATTGTTGGAGATGCAAATGCAAAAGTAAAGGGCGCGCTTATCACTTTGGATTGTACTGAGGATGTTATTGATGAAGCAATGGCCAGAAATTGTAATTTAGTAATTGCACATCATCCAATAATATTTACTGGACTAAAAAAACTAAATGGAAGTAATTACATTCAGCGAACTGTAATAAAAGCCATAAAAAATGACATTGCCATTTATGCTATGCATACTAATCTGGATAATGTACATAATGGCGTCAGCGCAAAGATTGCTGAAAAATTAGGATTAGAAAACTGCAGGGTTTTAGCACCAAAATCTGATTTACTAAGGCAATTAGTGGTGTATTGTCCGACTAAGAATGCGGAGGAATTAAAAACAGCATTATTTGACACTGGCGCTGGTGCTATTGGTAATTATGATCAGTGTAGTTTTACTTCAGTAGGGATGGGTACATTTAATGCTAACGAAAATTGCAAACCTTTTGTAGGGGAAATAGGCGAACAACATAATGAAAATGAGGATCGAATAGAGGTGATTTATCCAAAACATAAAGAAAAAGCGATTTTAAATGCCATGAAAATGGCTCATCCTTATGAGCAAGTTGCGCACCAGATTTATGTGTTGGAAAATAAGCATCAATTGGTCGGTTCTGGCATAGTTGGAGAGTTGAAGAAAACTATAAAAATAGAAGCTTTTTTGCAGCACATAAAAACTAATATGCAGGCGGACTTTGTGCGTTATTCATCTCTAGTAAAAAAGGAAGTAAAACGTGTAGCTGTTTGTGGAGGAAGCGGTAGTTTCCTGATTAATAATGCTAAGGCAGTTGGAGCGGATATTTTTATTACGGCTGACTTTAAATATCATGAGTTTTTTGATGCTGAAAATGACATAGTAATTGCCGATATTGGACACTATGAAAGTGAACAGTTTACAAAGGATTTAATTTATGATTTGCTTACCAAAAATTTTACTAAATTTGCCGTCCGATTATCAAAAGTGAATACAAATCCGATAAAGTATATATAATGGCAAAAACAATTACACAAACTATAGCTTCTGTTGAAAATAAATTGAAAGCTTTACACCAACTTCAAGTAATAGATACTGAGGTAGATAAAATTAGAATTGTCAGAGGTGAATTGCCTTTAGAGGTTCAAGATTTAGAAGATTTAATTGCAGGATTAAATATTCGATTAGAGAAATTTAATGAAGAATTAACTGCTCTTAATGATAACATTGTAGCTAATAAAAATTCTATTGATTTAGCAACTGATGCAATTAAAAAATACGAAAAACAATTAAAAAACATTAAGAATAACCGTGAGTTCACTTCTTTAACTAAGGAGGTAGAGTTTCAAAACATAGAAATTAAGATGGCTGAAAAGAATAAAATTCAGCATAATGCGAATGTTTTGCATAAAACTGAAATTATTTATGCCTGTGCCGCACAAATCACTGAAAAAGAAGAAGAATTAAAAATAAAGCAAGGTGAATTGAAGAAAATCATCAAAGAAACTGAAAAAGAAGAAGTTGCTTTAATGAAGGATTCTGAAAAAGCTGAAAAAGTAATTGATGAAAGATTATTAAATGCGTATAAAAGAATCAGAGGAAAAGTAGCTAACGGATTAGCTGTTGTTTCTGTTGAGCGTGATGCTTGTGGGGGTTGTTTTAGCCAAATTCCACCACAAAGACAATTGGATATTCAAATGCACAAAAAAGTGATTGTTTGTGAGCATTGTGGCAGGATTATGGTAGATTCAAATATATTTGAAGAGCAAGAAGCTTAATAATAAATGAACTTAATTTAAAGGGATTTCATATTTTTGGAATCCCTTTTTTTATGCAATGCGAGTTATAACCTTATTATTTCTTTTTATTAGCAGCTTTGTTTTTGCGAATTTTCAGATGAATGAGAACATGCAAAAAACCTATAGCCATATTATTAATTTAGAATTTGATAAAGCTAATGAGTTACTTTGGACTGAACAAAAAGATAATCCGACTAATAAAATTATTATTTTACAGGAAAATTATATTGATTTTCTGACAATTATTATTGGGGAAGATGAAGTTTTTTTTACTGCTGCTAAAGATAAAAAATCAGATCGTATTAATTTTTTGCAAACTGGAGATGAAAGTTCACCTTATTACTTATACGCTCAAGCAGAGGTTCATTTACAATGGGCATTTGCTCGTCTAAAATTTGAAGAATATTTAACGGCTGCTTATGAAATTCAAAAAGCATATTCCTTATTAGAAGAAAATCAAGAAAATTTTCCAAACTTTAAATTAAACAAAAAGGGGCTGGGACTTTTGCATACTTTGGTGGGTGCTATCCCTAATCAATATCAATGGGCACTTAGTTTGGCAGGCATGGAAGGAAGTGTTGCTTCTGGCCTAGGAGAATTGAAGGCTTTGTTGCAGGATGAACAAATGGAATTGTATAGAAATGAGATCGTGTTTTTAACGACTTTCTTGCAACTGAACATGACAAATGATGAGGTGGCTTACAAACAATTGCTGGCTGACATTGGAGATGGCTATTCAGATAGTTATCTATTGAATTTTGCGGCTGCTCGCTTAACTCATGTTTTAGGACAAAATGATTTAACGCTTAATATTTTGGAAAACAGACCTGCGGATCAAGGGAAATTCCCATTTTATTATTTGGATTATTTACAAGGAATGTCTCTTCTCTATAAACTTGATTTTAAAAAATCAGAACAGTATTTTAATCGTTTTCTTAGCAATTTTAAAGGTAATAATTACATCAAATCAGCTTACCATAAGTTGGCTTTGATTGCTTTTTTACAAGGGGAGACTGAAAAGAAACTGAGTTATTTTGAAAAAGTAAAATCTGTAGGAAGTGCAGCAATTGATGAGGATAAAGTGGCGTTAAAAGATGCAAAAAAACAGTACACTACTCATTCAAGGTTATTAAGCACTCGCTTGCTTTATGATGGGGGCTATTATCAAGCTGCTTTGAAAGAGATACAAAGCGTTAATACACTTAAGGAATATTCTGGCTTTTATGATGAATATTGGTATCGCTTAGCAAGAATACAATCAAAACTTGATTATGATACTAATGAGATTATTGCTCATTATCAAAAAGCATTTGATTTAGGAAAAGCGTCTTCCAACTATTTTGCACCTATGTCAGCTTTGCAAATTGCCTTTATTTACGAGCAAAAGAAGGAGTATGCTTATGCAAGAATCTATTTTGAAGAATGTTTATCTCTTTCTGACTTTGATTATGAAAGAGGAATCCATCAAAAAGCAAAATCGGGCTTAGCGCGTATCTCGGATTAGTACCTAAATCCTAAGGTTAAAACAAGAGTATGATTTGTGTTAACTAAAGCAATTGGGCTAATATAATCTTCATTATATAGTAAGTGTTCACTATTTCCTTGTGATAAAACATAAGCCGCATCAAAATAGTACCCCCCATTGTTTATCCCTAATCCAAAACTATAATTTTCTGAACTATAATCTTTGTTAGCAAAAGCACTTCCGTATCTGGAATACCCTGTTCTGATGACAAAAGGATTTACATTCATTTCAGCACCCAAGCGAATATTTGAGGTTTTGGCATATAATTCTTCAATACTTTCATTTTCATTTTTAAAGGCATAATTATTGGAATGCAGATATGAAAAGGTGTAATCAATCATCTCATAATCAGCACTTAATAATATGTTTTTATTTACTACTGCAGATGCACTTAATATTGCCTTCCAAGGTGTAATTAAATCATATTCAAAAGAGTTGTAAGGAGAGTCTTCTGTAAAACTTTCCTCAGCAAAATGAGTGGTTAAAGTGGTATTGTAAGTTTCTTCAATGCTATAGGCTGTAGGAGTATGTAATGCTGCTCCTAATTTTAAACCTTCAGATATTCTTAGTATTGCACCTAGTTTTAAGTTTAATCCACTACCGTAAACACTAAGTTCTTCTTGAAAATCAAAACCATGTAAACCGTTGATAGTGTCTTCAAATTCACTTTCATTATAAGTTGATTTTTCATAGTAATCAATAGTTGGAATTCCTATGGTTGCTCCTAAATATAATTGTTCGTTAAACGAACCTCCAATAGCAAAAACAAATTCATTTTTTCCACCACTAGTATAGCTATTTTTGCTTTGTAGTTTGGGAGAATTTCCACTAATATGAGAAATATAATTTCCGTTATCGTGCGCATACCAATCAGTTGTTGTATCTACACTATTGTTGGATAAATCTATTAAATCTGTCCAAAAAGCAGGAGCGGAATGAAATGCATTTAAGTCATCAATATTATGTCCTTGCGCTACATCTAATATATTATCCGCTAAGGATGAAGTATTGTTTCTTCCTGAAATACGGATATTATTATTGTAGTTGGCTAACTGGTTCCACCCAATTGAAAAATTTATTCTCTTCCATTCTGAATCTCCCTTTGGGCTTGAAAACACAAGTCCGATATTTGCAATTTTAAGTCCTGAATTGTAATCTGTTTCTTTTGATCCATAATAAGAGGCAGTACTGTTTAAGTGAAAGGAAGGAGTAAATGTAAATTCACTAAATTGATACATGCCAATTCCTGCTGGATTTAGACTTAATGCTGAAAATTCTCCTCCTAAAGATCCGAATGCGCCACTCATTGCAGTAAATCTTGCACTTCCTAAAGGAGCGTCTTGAGAATAGCGTAAAGCATCAATTTCATTTTGAGCCAATAAAGTAATACTATTTAGTGCAATAATTATAATTGCTAATAACCCTTTTTTCATCTTTTATTTTCTTGGTTTTACACTTCTTTTATTTGAATTACCTGATGATCTGCTTCCGCTGTTCGATTTATTGCTTCCAGAGTTATAACTTCTATTGCTCTTGTTTGATTTTGGAGCAGAATAACTTTTCTTATTGGAATTTGACTTTGGAGCAGTATATGAAGTATTTCCTCTTTTTGTATTTGTTTTATAGGTGGTATTATTTCTGTTTGTATTTGTTTTTATATTAGTTCTATTTGAGTTGTTTGTTTTTATTATTGATTGACTTGTGTTATTGCTTATACTTGTGTTATTATTTCTGATATGTAAAGTTGATGTATTAGAATTTGCGTTTGCAATTACAGTATTTGCATTCGTTTTTACCCCTCTTCTATTTGAATGTGAGGACAACGAACCTCTATGTCCAGTTGTCGTATGACTATTATTGTCATGACTATTGTTGTAAGTATAAGCAGAGTGATGATTGTATCCGTATGAGGAATAACTTGAGTAATGATAAGGATTGTAGTAGCTGTAATAATAAGGGGAATAAGAATAGTAGGAATAATAAGGAGAATACCAGTTGTATCCATAGTAAATACTAGTGCCACAGTAAAATGGATCGTTATTATACCAATAGTAATCCGTGTAAAGTCCCCCATAATAATTAGAGTAGTACATTGGTCTACGGAACCTTCTTATTCTTGAAGAATAACTGTAGTCATAATAATCATTAGCCTGATAATTGTCATCATAATAATAGTTGTCAGCTGAAGTAGTCGTATCTTCTGTTGTCTCTAATTCTTCAGAAGGCACACTTACAATATTATCATAGCTACTAAATTCTGTGCTTCCTAAATAATTAGGGTCGCTATAATGTACGTGTGTTGTAGTGATACAGGATGATAAAAAAAGCAAAACAATGCAGGGGAAAAGTAAAGTTCTCATAGTAGTATTTTTTTGTTTGGCACTCATAAACTTATGCTAGTTTAATTTGTTAGTTTTGCGCTGTCTTTATTAGGTAAACGAAAATAACACAACAAAATTACACATTTTAAGATTAAATGGCAAAAAAACTAACATCAAGAGAGCAGAATTATTCTCAATGGTATAATGAAATTGTTCAAGAAGCAGATCTAGCTGAGAATTCAGGAGTAAAAGGCTGTATGGTTATTAAACCTTATGGTTATGCAATTTGGGAAAAGATGCAAGCTGAATTGGATAGAATGTTTAAAGCAACAGGACATGTAAATGCTTATCCTCTTTTTATCCCAAAATCTTATTTTAGTAAAGAGGCTTCTCATGTTGAGGGATTTGCGAAAGAATGTGCAATAGTTACGCATTATCGATTGAAAAATGCGGAAGATGGAAGTGGGGTAGTGGTGGATCCTACTGCAAAATTAGAAGAAGAATTAATTGTGCGCCCTACTTCAGAAACTATCATTTGGGATACGTATCGTAAATGGATACAGTCTTATAGAGATTTACCAATTTTGGTAAACCAATGGGCAAATGTAGTTCGGTGGGAAATGCGTACTCGTTTGTTCTTAAGAACAACAGAGTTTTTATGGCAAGAAGGCCATACGGCTCATGCAACAAAAAAAGAAGCAATAGAGGAAACTGAACAAATGATTGGTATTTATGCTGATTTTGCAGAACGATTTATGGCAATGCCAGTTGTGCAAGGAGTAAAGTCAGTCAATGAGCGTTTTGCTGGAGCTGAAGAAACTTATTGCATTGAAGCCCTTATGCAAGACGGAAAGGCTTTGCAGGCAGGAACTTCTCACTTTTTAGGTCAGAATTTTGCTAAAGCATTTGATGTAAAGTTTGCTACTAAAGAAGGAAAACAAGAATATGTATGGGCGTCTTCATGGGGTGTTTCTACTCGCTTAATGGGCGCATTAATCATGACACATTCTGATGATCATGGCTTGGTGTTACCTCCAAAATTAGCTCCTTTTCAAGTGGTTATTGTGCCAATTTATAAAGGTGACGAACAATTAGCACAAGTTTCAGCAGTTGCTAATAAAGTGAAAAAATCTTTAGAAGCTAAAGGAATTACTGTTAAGTTTGATAATAGAGATACACATAAGCCAGGATGGAAATTTGCAGAATATGAATTGAAAGGGGTGCCATTGCGTTTAGCTTTAGGAGCTCGTGATTTAGAAAACGGGACCATTGAGGTTGCTCGTAGAGATACTTTAGAGAAAGAAACGTATCAAATTACTGATATTGAAACTAAAGTAGAACAGTTATTGGAGCAAATTCAAGAGAATCTTTATGAAAAAGCGCTTACTTTTCGTGAGGAAAAAACTTATAAAACGGATTCTAAAGATGAATTTAAAAAGCTGATTGAACAGGGCGGCTTTGTTTATGCGCATTGGGATGGAACTTCTGAAGCAGAAGAATTAATAAAACAAGAAACTAAAGCAACAATCAGGTGCATCCCTTTGGATGCAAAAGAGGAAGATGGAGTTTGTTTATTTTCAGGCAATCCTTCTAGTAAAAGAGTGTTGTTTGCTAAAGCATATTAGCGATATGAGAAAAGAAGATCAAATTATTGAGTTGTTAAAAAGTAAAGCTTCTACAAAGCAAGAAGTGTACAGAAAAACAAAGGAAATCTTTGCTGATTTTCAGAAAAATTTAAGAGATAAAGCGAAAATTATTAATGCTGAAATAGTTAATAAACAGGTGCAAGTTGTCTATTCTTCAGATGGAGATTTTGAGGCAAAATTAAAATTTTCTGGAGACACTTTGTTGTTTCATATGCACTCTAATATATTTGAGATTCCAAATTCACATTCAATTCAAAAAACAAAATACGTTAAAGAAGATAGTTTAAGGCCCTTTTGTGGAGTGATAAATATCTATAATTTTCTTTCCGATTCTTTAAAATATAATCGTTTAAATGATGCGGGATATTTAATCGCTCGTGTTTTTATAAATAAAGAAAAACATTTTTTTGTTGAAGGAGATAAACAGTTAGGGTTCTTGTTTAATGATTTTGTAAATCAACAAATAAATACAGATGAGATTGAAAAAATCATTAATGAAGCTATGATTTATGCATTACATTTTGATTTACAGGCTCCAAATTTTAATAAAGTAAAAGTGGTTTCAGTTCATGAGATACTAGATATGAATAGTAATCAAAAATTAAAAACGGCTAAGCAAATGGGTTATAAATTTTCTTCTGAAACAAAAAATGATTAATCTTTTGTGAGATTTTAAAAAAAGTATAAATTTGCACCCTCAATTTTGAGGACACTATGGCCCGGTCGTCTAGTGGTTAGGACGCATGGTTTTCATCCATGTAACCGGAGTTCGATTCTCCGTCGGGCTACATAAAATTTAAAACTATGGCAGATCATAAATCAGCAATAAAAAGAATAAGACAATCAGAAACTAGAAGATTGTTGAATAAGTACCAATACAAAACGGCAAGAAATGCAGTTAGAGATTTGCGTGCATTAACAGATAAAAAAGAAGCATCAGCTTTATTCCCTAAAGTAGCGGCTATGTTAGATAGATTATCAAAAAGAAATATTATTCATACGAATAAAGCAGCTAATTTGAAATCAAAATTAGCTAAGCATGTAAATGCTCTTGCTTAAATAAATAATTTAGTTATATAATAAAAGGGATTATCGTAATGATAAACCCTTTTTTTATATTTGCCTTATGCAAAATAAGTTACTTATCTATATTCCAAATATTACGCTGAGGCATCAATATATTTTTAAAGTATTGTTTAATGAGCTTTATTTTATTGAATATTCCTTAACAGATGATAAAGCAGCTTATTTGGTTTCAGAGGATATTAAATTAAATTATTCGAAAAACAACCTTTGTATTGATGAGGTTTTTATTGAAAGTAATGGTTTGCTTAGTGAAAAAGAAATCAATGAAATTGATATCAATGTTCAATTAATTAATAATCAATCCGCTTTCTTTGCGGCGACTAATGAAAATGCATATCCGTTTGACCTTTTTGCAGCTAGTTTTTATTTAATAAGTAGGTATGAGGAGTACCTTCCACATTTAAAGGATAAATACAACAGATATAAAGCTGAGGAAAGTTTGGCTTTTAAACATGGTTTTTTAGAAAAACCAATAGTAAATATCTGGATAAAGGAATTTATAGAGAAATTAAAAGAGCAATTTCCAAACATCAATATTCAACATCCCAAGTTCAAATACATTTCAACTATTGATATTGATAATGCTTATTTATATAGAGGAAAAGGCTTTGTTCGATCAATTGCTTTTTTACTGAAAGCGATAGGAACATTTAATTTTGAGGCCATAAAAATGGCATTTCTAGTCACTACAAATAAAAGAAAGGACCCTTTTGACACTTATTCTTTACAGTTTAATCTTCAGAAAAAGTATAATCTGGATGTGCGTTATTTTATGTTGTTGGGAGATTATGGAATTAACGATAAGAATCTATCGCATACTAATAGTAGTTTTCAGGTACTCGTAAAAAGATTAGCTGATTTAGCTCTTGTTGGTATTCATCCTTCTTTTGGATCTAATATTAATAAAAAAAAATTAGCCGTTGAAGTAAAGCGCTTGGCAGATATTCAGAAAAGAGAAGTAAATTTTAGCAGGCAGCATTTTTTACAGCTATCCTTACCTAAAACCTATAAAAGATTGCTTGAAGCTGGAATTACGAATGATTTTACCATGGGCTATGCTTCAGTTTTAGGGTTTAGAGCCGGCATTGCAAGTCCTTTTGCCTTTTATAATTTGGACACGGAACAAATATTGCCAATTACTATTCATCCTTTTGCAATAATTGATGACACCTTAAACTTCAATATGAAATTAAGTGCTGATGAGGTAGTTGGGAAAATAAGTGGTATTATTGAAGAAGTTAAACAGGTAAACGGAACGCTAATAAGCATTTGGCATAACGATACCTTTAGCGAGGAAGGAGTGTGGAGAGGCTGGCGCAATGTATATGAGGACATGGTTAAATTAATAAAGGCTTAGAAATGGAAATAATTAATTTAGGAAAACAGAATTCAATATTCAATCATTTTATCCGAGAAATTAGGGATGTAAATATTCAGAAAGACTCTATGCGTTTCAGAAGAAACATAGAAAGAATTGGAGAAATATTTGCTTATGAGATAAGCAAAAAAATGGAATATGAAAACAAAGATATTACTACGCCATTAGGTATTTCAACAGAAAGTTTAATGATAGAAAAACCAGTACTTGCAACTATTTTACGAGCAGGACTTCCATTGCATCAGGGTTTGCTCAATTATTTTGATCGTTCAGATAATTGTTTTATTTCAGCTTTCAGGAAGCATAAAAAAGGAGGAAATTTTGAGATAAAAATTGAATATATGTCTTCTCCAAGTTTAGACGGAAAAACAGTTGTATTATGTGACCCTATGTTGGCAAGTGGCAATTCAATGACATTGGCAATGAAGGCGCTACTTTCAAACGGAAAACCAAAACACATTCATATTGTAGCTATTATTGCTAGTAATGAAGGCGTACAATATCTTAAAGAAAATACACCTTTTAGGAATTGTACATTATGGTTAGGGGCTCAAGATGCTGAAATGACTTCACAATCTTATATTGTTCCAGGTTTAGGTGATGCTGGGGATTTAGCCTTTGGAGAAAAAAGCTGAACACATAAAATTTATTAAAGCAAGTAGGCTATCATAATTTTTTTCACGAAATTAGCAACCCTCTTAGTCTAAGTTGCGTACAGAGAAACGAAAAGTAATTATGTCAATCGCATTTAAAATATTAGTTGTAATCTTTTTAAGTGGCATCAAATTTATGATTGCTATCCCACTTTCGGCAATAAAGTATGATTTTAATTTTACCCAAACCTTTCTTTTTTCAGTAGCAGGAGGAGTGATAAGTATTTGCGCGTTTTCTTATTTGAGTGATAAAATTTACAAATTAATACAGAAAAGAAGGAAAAACAAGATAAAGAAAAGAAGTGTGAAAAAGGCATTTGGAATAATAACTGCTCGAAAATATGGGTTGATAGGTATTGCCTTTCTGACGCCAATCCTTTTTTCTATCCCTATTGGCACTTATTTAGCACTTTATTTTTTCCCTGAAAAAAGAAAAACCATTCCAATTCTCATCACTTCTGTTGTAGGGTGGTCATTAGTGCTTTCTTTTGTACTTACTGCTTTGTAGTAATAATGATAAAACATATTTTTTTTGATTTAGACCGCACCCTCTGGGATTTTGAAAAGAATTCTCACACTACTTTACTGCAACTTATATCTCATTTCAATTTGATAGGAAAAGGGATAGATACTCCTGAGAGTTTTATTAAAAAGTATAAGATTCATAATGCAAGGCTGTGGGATTTGTACAGAGAGGATAAGATTAAAAAAGAGGAATTAAGAAGCAAAAGATTCCTGATGGCTTTGGCGGAATATGGGATTGATAATAAGAATTTGGCAGAACAGTTTGGCTTGGCCTACATAAAACAGTCGCCATTACAAACTAACCTATTTCCTTTCTCTCATGAAGTATTATCTTATTTGAAAAATAAATACACTTTACATATTATCACCAATGGCTTTGAAGAAGTACAACATATTAAATTAGCAGCTGCTGATTTAAAACAATATTTTGATGTAGTTGTTACTTCCGAAAAAGCGGGAGTTAAAAAACCTAATGCTAAAATATTTGAATTTGCACTTGAACAAGCAAATGCAAAAGCAGAGCAGAGCATCATGATAGGGGATGATTTAGTAGTAGATATATTGGGTGCTGAAAAAGCAGGAGTGCAAGGAATTTATTTTAACCCAAATAAGGAGGATTACAAGGAAGAAGTGGTGCATGAAATATTTTGTTTGAGTGAACTTATGACCTTATTATAAATCCTGCCCTACTTAAATCCTTCCAGAAATTAGGATAGGATTTTGAAACCACTTCACTATTTTTAATTGTAAGTTCTCCATATTTAAGGCTTAAAGGAGCAAAACTCATAGCCATTCTGTGATCCTTATAGGTTTCAATCACGTTACTAGTGCTTAGTTTTTTTAGTTCATTTTCTACCGCCTTTACTCTATCCGTTTCCTTGTCTTTTAAGGTAGAAAACCCTGTTATTTCAGTAGTTTTATTTAAAGCAAATAAAGTGCATTTTAAGGATTGATACATGTCAGGTGTTTCTGTCAAATCAATTGCTTTTGGGAAGTTCTGATTATTATTTTTCGTTAAGGTTAAAGCATTGTTTTCAAAAACAGAAGCGATTCCAAAATTTTTAAATATAGTTCTCACTTTTGCATCTCCTTGCATAGATTTTTGATATAAACCGTTTAGTTGGATGTTGCAGTTTTCAGTTAAGGCAGCTATTTGAAACCAAAATGTAGCTGCTGACCAATCCGACTCTACTGCATAGTTTTTTCCAATGTAATTCTGCTGATTTACCACTATTTTATTGTCATTCCAAGAGTGCTTTACGCCAAATTCATCCATTAATTTCAAGGTCATTTGAATGTAAGATTTTGACACGAGATTTCCCGAGATATTTAAGGTTAATCCGTTTGCTAAAGTAGGAGCTATTAATAAAAGGGAAGAGATAAATTGGGAGCTTATAGAGGCGTCAATTGTTATTTCTCCTCCTAAAATTGTTTTTCCTTTTATTTTTAAAGGTGGAAAACTGTCTTTTTCTAAATAGTCAATTTCAGCGCCTAATAGTTGTAAAGCAGCTACTAAATTTTGGATGGGCCTTTTTTTCATTCTATCTGTTCCAGTTAAGATAAATCCCCTTTCCTTTTGTGTAGAAAGGTAAGAAGTGAGAAAACGAAAAGAAGTCCCTGCCGCACCTACGTCAATTGTATTTTTAGTATCACTTAGTGCATTTTTCAGACTATTGGTGTCGTCAGAATTGGATAAGTTTTTAATTTCAAAATCCTGTTTGCAAAGTGCTTGTATTATAAGCAACCGATTAGAAATGCTTTTGGAAGATGGTAAATCAATCTCACAATTCACAATTTTTGTAGGATGAGAAACCTTATAATTCATCAATAGAAAATAAATTATCGATACTACAATTTCCTATCTCACTCAATAAAGAAAAATTTATTTTTTTGCTTTGGTTTTTCTTGTCGTTTGTTAAATATTTTGCAATTTCTGACTTGGAAGGACAATGAGGTAATGCAAAATTAGAGAGGATGAAATTTTTAATTTCACTTTTCTCCTGCCTGGTAATATTTGATAATTCTGACTCTAAAATTACGCCTAAAAAAACTGCTTCTCCATGAAGGATAGGGGTTCCTTTTTCCAGATAATAACTTTCAATAGCATGCCCAAAAGTATGTCCAAAATTAAGCTGCTTTCTTGTAGTTTTCTCAAAAGGATCGTCTAAAATAATTTTATTTTTTAGTTGAACAGATCTTGCAATTACATCTTCCCAATCTACATCAGAAAAAGAAGTTTCTTTTAGCTTATTCCATAAGTTAGCATCAGCAATTAGCGCATGTTTCACTATTTCTGCAAGGCCAGAATTTAACTGATTTTCTCCAAGGGTTTCTAAAAATTCAGGATAAATAAGAACTGATTTTGGATTTTTAAATAATCCAACTTGGTTTTTTAGTCCATTAAAATCAATTCCTAATTTTCCGCCAACAGAAGCATCTGCCATAGATAATAATGTAGTTGGAATTTGGATAAAGTCAATCCCTCTTTTATAGGTAGAAGCTGCAAAACCACCCATATCACCAATTACACCTCCCCCCAAATTAATTAGCAGTGAATTTCGGTCAAAATTATGTTTGCTAAGTTCTTCCCAAATCAAACTACAACTTGAGAGATTCTTATTTTCTTCTCCTGATTGTATCTCAATTATTAGGGAGTTTGAAAGTGCAGGAAGTTGTACTAACAAAAGAGGAAGACAATGTTTTTTTGTGTTCTCATCCACCAAAATAGCAAGAGTAGAATAGTCCGAAAAATTAAAGTGTACTAAAGATTTTTCTCCAATACATACATCATAATTGTCTGATCGGATTATTTTCATTCCGTTATTTCAACAAGCGGATTTCCGGTACAGCCATTAGGGTATGAAGTGCCCAAAATGGTACTGATGCTTGGAGCAATATCTTGGATATTTACCTTTCTATCAGTTTGTCCTTGCGGGATTGTTCCTCCCCAAAAGATAAGAGGGACATGAGTGTCGTAACTGTAAGATGAACCGTGTGTAGTGCCTCCGGCAGACCAATATGATGAGAGCCATCCTGTTTGTAAACTTACAATTACATCTCCTGCTCGTTTTTGATTAAAACCTCTTTGAACTAAGGAATGAAATGAATTTTGATATTCATTTTCGTTCAACTGAGTAGCTGTGTAAGTATTTTTTACCCACTCATACTTTAAGAAAAATTGTGCGCATTTTCTTTGTATTTCTTCCAAATTAATATTCTTTTCTACAATCAAATTATGATTTAAAAACAAATGGTTGTTTGAGTAATTTTTAATCCAATCTCCCTCTCCATATATAGCATTTAGATGAGTGAGTAGCTCAGTTTTCATGATAGAGCCATCAAAATAACCAGCAGGAATATTTCTTTCTAAAAGTTCTTTTGGTTCTGAAACTACACCATGATCAGCAGTTAAGAAAACCACTACATTTTCAAAGCCAATATTTTTTTCAAGTTCTTTTAACAGATTTGCCAAATCGTCATCTAACTTAATATAAGTATCTTTTATCTCCGGAGCATGTGGCCCGTACTGATGACCAATATAGTCAGTTGATGAAAAAGAGATTGCAAGTATATCGGTGGTTTCCCCTTGACCTAATTTTTCTTTTTGCAAGATTTCAATAGCCAAATCTTTTAAAATAGTATTCCCAAAAGGAGTCTTTTTTATTGCAGAACCGCCACTTGTTGCATACATCAAACTTAAATTATGCGTAAATTCATTTTCCGCTTTCCACTCTCCTTTCAGAAAAGAGGAGGCAGTATTGTTATCATTTATTGTTTGAATATAATCCGGAAGAGATTCCATATAAAAAGAAGATGTAATCCATTTCCCATCACTACTCATCCAATACGCTCCATTAGCCGCATGTCCTGCAGGCAATATAGCTCCTCTATCTTTTAAAGAAATTCCTATTACTTTACTTTCGTCACTGAATAGTTTCAGCTCATCTGCAAATGTGGTAGTTAGCATATGATGAGGAGACATCTTCCCGTCAGCAGATTGTACGTCTACATTTTTTTCTTCACAATTACAAACTGTATGCATATCACCATCTCCCGCACAATAGATGAACTCTCCTGAGTTTTTATCGTACCAATCGTTTGCAATTATACCGTGTACAGCAGGAGTAGTTCCTGTATAAATACTTGCATGACCGGGACCTGTATAAGTAGGAACATATCCGAATTGTGCATTTCTGAAAAAGTGACCTTCACCAATCAGTTTTTTGAAACCATCATTTCCAAAAGCATCCCAAAAACGATAGATATAATCGTAACGCATTTGATCCACTACAATACCCACTACTAGTTTTGGTTTTTTTGAATTTTCCTGTGCAAAAGATTGAAATCCTGTAAAAATGATAAGTGTAAGTATGAGTATTTTTTTCATGTTATTCAATTATTAATTTTGATTTATAATTGTTAATTTGTAAAAAGTAAATTCCTTTTGCCAGATTAGAAACATCTAAAACATCTTCAGTACCAATTTGTTTTTTTATCATTATCTCCCCAGCTACTGAAAATAAGATTAACTCTCCTGCTTTTTCAGAGTTTATATGAATTAAATGTTTAGCAGGATTAGGATAAATTCTAATTTTTTGAGATAATTCATGAATAGATGTTGGGATCATACTTAACATTGTGACCACAATCGAATCACATCCAAATTGATTAAGCAGAGTATCAGTATACATCCCTTCTGTAGTTTGAAACGATCCTCCTAATAATATACTGTCGCCATCATTAATTGCAATACTTTGAGTTGAAGAAGTATTCATATTTGTAGAAAGGGTCATTACAATAATATCTGCATATCCCATAGAATCTAATGCATGTGAAATATGAATACCATCCGTATTTATATATGAAGTATCCAGTAGTATACTATCTCCCTCACAAATAGATTGCGGATTATAGTCAAACTCCAATACAAATAAGCCCGACTGCACATCTGAAGCTAAAATAATACCTGAAGGGAGCAGAGGATCAACCCCCCAATTTCCTGCAAAACCGTTGTGGTTATCTGGTAAGTAAGTATCATAATATCCTGCTTTTATAGGATTATTAGGATCTGTAATATCAAAGATTTGCAAGCCATCATGATAATAAGAAACATAAACAAAATTATCTCTGATAATTAAATTATGGGCGAT
>DUAO01000028.1 GCA_012960805.1 Flavobacteriales bacterium | reverse complement strand
AAAGATAAGAGATGCAGAAGTTTCAAAAGTTCCTTTCATCATTGTTGTTGGAGAACGAGAGGAAAATGAAGAAACTATCTCAGTTCGTAAGCATGGAGGAGAGGATTTAGGAAGCATTTCGGTTGATGGACTAGTAAAAATAATAACAGAAGAAATAGATAATTTAATCACTTTTAATAACTAAAACAGTAAAACAATTAAGAAAAGAGCGCCATTCAGAGGTAGGGTAATTGAAAAAAAACTACACAAAACGAATAAAGAAATAACAGCCGCATTTGTAAGAATGGTGGGAGATGAAGTAGAACCAAATATTTATCCACTTGATGAAGCGCTAAAAATTGCAAAAGATCTTGCGTTAGATTTAGTTGAAATTTCTCCGAATGCTGAGCCACCAGTTTGTAAAGTAATTGATTATAAAAAGTTTATTTACGACCAGAAGAAGAAGTTAAGAACAATCAAAAGTAAAGCACAAAAGGTTGTTATTAAGGAGTTAAGATTTGGTCCGAATACAGGAGAGCATGATTTTGAATTTAAATTAAAACATGCAAGGAGTTTTTTAGCAGATGGAGCGAAAGTAAAAGCATTTGTTTTCTTTAGAGGTAGATCCATAATCTTTAAAGACCAAGGACAAATTTTACTGCTGAAACTAGCACAAGCACTGGAGGATGTAGGAGTTGTAGAAGAGATGCCTAAACTAGACGGAAAGAAAATGATAATGATAATCGCACAAAAAAAGAAGAAATAAAAAAAAGAAAAATGCCAAAAATGAAAACAAAGGCTGGAGCCAAAAAGAGATTTAAACTTACAGGTTCTGGTAAATTAAAAAGGAAACAAGCGTTTAAGTCGCATATCTTAACTAAGAAAGAGACTAAACAAAAACACAACTTAACTAAAACAGAATATGTATCAAAAGCTGACACTAAAAGTGTTAAAGCTCAGTTATGTATCTAAAAAAGTAAATTAGGTTATTAACCAGGTATCTAGTTCAAAAAAGGGCGTAAAATTAAAAGCCACTATCTACCAAAAAAATTAAATTATGCCAAGATCAGTAAATTCAGTAGCTGCAAAAGCTAGAAGAAATAAAATCTTAAAAGCTGCCAAAGGATATTTTGGGAGAAGAAAAAATGTACATACAGTAGCAAAGAATGCTGTAGAAAAAGGGATGCAATACGCATACCGTGACAGAAAAAATAAGAAAAGAACTTTCCGAGCATTATGGATTCAACGAATTAATGCAGGAGCAAGATTATATGGAATGTCTTACTCGCAATTTATGGGTAAAGTTCACGCTAACGGAATTGAGCTAAACAGAAAAGTGCTAGCTGATTTAGCAATGAACCACCCAGACGCTTTTAAAGCAGTTGTAGAAAAAGTAAAATAAACATTTAGTAATGCTAAAAAAGAAAAGACGAACATATGTTCGTCTTTTTTATTATCTCAATACTAATAACTAATTAAGAAAGCTCCTCTTTCACTATTTTAGAGATTAGCGAACCATCTGCTTTTCCGCTTAACCTTCCCATAAGTGACCCCATACATTTTCCCATATCAGCAGGAGAAGATGCTCCAACTTGTGCAATTACTTCTTTTACTACACTTCTAACCTCCTCCTCTCCCATCTGTGTTGGTAAATACTCTTCAAGATAAGCTAATTGATTAATCTCATCTACTGCTAAGTCAGGACGGTTCTGTTCCGTAAATATTGCTGCAGAATCTTTTCTTTGCTTTACTAATTTCGTAATTAAACTTAAAGAAACTTCATCAGAAACAGTTGCATTTCCTTCCTTTGTCGCTTCCAACATAATAGCAGATTTTACAGCTCTTAATGCCGCTAATTTATCTACATTTCTGGCTTTCATAGCCTCTTTTATGTCGTTTGAAATTTGATCTTGTACACTCATTATTTATTGAATTTTTTATTTCTTAAATCTAATGCTTTTAAAGCATCTACCGCAAAAGTATAATCTGGGTTTATTTCAATTGCTCTTTTATAATCTACCTCAGCTTGAGCTATATTCCCTAAAGTTTCAAAACAATTACCCCTAGAATAATAGGCTTCATAAAATTCAGAATTACCATATATGGCATCCGAAAAATTATTAGCCGCCACATCATAAAGGCCTAGTTCCATATGAATAAAACCAATATTATAATGCCCACTACTATGAAATGCATTTACTTTATGTAAAGCAGCATAAGCCTCCAAAGCAGCATTCCATTGCATAATACTTTGGTAAAACAATGCTTTATTATACAATATCATCTCATCAGTTGAGTCAAGTCGTAAAGCATTATCATAATACACTACGGCGGTAGTACCTCCTCTTACATGAAACATCTGACCTAATTGCACAAAAGCTTCTTTATATTCAGGATCAACATTCACAGCATTTCTAAAACAATTAATCGCATCATCCTCTTGTGTTAATTGCTTAAATGCATAACCCATCAACATATGTGTTTTTGCTTGATTATATTCAATTTTTAAAGACGAATTAAAATGCTCAATAGCTTCTTTATATTTTGCATAAGCCAACAACAACTCCCCTAATAAAGCATGAGATTTTTCATCATTAATGTTTAATTTTAAGGCCTTGTCAAGGTGATGTATTGCAAGGGAAGGATACTTCCCATCAGCATTAGTTTTTTTTGAAAGCTCAAAATAAATTTCTGCAACCGAAAAGTGAAAAGCATTATTTAGAGAGTCTAATTGTACACATTGATTCAAATCAAAAAGTGATGATTCTAAATTATCCTGTTCTTTATTATAGTTAGCGCGTGCCAATAATAAATCTGTATTTGTTGGGTCATTTTTTATCTTTTCAGATAAAATAACAATCTCAGATTCCTTTTCTTTTTTATCCTCAGCCACTCCACAAGCCCATAAAAAAAGGAAAGTAATAAATGCAAAATTACGCATCATTAGAAATTATTCTTGAGTTAAAGCTTCTTTAATCTTTGTTTCAATTTCTTGTGAAAGTTCAGGGTTATCAGCAATCATTTGCTTTACAGCATCACGCCCTTGTCCTAATTTTGTATCCCCATAGTTAAACCAAGACCCACTTTTGTTGACTACATCCAAATCTACTGCTTTATCTAGCACTTCACCCGAACGAGAAATCCCTTCACCAAACATAATGTCAAATTCAACTTTACGGAAAGGTGGAGCTACTTTATTTTTCACAACTTTTACCCTAGTTCTGTTGCCAACAATATCTTCTCCATTCTTAATAGCACCAATCCTTCTGATATCTAAACGCACTGAAGAATAAAACTTTAGTGCATTACCTCCAGTAGTTGTTTCTGGATTTCCGAACATTACCCCAATCTTCATTCTAAGCTGATTAATGAAAATTACAGTACATTTAGTTTTACTAATAGTTGCCGTAAGTTTTCTAAGTGCTTGTGACATTAAACGAGCATGTAAACCCATCTTAGAATCTCCCATTTCACCTTCAATCTCTGCTTTTGGGGTCAAAGCTGCAACGGAATCAATAACAACCAAATCCACAGCTCCTGAACTGATTAAATGGTCAGCAATCTCTAAAGCTTGCTCTCCATTATCAGGTTGAGAAATATATAAATTATCTACATCAACACCTAAATTTTTAGCATATGCTGCATCAAATGCATGTTCCGCATCAATAAATGCAGCAATACCTCCTTGCTTTTGCACTTCAGCAATAGCATGAATAGCTAAAGTTGTTTTACCAGAAGATTCTGGGCCATATATTTCAACTACTCTCCCTCTTGGGTAGCCACCTATCCCTAAAGCTAAATCAAGTCCAATTGAACCAGTTGGTATAGCTTCAATATCTTCTACAACCCTATCGCCTAACTTCATTACTACACCTTTTCCGTAGGATTTTTCCAACTTACCCAAAGTAAGTTCTAATGCTTTCAATTTAGCGCTTTGTTCATTTTTACTCATAGCTATATATTTTATACAAATTAGAGAAATTCTTAAGTAAACATCAAAAAAAACAAAGGCGTTTTATTAACAAAATTACTTTTTAGAAAAGTACTTGCAAATTGCAGTAATTCCACACCTTTCACACTCTGGCCTTCTTGCTTTACACAAGTATCTTCCATGCAATATAAGCCAATGATGCGCAATATTCAATTTCTCTTTCGGAAATAATTTAAGCAATTGTAATTCTGCCTGTAAAGGATTTTTAGCATTAGAGGTTAGCCCTATTCTATCTGCAACACGAAACACATGTGTATCCACTGGCATGGCAGGAATATCAAAATAAACAGAACCTACTACATTAGCTGTTTTCCGGCCCACTCCTGGTAATTTTTGTAAATCCTCTAGGTTTGCTGGAATCTCAGCATTAAAATCTTGCATTAGCATTTTTGCCATTCCTGATAAATGCTTTGCTTTATTTCTTGGGTAAGAACAGGACTTTATAAAATCAAAAATTGCATCAACTGACGCTTCAGCCATCACCTGTGCAGTTGGCAACTCTCTAAATAAATCTTTAGTAATTATATTTACTCGCTTATCAGTACATTGTGCGGAAAGGATAACTGCAACCGTAAGTTCAAAAACATTAGTGTAATCTAATTCTGTTTTTGCATCTGGCATATTTTCAGAAAAATGCGATATAAAGTACTGGGTTCTTTCTTTTTTATTCATCAAAACAAAAGTAAAAAATAAAAGAGGTCTAAAGACCTCTTTTACTAACCAAAACCACTTAGTTTAACGAAATTAGAATTGTATCATTCGATTTTGTTCTAATTGCTTTCACTGAACTTGCATACGCAAGAATAATGTCTACTGTTTCTTTTTTTGGTCCTGCCTGTGCTTCAGACAGGATTTTGTGTACCGATGTGTCAATTGAAGTGTACTCCTCTTTTAACAGATAATCCCACAATTTTAAAGTAGAGTTTTTGCTCATATAGTATGTTTTTAAGATTCATTACACACACTAAACGCAATACACTACATTATATTATATAAATTTAGTGTTTATTTTACTTGTAAATCAATATGCTGTTTTTCAGCCAATTTTCTTAAGTTAATTAAGGCATAACGCATCCTACCCAAAGCCGTATTAATACTCGTTTCTGTTGAGTCAGAAATTTGCTTAAATGATAAGTTCTCAAAATACCTCATTTTTAATACTTCTTTCTGATCTTTTGGTAGTTGCTCAATCAATACTTTTAAATCAGCATGTACTTGAGTTTGCATCATCACCTCTTCTTGATTTTTATTCCCATCATCCAGCACATCAAAAATATCAAATTCGGCAGTTGGCCTTACTTTTCTCATTTTTACGTCTTTTCTAAAATGATCAATCATAAGGTTGTGTGCAATACGCATCATCCAAGGTAAAAATTTGCCTTCCTCATTATACTTTCCTTTTTGCAAGGAATTAATCACCTTAATAAACGTATCCTGAAAGATATCTTCACTAAGATCACGGTTTTTAATTTTTGACATAATAAAAGCAAAAATTCTACTTTTATGACGAGTCAATAAAATTTCAAATGATATATTATCACCATTTAAATAATTTTTTACTA
>DUAO01000027.1 GCA_012960805.1 Flavobacteriales bacterium | reverse complement strand
AAGTGTGCTTTCCAATTTGCATTGTTTTGGGTAGTTGACTTAAATCCTCATTATTTAACAGTATTACATCAGCTGACTGAATGGCAATTTGAGTGGCATTTCCTAATGATATTCCAATAGTAGCTTTTGCAAGGGCAGGAGCATCATTTATCCCATCACCAACCATTGCAGTTTCATTTGTCTTTACAAGTGTTTCAATTTTAGCAATTTTATCTTGAGGTAATTGTTCGCTATATGTAGCCTTAATGCCTAATTCAGTAGCTAAATTGTCACATTTTTCTTTTTTATCTCCACTCAAAAGGGTGGTAGTGTAGTTGCTTTTATGTAATGATGAAATAATAGTAGTCGTATTTATTTTCAATTCATCACCTATATTAAGTGTAGCGATAAGGGTATCATTTTTCAGTACAAATAAGTCATGTTGTTCAGTAGAGGAATATATTTTTGATGAGCCAATAATGTAGGTATTACTTCCAATTTCTGCACTTATACTAATCCCTTTTTTCTCTTTTATATTTGATAATTCAAGTGGGCTGCTGCCTATTTCAAAAGCAGTGCATAATGATTTTGCTATAGGGTGTGAGCTATGCTGTTCAATATTGTAAATAATATTTTGTATCTCTTTTTCTTCTCCTTCTAGAGCTGTAAATTCTGACACAATAAATTTACCATTGGTAAGAGTACCTGTTTTATCAAAAACTATGTTTTTAATACTTGCTAATTTTTCTAAGGTATCACCACCCTTTATCAATATTCCATTTTTGGCAGCACGCCCAATACCTACCATAACAGCAGTAGGGGTAGCTAATCCCATAGCGCAAGGACATGAAATTACAAGCACTGCAATTGATCTTAAGAAAGCATCTTGCATATCGATATGAAATAGATAATATCCTATAAAAAAAGTAGCTATTGAAATGATGAGTACTACAGGAACAAAAACAGCACTTACTTGGTCGCCAAGTTTTTGAATGTTAGGCTTATTGTTTTGTGCATTTTTCACCAATTCAATAATCTGTGAGAGTAGGGTGTCATCCCCCACTTTGATTGCTTTTATTTTCAGGCTACCTTCAATAACAATTGTTCCTCCAATTACTTCATCTCCCTTATTTTTATTTACAGGCATACTTTCTCCTGTTATCATGGATTCATCAATATAAGATGAGCCTGAAATAATTACACCATCAGTTGGTATCTTATCACCCGCGTTAATAATTAGGACGTCATCTATCCTAATTTCCTCATAACTTAGCTCTATAATTTTTCCGTCAATTTCTTTTTTGGCAATTACCTTTTGTATTGCAGATAAATCGCTAATTGCAGTTGTTGTTTTTTTTACAGATTTATGTTCCAGTACATTACCTAAAAGAACTAAAGTGATAATAGTTGCAGTAGTTTCAAAAAATAAATAATGATGCGCTTGCTCAGCTCCTGCAAATAAAAGCCATCCATATATGCTGTAAAAAAATGCGGATGAACTTCCTATAAAAATTAGCACATCCATATTTGGAATACCACTCTTTAAAGAACTCCATGCACTTTTTCCGAAATAGAGAACACCTATAATGTAAACAGGTAGGCATAGGAAAAATTGCAAGACAGGGTTTTGTAAAAAACTTGCAGCACTAAAGAACATATGTGAGAAAAGGAGAGGGGTAAATAGTAAAGTGAAATAGAAATATTTTTCCACTTTTGATAGCCCTTTTTCTTTAGCTACTGATAGTACAGAATACCCTAATTTTTTTATGATATTTTCTACTTGTTTTTCAGTGTGCTCATTACTAAAATTACAGCTGGTCTCACCAGTTGAAAAGTTGACATTTACCCCTACTAATCCTTTACTCTCCAGGTGTTTTTTTATGCCCGCTGCACAGTTAGCGCAAGTCATTCCTTCTACCTGTATTTTTATCTTGTTTTTATCTGTTTTCATGAGCGCACAAATATATATAGTTTATTCAGCATTATAGTATAAAATTATATATTTGCAGCCACTAAAATGGTGATTGTAGCTCAGCTGGTTAGAGCACTGGTTTGTGGTGCCGGGGGTCGTGGGTTCGAGTCCCATCAGTCACCCATTTTTTAAAAGAAAAGAGTTGATTTAATTATCAACTCTTTTTTTATTTTAAGACATAAGGTTTTAAGTTTCGTAATAATAATTGTTTTGATTGTAATCCTGGTAAATTCTTGAGTTTTTCAAATTTATTATTAAATAAAACTATTGTAGGTGTTGTAGATTGTTCTGTGTTATTTCTAGTAAAAGAAGTAACTTCAGCGTAGAAATCATGTCTCCAATCATGTCTTCCGGAAGATTCAGGTTGTTGATTTCCGTACGCTACCCCATTATAAAAAATTGTGTCTTTAGTTCTGCTGTCTATTTTAACAGGCAGGAAGTTATTGTTTATTAGATTAATAACTTGCATATCACTTAATGCTTCTTTCTTCATTTTCTCACAATATTCACAATCTTTTTTATAAAAGAATATTAGGATCTCTTTATTATATTTTTTTGCATATTCTGTTGCTTTTTGTAAAGGGATCCAATCAATTTCTAATTTGGGAGCCCCTTGTGCAAACGTAAAAAAAGGAGTAAGAAAAAGAATTAAAATAACTATTCTTTTCATCAATTCTTATTTATTTTTTATAATTTTATTAGCACCCGCAATCCATGCTTTAGGGCCACCAGCAACATATCCTTGAGATCCTAATTTATTGAAATTTACTTTTCCAGCTGTTATTTCTGGAGTGACAAACCATATGCTAGGGTAGCCTCTTACGCCAAACATTTGCCCTAATTCTCTGTTTTGTTTCTTTAATTCTGGTGAGATGGGAGTTCTTCTTGGGAAATCTAACTCAACTAAAACTACATTTTTAGTAGCCCATGCTGCAAACTCAGGCTTAACAAAAACCTCTTTAACTAATCTCTTGCACCAACCACACCAATCACTTCCTGTGAAGAAAAAGAAAAGTGGTTTGCCTGTTTGTACAGATATATTGACGGCTTTATTAACATCAGTATGCCATACTTGTTCTTTTTGTTGTGCAAAACCATTAAGTGATAATGCAACTAATAATACTACTAATAATTTTTTCATTTTTTCATTTTTAAATTGTTATTCTTAATGAACGCCATGCATCCATTTTTTAAGTATTGGTGAGAGTAGAAACGCTAAAATAGCCATTCCTATTGCAACAACACCAACTTGTGTAAATACTGAAGTATAACTTACCAAAGATTGCACACCTTCCACTGATGAATCAGAGTAACCCCCTACAAAACCTGTTACTTTTTCAATTATTGAAGTCATGAAACCCGGTTCAGGAACCGCCCCGGCTTCATTTGTAGTGGTTAATTTAGCAATTGCACCTGAAATATAGTGCGCATAAGATGAGGATAAGAAATAAACTCCCATCATAAAGGCTGTCATACTTTTTGGTGAAAGTTCAGTTACCTTACTAAGCCCAATAGGAGAGATAAATAATTCCCCAGTTGTTAGTAATAAATACCCAATCATAAGGAACATAAAAGGAGTACGACCAGCAGCATCCATATATTGTGCACTCATAGCAAATACTAAAAACCCTAAACCTAACTGCAAAATACCTAAAGCAAATTTATTAGGAGTAGTGGGGTTTCTTTGTGTTTTTGATAAATATACCCACATCATTGAAAATGGGATAGCTAAGAAAATAATATATCCAGGATTTATTGCATTTGTTTGAGAAGCATTCATTAGCGTTAAATTTACATTTCGCTCAGCAAATAATGTAATTGCTGTTCCTGCTAACTCAAAGAAGGACCAGAAAACCGTAATGAGTAAAGTCAATACCAATACACTCAATAAACGGAATACTTCCATTTTAGAAAGCACCATCATTTTTTTAGCCAGAATACCTAAGATAACTACGCCTAATAAAGAAAGTAATGAAGAATGCAAGTGCATTCCCTCTAATAATTCCATAGCATTATACTTAACTAAGAATGCTGCAATAGGCACCATAAGTGCAGCTACTAAATAGAAAAAGTAATCTGTACGCATTCCGTACATTTTCTTTTCTATATATTCTGTTGGCTGTTGTCCATTGTCACCAAATACACCAGCATTCATGCCCTTCATAAAGACTAATAAACCAGCAATCATTCCAATACCAGCAGCTCCAAATCCATAATGCCAACCATATTCATAACCTAACCAACCACAAACTAATGGAGCGATAAAGGCACCTGTATTAATTCCCATATAAAAGATAGTAAACCCTGAATCTCTTCTGTCATCTCCTTCAGGGTATAGGCGTCCAACCATGGTAGAAATATTAGGTTTGAAAAATCCGTTTCCTACAATTAAAAGTGCAAGTGCAGCATAAAAGAAAAAGTGATTAATCGCTGAAACTTCAAAGCCCAAAACATCACTTTTAAAATAGAACGCCATAAAGAAGTGTCCCAATGCCATTAAAATACCACCTAGCATAATTGATTTTTTGAAACCAATAAACTTATCAGCAATCATCCCTCCTAAGACTGGAGTTGCATAAACTAATGAACCGTAAGCTGCAAAAATACCAAATGACATTTCTTCTCTGTATGCTTCATCAGTAATGTAAGTAAAAAATTCATTTACCATATAAAGCATAAGTAGTGCACGCATTCCGTAATAAGAGAAACGCTCCCAAAGTTCTGCAAAAAATAAATAGAACAATCCTTTAGGATGTCCGAATAGCTGATCGTCTTGATTTGTCATATTTGTATTATAAAATTAGGTTGCCGAAAATAGTAAATTTTTTGGTTATAGATTATCTAAAATAAAATCTGTCATCTTTTTGTATAAATGGTAGCGTGTATTACCACCATATATCCCATGGTTTTTGTCAGGATAAATGAATAAATCGAACTGTTTGTTTGCATTTACCAAAGCAGAAATCATTTCCATGGTGTTTTGTACATGTACATTATCATCTGCACTTCCATGGATTAATAAATAATGTCCTTTTAGTTTTTCTACATGATTAATTGGAGAGTTTTCATCATATCCACTTGCATTTTCTTGTGGAGTTTGCATATAGCGTTCAGTGTAGATGTTATCGTAATAACGCCAATTAGTAACTGGGGCTACAGCAATAGCTAGACTGAATACATCTGCTCCTTTAGTGATTGCTAATGATGACATATAACCTCCATAACTCCAGCCTTGAATACCTATTCTATTTGCATTAATGTAAGATAAGCTTCCAAAGTATTTTGCAGCATTTATTTGGTCAATAGTTTCGTATTTCCCTAATTCTTTGTAAGTCATTTTTTTGAACTCAGCACCTTTACCTCCAGTTCCTCTATTATCGACACAAGCAACAATATATCCTTTTTGAGCAAGCATTTGGTACCAGTAGTAATTCGTCCAGCCGAAAGAGTTGGTTACTTGTTGCGAACCTGGACCTCCATATAAAAACATGTAAAGAGGATATTCTTTGTTTTTATCAAAATTAGGTGGTTTTATCATCCAAGCATTTAATTCTGCATCTTCAGTTTTGATAGTGAAAAATTCTTTTTCTGAAAGATTAAAATCTTCCATTTTAGTTTCAAATTCAGCATTGTCTTCCAAAGTTTTTAGTTGCTTGCCATCAGAAGTATGTAAAGTAAATTTTGGAGCA
>DUAO01000026.1 GCA_012960805.1 Flavobacteriales bacterium | reverse complement strand
ATCCTTTAGTCTGATCACTAACTTTTTCAACAACTGGAAAGGAAGCAAAACTCACATTTGTAAATGTTGTGGTTGTAATTAAAAACAAGATTATTTTTTTCATAAAGCAAATAAAAGCAATAAAAAAAGAAGTATTATGCTAAGCATAATAAAAAAGAAAAAGTCGGGGTAGCAGTACTATATCCTACTAGGTTTGACAACTCAAAAGGTACCCGAATAGGTCCCTCGCTATTTTATACATCAAAACTATATAGCAAATATATCAAATAATTATTTAATAAATTTAAGTTCGAGAACCGAGAGGCTCACCAAAAATAAACCCACTCATTTGAGTGGGTTTTTATATATTAGCAACATGAAAAAAATTCTTATTTTTCTTTTCTTAATTCCTCAAATTTTGTTGGCTCAAAATAATTGGTGTGGAACTGTTAATAAAATGCTTGCAAATCCTGCTACTGAAAAAGAGCAAAATTTGATGCAAAAAATCAGAACTAATATTACAAATAATAGCTCCAACAAAAACCAAGATTCATTGTTGATTATCCCTACTGTGGTGCATATTATTCATACCAATGGGATTGGCGATATATCAGATTTACAAGTACATGATGGAATGAGAGTAATCAATGAAGATTTCAGAAGAACAAATGCCGACACCATAAATGGAAATCCTATTTTTTATCCTTTTGCAGCTGATTGTAAGATAGAGTTTCGCTTAGCAAAACTGGATCCTAATGGAGATTCTACTTCAGGAATAACCCGAACAGATACAGCACTTTACCCACATCCTGAACCTACAGACCCTGCTTTTGACAATGTAAAATATGCAATCAACTGGCCACCACATATGTATTTTAACATTTGGGTAGTGCGCCATATTTTGGCAGGAACTTCTGGATATTCACAATATCCTGGAACTGCTTTTACCTATGGAGGCCCTTGGGAAACTTATGGGGTAGTCATCAGAAGTTATGAGTGGGGAACAATTGGCACATCCTCTTCAGATGGGAGGGTCGCCACTCATGAATTAGGACACTGTTTAGGACTCTATCATACTTTCCTTAGTTATTCAGCAACTTGTGGCGCTGAGTGTGACACCACTGGAGATCAGGTATGCGACACTCCTCCAACCCTGCCAACTAACGGATGTAATACCGCAAATCAATGTTCCAATGATATGATGGGGCCATCACCCTTTACACAAGACATGACCGATCAATTGGAAAATTACATGAGCTATAACAGTTGTCAGAATATGTTTTCCCTAGGACAAAAAGACAGGATGAGAGGATTCCTCACTACATTGGATACGCTTAACGGATTGTATTTGGACAACAACCTAATTGCAACTGGGTTGATGCAGCCCACCGTTATTACTGAATTATCAATTAATGAAAACAGAAAACTACTAAAAATTGTAGATGTTTTGGGTAGAGAAACTACTAATAAAAAGAATATGCCTCTATTTTATTTGTATGATGATGGTAGTATAGAGAAAAAAATAATAGTAGAATAATCACTCTCTTGCAAAAAATTCTTCATAATACAAACTTACTTATTAATTTTCTAAAAAAGTTCGAAATAAGGACCGAGAGGTCCACCAAAAATAAACCCACTCATTTGAGTGGGTTTTTATTAAATATGTAAGGGTAGCAGTACTATATTCTACTAGATATGGCAATCCAAAAGGTACCCGAAACGGTTCCCGCTATTTTTACATCAGAACTATAAAGTAAACATTCTAAATAAAAACAGTATGAGTTACTTTAAAATATAGCCAAATTGAAAAGTTAAAACATGATTGAAATAATAAATCTTTGGGCCTGACTCAGTAGATGTAGTGAATTGCACATCATTAGCTTCTAAATCAATAGGTCTTGTTTTTTTAATTCGATTATAAACCGTATAATTAAATGCAAAACCTAAACCAAAATCTAAAAAGAACCTTTTAGTAAACATTGTTCTTCTGCCAAAAGATAAATTTGGACCAATTGTTAATATAGTTGCATAATCACCCCCACCATATGGAGACCAAGAAGAAAAACTCTTTATATAATTAAACCCTAATCCAGAAGACGTATAAAAATTATATTTTATAAACTTCTTATAATTAACATTACTTCTAAACTCAGATGCATCTTGATCGCCATCAAAAATATGTATTCTTGGCTTAAAATTAAACTCTATAGATTCAGAATCCGATATTTTATGATCATATCCCAAAGTGGTTCCAATAGCAGCAACTGAGAAAAGCTCTACACCTTCATCCGTAAGAACTGGTGTAAACATTGAATAAATTGGGAAAAGTCGAATTGTACTATTTTGTCCAAAAATGATTATTGGAAAGTAGAATAATATGACTAATAGTTTTTTCACAATGCTAAAGTAGAAAAAAAGTCGGGATGAGAGAATTGTCCTCAGCCCCTTTTCACATGATTACAGTAAGCGTTACTAATTACAAATTAACGTCTAACAATTCTCTAATATCCTCAGAAGAAGGTCTTGGCGCATTAGTTGAAATTATATTACCCTCAGCATCAAAAAGCATAAATCTTGGAATACCAAAAATAGCATAATCTTTAGTAATTTCACTCCAGCCATCAGCCCATAATTGTACACCTCCTAATTCTTTCTCTGCCACCATCTTTTCCCATGCCTCTTTATCGGTATCTACCGAAACACTCATAAAAGTAATATCTTTTCCATGATAATCTGCTTCTAATTTTTGTAAAGAAGGGATTTCTGCCTTACATGGTCCGCACCAAGTAGCCCAAACATCAACATATACTAGGGTTCCTTTAAAATTAGCAAGAGAGAATTTATTTCCATCTGTATCAGGGTAGTTGAAGTCGATTGCTGGCTCACCTTCTTTTGGCATATTGTCAACTGCAGTTTTCCTCTCCAACCAACTATCGGTTGTTTTTTTGATTTTTTCTTTAGCCGTTACTATAAATTCTACATCAGTTACATTATTTAATGATGATTCAAAGGATGCACTATATTGTTCTGCCATGTTATTAAAGTCTGTACTATTTAACGAATCAAGAGCAGTATAGAAATCAAAACCTCTAGCTATGTTTCTTGTTTCCCACATATAAGTTCTTACATCTTCTGTGTAGTCAGCTAACTTTTCTTGTCTTTCAATAAAATAGGCAATACTTTTATCAATTTCTGCAATTTCATTTTTGAAAAATAGACTATCGCTTATGTCTCCAAATTTATTAATTACAGTAGTTTTAAAATCTTCCAAAACTTTGCTGTACTGCTCAGTAGTACTCATGTAAAAAACTTCTCCAAAAAAATCATTTTCTTCTGTTATAAGGTATTTCTTTGCTAAAAAAGTAGATGATGAACTCCCGTCATATTTAATGGTTTCATCAAAAAGTTCAGCGTTAATGGTTAAATTGATTTTATCGCCAGGCCTTACGAACATAGCAGTGGTTTCTACTCCATGTCCAAAATTTAAATAAGTAGCAGAATCTAAATTGAAAGAAATAGTAAAAGTTCCGTTTGTATCTGCAGTAGTAGTAGAATAAGAAGTGTCTTGATTGCTAAAAATTACTGATTCTCCTCTTGGATTGGTGATCTCACCTGTTATTGTTACTTGACTTGGTTCTGTTTTAGATTTCTTATCGCTTCTGTTTGAGATGTTTATTGCAAAATAGATTCCTGCTGCTACTATTAGCACAATTGTTAAGATTTCTTTTGGTTTCATATTCTTTTATTTTTATAGATTAATTTCTTTGGGTATGAATTTGCTTACATCCCCTCCATTTTTTATGATATCACGAATGATAGATGAGGAGATATGAGAAATTTTGGGTGGTGTAATAATAAAGATGGTTTCAATGTTAGGGTTGAGTTCCTTATTCATGTGTGCTATATTTTTTTCAAACTTAAAATCGTGCGAATCTCGCAGTCCTCTTAGTATATAATTTGCGTTTTCTTTTTTGCAGAAATCTACTGTTAAGCCTTTATATTGTTTAACGTCAATTTTAGGATTATTATTGTACACATCTTTAATCCATTGCATGCGCTTATCAATTGAAAAGTATTGGGGTTTTTCTGAATTTATTCCTATGGAAATAACTATTTTATCAAATAGGGGTAAGGCTCTGTCAACTATGGATTGATGTCCAATAGTAAATGGAGAAAATGATCCTGGGAAAATTGCAATTTTTGACATACTTCAAAAGTATTAATTAAAATGAGAAAATGCTAAAATGAACGGTTCCGTATTTTCTAAGCTCTATATTATCCGCTTCAAATAAAGCGTCTTTATTATGTTCAATAATTAAAACACCGTCTTTCTTCACTAAGTTTTTTTCAAATACCAGGTTTTTTAATTCTTGGTATTCTTTATAATCATAAGGTGGGTCCGCAAAAATGAAATTGAATTGTTGTTTGCAATTTTTCAGGTATTGTAGGCAATTGGATTTAATTGTGCTGATGTTAAATTCAAGCTCATCACTAGTTTTTTCAATATAATTAATGCAATTGAAATTGTTGTCAACTGCAAAAATTTTCTCACATCCTCTTGATGCAAATTCAAAAGCGATATTTCCAGTGCCTGAAAATAAATCAAGTACATTTTTGCCATCAAAAAAATAACGATTCTCTAAGATGTTGAATAAAGCCTCTTTTGCTCTATCGGTAGTTGGGCGAACGGGCAATGTGTTGGGTGCTATTAATCGTCTTCCTTTATGCGTTCCTGAAATTATACGCATAATACTTGAGTAAATAATCCGAAATATTTATGTTCAGCTAAAGAATCGAATTCAGTAGGAAAATTAAACTGATGTGGTCGTTTCCCTAGTTTTAAATTTCTAATATAGTCGTATAATAAATTGAAATATTCATCATCCTTTTCAATAGCACCAAATAGGATAACTTTAATCTTTTCGGTAGATAGTTTTAATTGTTCAAAGCTAAAAAGCACAAAATATAAAAGATCTTCTTTAGTGAAATAGTCAAAAGAATTATTAAAAATTAGTTTATTTTCCTTAAAGAAAGTAATAGTTACTTTTTTTTGATTTAAATAAAGATAGGCTTTTTCAGTATTAGTATTCAATTGGCTGTACTGCTGAATAAGAATACTTTCTTGTGCTTTCTGTTTTGCTTTAGGAAAAAAGTTACTTACAATGGTTAAAATGCTTTCGGGTACTGAGTAAATTAAATTTGCTTTTTGTGAAAGTATAGTGTCTGCTATAACTTTCCCCATTACCTCAGTATTAAAAGCTAAGATAGTTTCTGCCTCTTCTTTTTTGTAAAGTGAGCTGGGCACTAAAGTACTAGGAAAATTAACAAAAGCTACTGATTGAGTCGAAAATTCAGATTTTATAATAACATCATTATTAATGATTTCTGTAATTTCTGCAGCAGCATCATCTACTGATGAAAGTGTATGCATTTTAACATAATCATAAGTTAAAGTAATAGTGTTTAAAAGACAGTACGAAAAATGCGATATTCCTAATTGTATGGATAAATGATAACTATTCGCTAAGCCAATATTAAAATTATCCGATTGTATGCTGATAGGATTATTCTCCCCAGTTTCCATTTATAGAAGCTTCGTCCATTGATCCTACTTTTAATAAGTTCTCTAATTCATAACTTTTATTTTCAGCATCAAGTCCTGTAAATACAGCCGCATAAGTAGTTGATATTTCAAATACTTGTACCATAACTTTTCCTTTTTCAACTCTCCCGGCATCTACTGAATACAACTCTTCAGAATGAGGGATGTTAGTTAAGGTAGTTAAATTCAAAGGATACTTTCCATTCCTACTACTTAGATATGCTTCATCAAATACAGTTTCTTTTGCTAGTACATAAGCAGTATCTCGGCTGATAATTCCTAATTCAAGTGCTTGAGCATCTGTTAGAGAATCAGGTGTTTCTCCTATTGCTTTTACAATTACCATAGAACCATTTTCTAAGAAATCAATTAGTGCTTCAAAATTATTAGCGTAAGTATCATTTACTTTTTTATAAGCAATTTGTACTTGTCTTAAATCCTTTAGTTTTTGTACATTTTCAGCTATTCTTTCTTTAGCTACTTTCCGAAATTCTACTTCACTATCAATGCTATTAAATACAAAGTAGGCCAAAATAATGTTTAAAGGAATAAGTATAAGTGCAATCTGCTTTGCTTTCATAGTAATTATTTTTGTGATGCAAACTTACAATTTTTGATGATATAATTATAAAATGTATTTTCTTTGTAAAAATTTTTATGATGAAACGATTATTATCAAAGTTGATATTTAAATTAAACGGATGGAAAATTGTAGGTTCACTTACTTATCCTAAAAAGTGTTTAGTTATAGCAGCGCCACATACTTCTAATTGGGATTTTCTTATTGGCAGATGTTATGCTTATATTATTGGGGTTAAGCCAAAATACTTAGTTAAAAGTGAATTATTTTTACCTGTTCTAAGAATATGGATTAAATCTAATGGAGGAATTCCTGTTTATCGAAAAGCAAAAAATAATGCAGTAGAACAAGTCGTAGACATGTTTGAAAATGCTCCACAACTTCATTTAGGCATGGCTCCTGAAGGGACAAGAACAAAAGTAGAAAAATGGAAAACAGGGTTTTATCATATAGCATCAATAGCTAAAGTACCGCTATTATTATTTGCTATGGATTATAAAAAAAAGGAAGTAGGAGTGATTGCTGAGTTTATGATTACTGGAGATTTTGAAAAAGATATGCTTTTTATTCAACAACAATATGCGAATGTTGCAGGAAAAATACCTGAAAATTATAATCCAAAAATATACTAAATCTATTTTTGAAAAAAATGTTGAAAACCCTAAATGATTATCGCTTTTAGGCGCTAAAATCTCATTTTGAAAAACTATCTTTGGCAACTTAAAATATTTAAACCATGTCATTACAGGCAATACTAACTTTATCAACAGTAGAACAGGCTCAAGAAATGGGATTGCGTCCAGAAGAATTTGATAGAATAACAGAAATTTTAGGTAGAACTCCTAACTTTTGTGAGCTCAGTATTTTTGGGGTAATGTGGTCAGAGCACTGTTCATACAAAAACTCAATTGTTTGGCTGAAGAAATTACCAAAGGAAGGGCCTCATATGTTAGTGGAGGCAGGAGAAGAAAATGCAGGCTTGGTTGATATTGGTGATGGATTAGCGTGTTGTTTCAAAATTGAATCACACAATCACCCTTCAGCTTTGGAGCCTTACCAAGGTGCAGCTACAGGTGTTGGAGGTATTAATCGCGATATTTTCACAATGGGCGCTCGTCCAGTAGCTCAGCTAAATTCACTTAGGTTTGGTAATATTGAATTAGATAGAACTAAATGGTTAGTAAAAGGAGTGACAAAAGGTATTGGTGATTATGGTAATGCTTTTGGAATTCCGATTGTTGGGGGTGAGGTTTTCTTTGATGATTGTTATAATACAAACCCGTTAGTAAATGCATTCTCAGCAGGTATTATGAAAACTGGTGATATGATTTCTGCTACTTCATCTGGTGTTGGTAACCCTGTTTTTATAGTAGGATCAAGAACAGGAAAAGACGGTATTCATGGCGCATCATTTGCATCAAAAGATATTTCAGAAGATTCAATTGAAGATTTACCAGCTGTTCAAGTTGGTGATCCTTTTCAAGAAAAATTATTATTAGAAGCAACTTTAGAACTTGCCAAAACAGATGCAGTTGTTGGAATGCAAGATATGGGGGCGGCTGGAATTACGTGTTCTTCCAATGAAATGTCAGCAGCAGGAAAACATGGGATGGATTTATGGTTAGATAAAGTTCCTACTAGGCAAGAACATATGAAGGATTGGGAAATTTTGCTTTCAGAATCTCAAGAAAGAATGTTAGTAGTAGTACATAAAGGAAAAGAAGATATTGTAAATGCTATTTTTGATAAATGGGATTTATCGTGTGAAGAAATAGGAATTGTTACAGAAGGTGAAAGAGTGCGTTACTTTATGCATGGAGAATTAGTAGCTAATGTTCCTTGTGATGATTTAGTGTTAGGAGGTGGAGCCCCAGTTTACCATAGAGAATGGAGTGAGCCAGCCTATTACCAAGAGTGGAAAAAATTCAATATTGATAGTATACAGCAACCAAAAGATTTAGTTGAAGTTGCAAAATACTTAACTGGACATGAAAATATTGCATCCAAAAGATGGGTTTACGAGCAGTATGATTCCATGGTAGGTACAGTAAATTTGAGTACAAATTACCCAACTGATGCAGGTATTGTAAACTTGAAAGGAACGAAAAAAGCATTAGCTATGACGGTTGATTGTAATGCTCGTATGGTAAATGCTGACCCTGAAGAGGGTTGTGCTATGGCAGTTGCAGAAGCTGCTCGTAATATTGTGTGTTCAGGTGGCATTCCTTCAGCAATTACTAATTGCTTAAATTTTGGTAATCCGTATAACCCAGAAGTGTTTTGGCAATTTGTAGGAGCAATAAAAGGAATGAGTAAAGCTTGCGAAAAATTCAAAACACCAGTTACTGGAGGGAATGTAAGTTTCTACAATCAATCGGCTGTGGAAGGTACTGAAGTGCCTGT
The DNA here is from genome assembly GCA_012960805.1 of Flavobacteriales bacterium. Lineage (GTDB taxonomy): Bacteria > Bacteroidota > Bacteroidia > Flavobacteriales > BACL11 > UWMA-0277. The sequence goes on along the minus strand of DUAO01000026.1, from coordinate 24,482 downwards.
TTTCCCAACGCCAACTATTGGTATGCTTGGGGTGGTTGAAGATAAAAAGCATATTACTTCTTTAGCATTTAAAGGAAAATCAGATTTGATTTACTTGATTGGACAATCAGAAAATGATATTTCAAGTTCAGAATATTTAGCATCTTATCATTCAGTTAAAGAATCATCAGCACCTAAGTTTGATTTGGATGTAGAATATGACATGCAGCAAACAATCATACAATTAATCCGAGCAGGAGTAATAGAATCAGCACATGATGTTGCGGATGGTGGACTATTCATTACTTTATTAGAAAGTTCATTTACCAATAATTTAGGCTTTGAAATTGTAAGTAGCTCAGCGGTTAGAGAAGATGCTTTCTTATTTGGTGAAGCACCATCACGAGTAGTAGTTTCGGTTACTGAAACTGGAGAAGATGCTTTCCTTGACTCTTTTAAAACAAGCAAAACGCCATTTATGTTATTAGGACATGTAACTCAAGGAAGGGTAGTGGTAGATGATATTGATTTTGGAAATATTAAAGAATATAAAACAATTTATAACAACTCATTAGCTGAGAAGTTGATGAAATAGTTTTTTATTTAGAAAGTAAGTATCAATTTGGCATTTATCTGCCTTGCTGTTAAATAATTAGGCACAGCATATTCTCTTCCGCTTACATCAGCCACCCAAAGGTAAGAAACAGTATTGTCAATAGCTAATAGGTTAAATACTTCAGCTGATAACCAGATGCTGTTAAAGGCATTCAACCACTTTAGTTTACTTTTTTTGTCAGCAGCTTTTAGTACTGCCGAAAAACCGATATCCACCCTTTTATAATCAGGAATTCTTAAAATATCTTGGTGTTTTTCTCCATTAGGAGGGCCAAAAGGTAAGCCCGTACCATATATCATATTTAGGTGCATTTTATAATTTGGATTTCCGGGAATATAATCCTGAAAGAACATGGAAAAATTTACCCTTTGGTCAGTTGGCCTAGGAATGTAACCTACTTCAATTGCATTGCCATTATCGTCTAATTTTGTGTCACCTACAATATCTTCTTGGGTTTTCATTACTGATAAACTTGCCCAACTTTCAACCCCAGATACAAATTCTCCATTTACTTTTATGTCAATTCCCCCTGCATATCCGTTTGCCAAATCATTTGCTAAATATTGTATACTCACATTGTCTACTTTGTAAGGGATAAGATTTTCCAGATTTTTGTAATACACCTCAGTTATCCACTTGAAAGGACGTCCCCATTTATAAAAAAGATAATCTGCACCTAATACATAATGGGTAGATTTTTGGGCTTTTATGTTGTGGTTGAGTATGCCTTCAGGGGTGCGTAATTCTCTGTAAAATGGTGCTTGGTAATAAATACCACTTGCTGCACGAAATACTACATCTTTTTCCCAAATAGGGGCATAGGCTAAGGATGCTCTTGGGCTTAACAGTAACTGCTCATTATAAGTCCAGTAACTTCCTCTTGTACCTGCATTTATTGTTAGGCTTCCTATGTCTTTCGAGAATTGCATATATCCCGAATTACGGTAGGAAGATAAATTAATTTGTGTTTTTAAAAGTTCACTCATTACTATTTGCTGATTAGGATTACTTGGTAATCCTATAGAATCATCAGGATGTGGAAAATTGAAAAAAGCAGAATCAATTAAATTCCATTCGCTTATTTTATCTTCAATTTCCTCCTTTTGCATGCGCAAACCCCAATCTACTTTTATAGCATCCTTAGTATAATTTCCTTTGTGCGAAAAATTAAGCACTCTGGCGCTTAAGCTATTTCGGGCATGGTTAATGTATTTCCCAACTCCCCGGTCAAAAGCAACTTCTCCAAACTCATCCGAACCCAAGTTGTTTTCTAATTGATAAAGCCAGTATTCACCTAATATATCAAAGTTTTCTTGCTCAAAAGTTTGGAATACTGAGGTGGTAAATTGCAATTGCAATTGTGTGCTAGGCTGGTAGCTAGTGCTTAGTGCTCCAAAATAAGTCTCGTATTTATCTACCTCTTGTCCTTCAAAATAGATTCTTAATTTCAAGGCTTCATTAATAGTTCCAAAATCAGTATCTCTGTTTTTGGGCACCATGGTGTATTCGTTTTTGCTAATATTTCCTAAAAAACTAATTTGCCAATCCGTGTTTAGCTCGTAATTTATAAAAGTTTGCAAATCGTAAAACTTAGGGGTGTAATCAGCCTTAGTGTCCATGGCATTAAACAAATACTTATTTGTTTTGTGCCGAGCCCCAATCAAATAGGAAAGCCTTCCATTTTTATTCGTTCCTTCAGTATGTGCTGATACTCCTAAAAGGCTAAGCTGCACACTTGCAGCATTTTCCCTTGGGCGTTTGTAAGTAATATCCAGTACTGATGACATCTTGTCGCCATATTTAGCATCAAACCCTCCGGCTGAAAACAGAATGCTGCCTACCATATCGGTATTGACAAAACTCAATCCTTCTTGTTGCCCTGAGCGAACTAAAAATGGACGATACACTTCAATCCCATTTACATAGACTAGGTTCTCATCAAAATTACCTCCTCTTACTGAATATTGTGAGCTGAGTTCATTGGCTGAACTTACTCCAGGTAAGGTTTTAAGTATGGCTTCAATACCACCGCTATTTCCAGGTAGAACACTTACATGTTTGGGTTTTATTCTACTAAAACTTTCTTTTCTACTTTTCTGATCGGTTATTATTACATCTCCTAATAGGGTAGAGGATGCTTTTAGCTGAATGTTTAGGGTGTAATTCTGTCCTTTTTTCAGCATAGGAATTCTTATTTTTTCAATTTGATAACCTATAAAGCTATAGGCAATGATTACTGATCGGTTTGCAGGTATTGTTAGGCTGTAAGTTCCATCATCACCAGAAGTAGCGCCTATGTTTTTACTGAGTATTGCAATATTTACAGCTGGCAAACTATTATTTTGCTCATCAGTAATATGGCCATTAATGGTTTGGCTATATCCTAAAACGGAGAATAATAAGAATAATGGAAGTAAAAGCCCTTTGTACATAGATTGCAAAAATAGAATTATGTAGGGTAATTAACTTTAAAACTTAAAAATTATTATGTTTGTTTTTAAAATACCTAAGATATGAGTGATTATATGTTTTAATTATTAAGAAATGAGAAAAGTTCTTATTTTATGCACAGGAAATTCCTGTCGTTCCCAAATGGCAGAAAGTCTGCTATTATATTTTTCAGCAAATACTAAGGTATATAGTGCCGGTACAAAGCCAGAAAAAGTAAATCCCTTTGCAATAAAAGCAATGGCTGAAATGGGTGTTGATATTTCAAAAAATACTTCCAACCATGCTGATGAGTATGCTAATATTGATTTTGATTATGTATTTACCGTTTGTGATAATGCAAAAGAGATTTGTCCTATTTACCCTAATGCAAAGCAAATGATTCATCATAGCTTTTCTGATCCTGCTGATGCTACAGGAACTGATAGTGAGCAGTTAGAAGTTTATATTGAAGTTAGAAATCAGTTGAGAGATTACTTTAAAGCTTTTGCTGAAGACAAACTCAGCTAATAAGTGAATTCAGCTTTGTAGTTTGTAGCGTTTCCTACATTGTCAATTACCTTTAAAGTAAAAGTATGTTTTCCTTTGCTGATGTTTTTTTCAATATCAAAGCGTAATAGGTTTCGCTTGTAGTCATAATCCATAAGTATCCATTTGCCATCAATTTCCCCTCTGTAGGATTTTATGCCGCTATCGTTATCTTTTATAGTACATTTAATAGTCGTTTGGGTATTGAATACTTTTCCGGGATAAATATTTACCCCTTTTATCTCGGGATTTGTGGTATCAGCAACAATACAAAAATCCCCAAACTCTCTTACTTTAGTTTTTAGGAAACCATTTTGCCAATCCCCACCTAAGTACCAGAAATGCCCTTTCATATTAGTAGTTGCAATATAAGTCTTGCTTTTTAGCGTGTCAGGAACATTTGCTTTAATTGAGAGTGTGTATTTTTTGTGTACAGGAACGGTGTTATTATGCACATGGTGTACTAATCCATAAACACCTTCTACTGAGTCAGTAGTATTGTAACGAAACTTTAAAGGTTCATATAATGAGAATGCTTCCATAGTAAGTTCCATATCCTCCTTTTTAAAGATGTTTACTGTATCCAAACGAAATGGTGTATTTATGGTGTCCTTTGGTAATGGACATCTCAATAGAAAAGGATTGTTCGTTGATTTGATTTTAAAATCTAACTCAGAGATATTTCCATAAATATCGGTTACTTCTAAGGAAATTAAATGGATTAATGTATCATGAATGCTTATGATTCCTTCATTGATTAGGTTACTATAATTAGTTAGTTTATTGTGAGGTAATTTATAACATCTATGGTATTTGTTTTTACTTTTTTTATGTTCACAATAATCAATATGAGCATTAATATACCGGCTTGTGCTAAAATCCAATTCATCTACTTTGAATTCATAACATATTGTATTGTCAATGTATAGTTTGATAGAATAAACCCCATTTTTATTTCTGCTATCATTCAGTTTGTCATAAGTAAAAATTCCTAATCCAAAAGCACCATTTATTGTTGGCGTTTTATCAATTGAATATTTATCATTAGTCTTTTTAATAGTAATAATTTTACTTTTTCTATAACCATCAATCAATGTTGTATCAAAAGCATAAATTTTAAGTTTCCTTAGTGTTGGCGCAATGGTATCATTAATCTTAAATCCAAACCGTAAAGGATTAATTGGTCGTTCCGTTTTTGTATTTCTTATTTCAAAGTGCAAGTGGGCTCCACTACTCCCACCACTGTTTCCTGATAGCGCAATAATTTCACCTTTACTTATTTTTTTAGCCTCTTTATTTGGATAGAAATTGATTTCAAAACTTTCTTTGTTGTAATGCTCTTTTTTTACAATGCTATCAATTTTAGTGCTGAATTTTTGCAAATGCGCATACACTGAAGTCCTTCCGTCAGGGTGGTTAATGTAAATTGTTTTTCCGTAACCCCAAGTTGATACTTTTATTCGGGAAACATATCCATCCTCTATTGTATATACCTTTTGGCCCTCTACTCCTTCTGTTTTTATATCAATTCCTGAATGAAAATGATTACCTCTTAATTCTCCAAAAGTACCCGAAAGCAACAGTCTAAAATTCAAAGGGGATTGGTATTCTTGTCCAAAAACAAAGCTGTTTGATAAAAGAGTGATAATCAGTAATACAGATGAAACTAACTTCATTTAAAGGTGAGTTGATTAAGATATTGAAAAGTTCAGCAAATATAACATCAAAATTTCATCTATGGTATATTTAAAAATGCTAAGTTTGTAACAATTATTTTCGGGTGAAAGATATTGTAAATAACATAGAGGTTAAGCTTGTAAAGTTTATTGCTAAGTACGAGTTAATCAAGAAAGAAAAGTTACTATTACAGCAAGAAAATAATGCTTCTGTTGCCGCTTTGGAATCAAAAGAAAAAGAGATTTTGGATTTGCAAGAGAAGATAAAACTCATGAATATCTCAAAATCTGGTGATGCCTCAAAACAGGAAGTGAAGGAGACAAGATTAAAGATAAATGAGTATGTACGGGAGATTGATAAATGTATTGCATTGTTAAATAATTAGAATAAAACTTGATGGATAAGTTATCGATAAAATTACATGTGGCAAATCGTATCTATCCAATGAAGATTGAGCGTAAATCGGAAGAATTCATTAGAAATGCTATTAAGACAATAGAAGAGCGTCTAAAGTTTTATGAAGAAAATTATGCGATTAAGGACAAACAAGATTTACTTGCTATGTGCCTTATAGAATATGCTTCAAAGTTTGAATCTGTAAATAATGAAAAAGTAGTAGGTGATGATGGCTTAAATGAAAAATTAGCCAAAATAGAATCCTTACTATCTAGTAATATATAAATAGTTCTTTTAAATAAAACAATTTAATCCCGTATTAATATAATTGTTAAACTCAACACTTAAAGTATTGGGGATTGACTCAAGATATTAAAAACAGGCCTTAACCCGTAAGGGTTCTCAAGTGAGACAGAGGAAGTTTGCAATATATTGGCAACCCTAACAAATGTTTGCATGGAGTTTTTCAGTTGTTAATGCGGGATTTTTTATTAAAAAATAAAATAAAATGATAGAAATAATAATAGGAGCAGTAGTAGGATCAATAGGTGGCTGGGGAATTTCTTTTTTTGTAATTAATAGTAAAAAATCTAGTAAAGCTAATTCAATTATTGAAGAAGCAAAAAAGGAAGCTGAACAAATAAAAAAGGGAAAGCTTTTACAAGCTAAGGAGAAATTTATTGAGTTAAAGGCAGAGCATGATAAGGTTATTAATAAAAAAAATAACGATATCAATAATGCAAACCAAAGAGTAGCTCAAAAAGAAAATACACTTAATCAAAAGCTTGAAGAAGTAAACAGAAAGGATGCAGCTTTAAAAACCTTAAATACTGAGATTGATCAGCAAAGAGCTGTCTTGGATAAAAAACAAGCTGACTTAGATAAGTCACATAAAAAACAGGTGGAACAGTTGGAAAAAATTTCAAACCTTTCAGCTGATGATGCAAAAGCGCAATTGATTGAAACCTTAAAAGATGAGGCTAAAACAGAAGCCTTAACAATCATAAACAATACAATTGAGGAGGCAAAACTTACAGCAAAGCAAGAAGCCAAAAAGATTGTAATTCAAACCATACAAAGGGTAGCAACTGAAGAGGCGGTAGAAAATGCAGTTTCTGTTTTTAATATTGATAGTGATGCCGTAAAGGGAAGAATTATTGGTAGGGAGGGTCGTAATATTAGAGCAATTGAAGCGGCAACTGGGGTTGATATTGTGGTGGATGATACTCCAGGCGCAATTATTCTTTCTTGTTTTGATTCTGTAAGAAGGGAAGTGGCTCGTTTATCTTTACATAAATTAGTTGCTGATGGAAGGATTCACCCAGCCAGAATTGAAGAGGTCGTTAAAAAAACTTCTGGAGAGATAGAGGATGAGATTATTCAAATTGGTAAAAAAACAACCATTGATTTAGGAATACATGGCTTACATCCTGAACTGATTAAGATGGTAGGAAGGATGCGCTATCGTTCATCTTACGGCCAAAATTTATTACAGCATTCTCGTGAAACAGCAAATATGTGTGCAACTATGGCGGCTGAACTTGGCTTAAATACTAAATATGCTAAAAGGGCAGGGTTATTACATGATATTGGTAAAGTATCTCCGGATGATGCTGAAACGCCACACGCTATAATTGGCATGAAGTTAGCTGAAAAATATGGTGAGAAACCTGAGGTTTGTAATGCTATTGGAGCTCACCATGATGAGGTAGAAATGACATCATTAATAGCACCATTAATTCAGGTTTGTGATGGGGTTTCAGGAGCAAGACCTGGAGCAAGAAGAGCAATGACCGATCAATACATTAAGCGAATAAAAGAGCTTGAGGAAACTGCATTGAGTTATCCAGGAGTACTTAAGTCTTACGCAATACAAGCCGGTAGAGAGTTGAGAGTTGTTGTGGAAAGCGAAAAAGTGTCAGATGAGATTGCTTCTCAATTAGCATTTCAAATTTCTGATAAAATTCAGAATGAAATGACTTATCCTGGGCAAGTAAAGGTTACTGTTATCCGAGAGACAAGAGCGATCTCTTATGCGAAATAAATGTTATAAATTTAATATTTCGACTTCTCCATTAACATTTTGTTTCCATTGATTCACTTCTTCTAAGCTTTCGTAAGGGCCAATAAAAACTTTGTAAACTTCTTCAGTACTATTTGATTTATTAGGTAAAAAGAAGTAATTACATTTAAATCCTTTTACAGATAAGTCATTTACCATTGCTTTAGCCAAACTTTCATCTTCAAATGAATTAACAATTGCAATGGCATTACCTTCTAAGTTCATATTGTATTCTATCTTAGTAGAAGTTATTTCTTCTTTAACCTCTTCAGAAGAAGCACGTTCAGGAACAAATGACTTGGAATCAATATTCTTATATCCATAAAAAATACCATACGCTACTGCTCCAACAAGGATCACCTTTGAAATCCAAGATGAATAAATAGGTTTTTTATCTTTAGCAAGTGTTTCAACTTCAGGAACAGCAATTTCAATTACCTTTTCTTGTTGTTCTGATTCTTCCGCAGCAGTTTCTTGTTTTCCTTTTATTTGAGCTAATCGTTCTTGAAGAATTCTTAGTTTTTCATCATTTGTTTTATCACTCATAGTTTGATGTAATTTTGATACAAATATATTATTTTAATTAACGTTGTTTAAGCACAAGTCAAAAACTTCTGACAATTTTATGTTAGCAGATCTTAATTGTTTAGGAATAATACTTTCTTCTGACAACCCTGGGATAGTATTGATCTCAATGACAAAAGACTTATTATCTTGAATAATATAATCAATACGGCAAATTCCGTTTAGTTGCATTGCTTTGTAAATAGCAACTGTTGTTTTTTGTATTTCATTTGTTAATTCTTCTCTGATTCGAGCAGGGGTTATTTCTTCTGATTTTCCTTCATATTTTGCTTGATAATCAAAAAACTCATTCTCAGTTACTATTTCAGTTATGGGTAGTGATTGAATTGTTTTTCCATTATTATACACACCAACACTTATTTCAATTCCATCAATAAATTGTTCAATAAGAACTTTATTATCATGTTTAAGCGCTAGTGTTACAGCTTTTTCTAAGTCTGACTTTTGATTTATTTTTGAAATCCCATAACTAGAACCACCTTCATTTGGCTTTACAAAGCAAGGAAGTCCAACTTTGTTAATAATAGCTTCTGTGTTAATTATATTTCCTTTTTTGTACAGGTGAGATTGTGCGCACTTAAAGCCAAGTTCTTTGAGTTTTGTATTGCATTTATACTTATCAAAAGCTAAAGCAGAAACAGTAGCATTACATGTGGTGTAAGGGATATTTAAATTATCAAAATAAGGTTGAATAAGTCCATTTTCAGCAGGGGATCCATGTAAGGCCATAAAAACAGCATCAAAAGAAATCAATTTTTTTTCAAGTGTTAATGTGAAATCCGCTTTATTAATATCAAGCCTATCTTTATTGACAAGTGTTGTAAATTTATCGTTCTTAAGATGAATAATGTATCCCTTAAATAATTCAGGATTTAAATGTTTCAGAATAGTTTTGGCGCTTAATAAGGATATTTCATATTCAGCTGAATCTCCACCTGTTAAAATTGCAATGTTTTTCATTTTATAAATTCTAAAACAAACTAACAAAATTTTTATTGTTTATCAAACAGCTTTGCATTCATAATTTTTATATTTGTAAATCGTTATTCAACAAGAAATTCAATTTTAAAATGTTAGAAATTATTAAAGATAAAAAATTATATATACATTTATTGTTGGCAATAATTACGTTAGTTTTTCTATTTTTAGGGTGGTTAAAATACCTTAATTATTATACTATGCATGATCAGTATATTAAAGTTCCAGATTTTAATAATATGCTAATTACGCAATTAGATTCTGTAGTGGAAGTTAATAATATAAGGTATGTAATTATTGATTCTATTTTTGATAGAAGTAGAGTAAAAGGAATAGTAGTTAATCAGGATCCAGAGCCTTTCACAGATGTAAAAAAGAATAGAAGAATTTACTTAACTATTAATTCATTACAAACTAGAAAAATAATATTTCCTGATATTTATGATTTGTCATTACGACAAGCTGTTCGTAAATTAAAGAATACTGGACTAGAAATTGGTGAGTTAGAATATTGTGCAAATATTGCCATTAACAAAGTACTAAATTATAAGATAAATGGAAATGAAATTGAAATAGGTCAAGAACTGTATATTGGTACAATTGTTGATTTGGTAGTCGGTAAAGGCCTTAGCGCAGAAAACGTAATTGTACCGAACTTAATTGGTTTAACAAGAATGGAAGCAAATATTATTTTAAAATCAATTTCACTTAATATTGGTTCTGAAATTTTTACTTCAGTTGAAGATTCTTCATCCGCAGTTATTTATAAACAGTTTCCAATAGGTAATGATTATAACGCTTCAAATATTGGTTCAGCGATTGATTTATTTTTTAATCAATCAAAAATCAACACCCTATAATGAAAGCCATTCTACTTATAGTTATTTTATCCTACTCAGCCTTGTTACATGCGCAAGAGGTGTTATCTAATTTAGTGAGCAACCCTATGTTAAAAAGTAAAAAGTTTATCCCTAATAAAAATAAGAGTGCTCTTACGTTGCCTTTTTTTGATGATTTCTTTTATAGTTCTCCTGTTGCTGACACTTACTTATGGCAGAAAAGCAGCGTTTTTATTAATCGGACTTATCCTATTAATCCTATTACTGCTGGGGTGGCCACTTTTGATGGACTGAATAAGGATGGTTTAGCTTATGTTATTAATATGGCAAATCCTCAAGGAGATGCAGATACATTAGTTTCACAAGATATTAATTTGTCGACTGTGAATACCGCCTATTTTATGTTCTATTATCAACCACAAGGCTTAGGGGATAATCCACAAGTAGAAGATTCTTTGATGTTAGAATTTAAAGATAGTAATGATAATTGGAATGTAGAATGGAAAATTGCAGGAAGTAGTTTCTATGAATTCAAAAAAATAATAATATTAATTTCATCTTCTGATTATTTAACTAATAATTTTCAATTTAGATTCAGAAATAAAGCTACACTTTCTGGAAACTATGATCATTGGCACATTGATTATGTCAAGCTAGATGAATTTGTAAATCCTATCGACACTTCAAAGTTAAATGATGTTTCCTTTGTGTATAGAGCCCCTTCGTTTCTGAAGAGATACGAGCAAATGCCTTGGATTCATTTTAAGAATAATAAACTTGCAGAAATGAACGATACAGCTGCTATTTTCTTAAGAAATAATGGAGCAAGTATCAATGTTGATTATCAGTATAATGTATTTGAAAATAATAATCAAATTGCTCATTACCCTACTTTAGGGGCAAGCAGAAACGCAAGTATTTTTGATTATGATTCTGTCGGAAATTTTGAATATAAGAATCCGCCAATTTCGATTAGTAGCTCTGTGTTTACATCCCTAATGCCAGATAGTGTTTCTTTTCTCATACAACATCTAATTGGTACTGGGCAACAGGATAATAAATGGAATGATACACTGTATTATCAACAAGAATTTAATTCTAGTTTTGCTTATGATGATGGAGTTGCAGAATCAGCTTATGGAATTAATGCGACTGATGCAAAATTGGCCTACCAATTCAAATTAAACCGACCAGATACTTTAAGGGCTATACAAATGTATTTTCCCCAGATGTTAGACTCAGTAAATCACATTCCATTTCAGCTGACCGTTTGGAATAATAATGAAGGAGAGCCCGGCTCAATTATTCATCAGCAAGAAGTATATCCAGAACATACTAAAGATGGAAAATATCACTATTATTATTTGGATTCTGTATTTCAGATAATTGGAACTTTTTATGTTGGTTGGGAACAGCAAACAAATGATCTTTTAAATATTGGTTTGGATAAAAATAAAATAGCAAATCAGTATATGTTTTATAATGTTGGATCTAGTTGGAATAATTCTTCCTATCCTGGCGCTTGGATGATTAGGCCAATTGTAAGCATGGAAGAAGTAATAGTATCTTCAGTTAATGAAACTAGGCATAATTTTCTGATTTATCCAAATCCGGCCAAAGAGGAGTTGACTATTATTTCACGTACTGCTAATAATTTAATTTCAATTTATAATTTGCAAGGAATATTAGTAAAACAACTTTATGTTTCTGAAGCTGAAAGTAAAATAAATATTGCTGATTTAGTAATTGGAATGCATGTTATTGAGATTAAGAATAAGGCGAATAGAATTTTTCAGAAATTTATAGTTAAGTAAAATGGAGGAGCTGAAAGAGTTTGAGCATTATAAATTTCTTGCTGATAAAGGGCAGAACCCTTTGAGAGTAGATAAATATTTACAGAATTTTATTGAATTTGCGACTCGATCAAAAATACAACAAGCTATAGAAGCAGGTAATGTTAGGGTGAATGGTATAGTTGTTAAATCAAATTATAAGGTTAAAGGAAATGATGTGGTGACTGTGGTCTATGATTTTCCTCAGATAAAAAACGAATTACTTCCTCAGGATATTCCTTTAAATATTGTGTATGAGGATGATGCATTTTTGATTGTAAACAAAGATGCAGGAATGGTTGTGCATCCTGGATTTGGAAATTATGATGGAACTTTGGTAAATGCTTTGGCCTATCATTTTCAGAACTTACCAAATATGGGGGATGAAGATCGCCCTGGTTTAGTGCATAGAATTGATAAGAATACTTCTGGGCTTTTGGTGATTGCTAAAACTGAAAAGAGCATGACTATTTTGGCCAAAAAGTTTGAAGATAGAGATTTGAATAGAAAGTATATTGCACTTGTTTGGGGTGATATGAAAGAGGAGGAGGGTACAATTACAGGTAATATTGGTAGGAGTTTAAAAAACAGAAAAATAATGAATGTTTTTCCTGATGGAGAGTATGGAAAACATGCTGTTTCGCACTATAAAATATTAGAGCGTTTTGGGTATACCACCTTAATTGAATGTAAGTTAGAAACAGGTAGAACACATCAGATTAGAGCACATTTTAAACATATTGGTCATACACTTTTTAATGATAATGAATATGGGGGGGATAAGGTTCTGAAAGGAACAACATTTACAAAATATAAGCAATTTGTACATAATTGTTTTAAAATTTGCGATCGTCAAGCTTTGCATGCTAAGTCCTTAGGATTTACACACCCTACTACTAAAAAAGATGTATTTTTTGATTCTGAATTAGCAGAAGATATGCAGCAACTCATTGAAAAATGGCGTAAATATGCCACTCATCAACAGCCTTAATATTCGTTTACTGTATTGTAAAGTGTATCCCTTTCAATTGGGGTGCGTCCAACTTGTTTTATTAGGGCTATAATTTCTTCAGTACTCATTGTTGGATTTTGGTCCTCTACGCCTGCCATAGAATATATTTTTGTAGTGTCATCAATCGTTCCATCAATATCATCTACCCCAAAAGCTAATAAGGATTGAGTAGTTTTTTTGCCAATCATAGGCCAATAGGCTTTCAAATGGTCAAAATTATCCATAAATATTCTTGCAAAAGCATACAATCTCATATCATCAACTACACTTACTTCACTAATATGTGACATTTGATTATTTCCATTTCTATACTTTAAGGGAATAAAAGTATTGAAGCCATTTGTTTTATCTTGAAGATTTCTTAACCTACTCATATGATCAACAATATGTTTAGCTTTTTCAATATGACCATAAAGAATAGTTGCGTTAGAAGGCATGCCTAAAGCATGAGCAATTTCATGTATTTCTAGCCATTGTTCGGAGGTGCACTTATCTTTACAAATAACATCTCTTATTTCTTTTGCAAAAATTTCAGCACCACCACCTGGCAATGAACCTTGCCCTGCCTCTTTTAACATAGCTAAGCCCTCTTTATAGCTTACTTTTGCTTTACGGCACATGTATTCCAATTCAACAGCAGTAAATGCTTTTACATGAATGTCAGGGCGTAATGCTTTTATTTTTTTAATGAGGTCAATAAAATAATATAATCCCATTTTAGGATGCACTCCCCCTACAAGATGTACTTCAGTAATTTCTTTTCCTTCATACTTTTGCAGGATTTCTACCATTTCATCAATCGTATATTCCCAAGCTTCTGTTTTTTTGCTTAATAACCTTGAATAAGAACAGAATTTACAATCAAAAACACAAATGTTAGTGGGTTCAATATGTATGTTTTTATTAAAATAAGTTTTGTTTCCGTTTTTTTGTTCACGGATAGTATTTGCTAGCGTTCCTAATAAAGCTAAAGGAGCTTTTGTGTAAAGAATTACTCCTTCTTCTTCCGTTATTCTATCTTGATTAATTACTTTCTGTACAATGGATTTTAGTCCATCTGATAATTGATCAACAACTAGATTTGATGTTAGCATTATTTACTAAGGATAATCTTTTCAATATGTATTCCTTTATCAGTACTGATATTGATAAAATATACGCCATTATCAAGGGAGGATAAATCAATAGTATTTCCGCTGAAATCTTTAGTAAAGAAAACTTGTTTTCCTAATATAGTTGAAATACTAATTGTGTTGATTTTCTCTTTTGATTTAACATTCACTAAACCTAAAGTTGGATTAGGATAGATATTCATATTCTCTAGTTGATATTCGTTTACACCTACTGTGCCATTACAATTCATACTCACAGTTGAATTTTGTAGAGAAGAACGGTAACCATTTAAAGTTGCAGCCATTACATTTGTTTGAGCAGTTGAAAACATCCAAGTAGTAGATGCATAGGACATATAGTTTTCATCCATATCTAGAACATCAGTAGAAAATATATTTGAATACGATAAATCATTACAAGTATTGTTGTTGGTTGTAGAAGTAACTGCCCCCCAATAAATATTGTCATCAGCAGCTGGTGTATCATTAACATTACTTCCATCATTGTCGCAACAACCACCACTTTGTGATTCGCAAAAAGTATGTTCAAGCCCTAAATAATGGCCAATTTCATGAGTTGGCGTTCTTCCATCACTACTAGGAGCTGCTGCTCCAATTGTCCCAAAATATTGATAGTCCACAACTAAACCGTCTTTCCATTGTTGATTTGCCCACAACCCTGGTAAATAAGCATATCCTAAAGTCTGTCCTCCTCCAGAGTTACTAAGATTACAAACCCAAATATTTAAATATCTAGAAGGATCCCATCCATCTATTCCAAGCGAACTAGTTTTTTTCATATCATTGCTCTCAGTATCAGCATCAAAGCTATTTTTTGTGCTTGCAGTTCTTGTTATTCCTGTCGTAGTGTTTCCGGAAGGATCAGTAGTAGCAAGGCAAAATTGAAGGTCAGGGTTTTCCGCATAACTAAGAAAATCATTTCTACCGCCAACAGATGCTGGATTGGGAAATTCAGGGTTTGTTTTACTATAATCTTCATTTAATATTCTTAATGCATCTTCAATTTGAGCATCTGATATATTAGTTCCTGAACCCACGTTTACATGAGATACTCTATGCACTACATGAACTACAATAGGTATGTTAAGCGTACTTTTTTTAGTATGATTTCCTGCTATCCAAGTGCTATTTTCAGCAATTGATTTTGCTCTCCCTTCTACATAATCAGCGTTAGATAGTAATTCCTGTTCAACCAATGGGGTGGTTAAGCATTTTTTAATATTTACTTGGGCCGTAAGGATAGTTGAAAAAATTATTAATAAAGATAGAGCGAATATTTTTTTCATTTGTTTTTGTTTTAAAAAAGTGTTGCAAATTTACTAAAAAAATGTTATTTTTTACTACTTATAAAATCAGTATCAGTAAGTGTTTTCAAAAAAGCAACTAAATCTTGCTTTTCTTGATTTGTCAATTGTAAACCAACTCCTAATTTTTTCATTAAAGGATCAACAGTTAATGAGTATTCTCCTCCAGAATTGTAATGTTCAACCACTTCCTCTAAGGTTGAAAATCTTCCATCATGCATATATGGAGCAGAGAACTCAATATTACGTAATGTTGGAGTTTTAAATTTTGCATTATCAGACGCATTATTTGTAATTTTCCCTAAACCTAAATCAGTAAATGGTTCAGGATCTAATCCATTATTATGAAATAAATTATCCATAAACATCTGTGTTCCATGACAATGGAAGCAATCTCCTTTTTCTGAATTAAAAATTGCATAGCCACCAAGCTCAGAAGCAGTAAGTTGCGTTTCCCCTGTCAGGTATTTATCAAACTTACTATTTACAGATATTAATGTTCTTTCGAATTGAGCGATTGCCATTACTACATGTATTGAATCAATATCATCAATATTAAAAGCATTTTTAAAAAGTATAGGATACTCATTATCTGCATTTAATTTTATCTCAACATTTAACCATGTATCGTTCATTTCAATAGGATTTACTACGGGTTCAAATGCTTGATTTTCCAAGCTAGCTACTCTGCCATCCCAAAAATTAAAATTATTCCATCCAGCATTTATAATAGTTGATGCATTTCTATCACCAAAAAAACCATCAATTCCAGCACTAAATTGATTAGTATCACTAAATGCAGCAGATTGCAAATGACAGCTTGCACAAGCCTGCATTCCATTGCCACTTAATATTTTGTCATGGAATAACTTTTCTCCTAGAGCTACACCTTCAACTGTCATTGGATTATTGGAA
Source organism: Flavobacteriales bacterium (assembly GCA_012960805.1). Taxonomy (GTDB): domain Bacteria; phylum Bacteroidota; class Bacteroidia; order Flavobacteriales; family BACL11; genus UWMA-0277. Next base: position 8,178 of record DUAO01000026.1, on the reverse strand, counting down.
GGGATATTCATATTCGGAAATCCAGAAGGTGTTTCAATTATAAAAGATGTAGTGCTAAAAAACATGGGTGCTAAATCTTTTTTGCAAGCAAAGAGCAGGACGGAAGCAAGTAGAAGTAATGCTTTTTCTTTCATTATTGAATAGCGTAAAAAACAGAAAATACATCAGCAATTCCATTAGCTTGTAATAGAGATTGCTTGTTTGCACTATCCATTATTCCATCAGTTGTAAGGCTAATTGTATTAGGGTTAGAGTACCAATTATTGATTTCCATATTGATTATTACACTAGCATTTTGTGTATTTATTGCTATAGGAAAGTTCTTAGTAAATGAGAAATCTAATCCATCTGTCCCTCCGGTATGTGTTGCATATCCTTGAAAAGCAGTAGTATAATCTCCTTCTAACTGCATATAATGATATCCACCTCCCATAAAGTTTGGCCAAGAAAATGACGGAAAGAAACTTTCATTCAAATAATTATTAGTAATATTTTTCAGAGAATCTAATCCCATTGTAAATGATATGGCGGTATAATTAGCGCTATTTAGATCTTGAATATTTAAATTAAAGGTTGAAGGGTCAGAGATGGTTATAAAGTGCACTTCATCCAAAAGAGTACTAGTGCCATTTGCTGAATGAAGTGTAATATATGATAGTAAATATCTTAATGTTTGCACGCTATAATTTTGACCAGATGTATTTGAATATATCATTTGATCTGTTTCTAATGCATTTCCATCAACAGTATGGGTGAAACTTAGTGATAAATTATATTTACACGAACCATCATCTTCTTCTGCATCTGCATTATAATTTGTGGCCGAAAAATCAGTACAGCCTTCTTCTTTTTTACAAGCGTAAAGTAGGATGCTAAAAATTAAAAGGAGAATAATTCTATTCATAAACTACAGAATTTGAAAATATACATGAGCCATTATTCATCAAAATGGCTTGTATGCTGTCATTTCCCATGATTCCATCAGAAGTTAAACTTATAATATCAGGAGAATTATACCATTTATTAAGCTCCATATTAAGTGTAATTTCAACATTACCTAATTCATCATCTACATTGAAATTAATCATGTCAAAACTTGGGCAACCTTCCCTGATTCCAATTCCTCTAGAAATCCATCCTGGAATGAAGCCACCAGTATGTGTATTGTAAAAAGTAGTGTCATTATCAAAATTGCCTTCTAAAATCATATAATGATAACCACCACCCATCATATCTGGCCAAGCCATAGTGGTGTGAAAATCCTCATTTACATAATTATTACTTATATTCATATTATGAGGAACACCAATATTAAACTGTAAATCATCATGACTACTATTATTTGTTAATTCTCCAAGTTCTATTTTTAATGTTGAAGGGATAGCAGCATCTACAAAATACACTTTTTCTTCATAAAATCCTCCAAAATCACCATGCATTTGAAAGTTTGAAACTAGATATTGTAATGTTTTAATATTATAGTTTTGTCCTGCAGCATTAGTATATGGTAATTCTGAATTGGTTGTAGTAAGTTCTAAGGGTATTCCATCAACCGTATGAGTAAAGTGTATAGTTAAATAAGTAGGAATAGGGTCTTTATCACAAGATGTAAATAGTAAAGCTATTGCAGAAATAAGTAGAATTATCCTTTTCATTATTTTGTTTATTTATAGATGTCAAATTTATGAATTCTTTTTTAGACTAAGTATTATTACACTCATACTATATAATTAAGTTCTGATACTTATAATTTGTTTATAATTAAGAATGTTAAATAAAATTAAATTCACGCAAAATATTCATCTTTGCTTTTCATGTTCACTAGTCCAAAATATATTGATGTAATCCTGCCTTTACCTTTGAAAGGAACTTTCACCTATTGCACGGATGAAGATGATTTATTAGTAGGGCAAAGGGTAGTGGTGCAATTTGGTGCGCGCAAATTATATACAGCAATAGTAAAACGTATTCACGATAAAAAACCTGTTGAATATCAGGCCAAACCACTTTTGGCAATATTGGATGAAGCTCCAATAGTAAATGTTGTTCAACTTGAATTTTGGGATTGGATAGCCAAATATTACATGTGTAATTTAGGTGATGTAATGAGCGCAGCCTTACCATCCTCATTAAAGTTAGCATCAGAATCGCAAGTAATTATTCATCCTGATTTTGATGGTGACATGGGTGAATTGAAATCGGATGAGGTCTTGTTGTTAAACGCTCTTAGTCATCAAGACGAATTAAGTATATCAGCAATCTCAAAACTAATAGATATTAAGTCAGTTTTTTCGCTTATTAATGATTTGATAAGAAGAGAGGTGGTGCAAATAAAAGAAGATTTGCGGGATAAGTACAAAACAAAAACGCTTAGCATTATCTATTATATTGCTAGTTATAAAAAACTAGAAAACACAAAACTTACCGATAAACAACAGGGATTGGTTACTGCTTATTTGAAAATGCAGCAAAATAACCCAAGTAAAAAATGGACAGTAGCGCAGGTATTAGATAAAACGGGCTTTAGTAGGGCTATTTTTACCGCTTTGGTAAATAAAGAGATTTTTGAAATAAAGAGAGAGGAAATTAGTAGATTAGTACAGTCCCAGCAGGAAATAATTCCCGATAAACAGTTGGCTGATTTTCAGCAAAAAGCATTGGTAGAAATAGAAACTTCCTTTGCTGAAAAAGAAGTGTGCCTTTTGCATGGGATAACTTCATCAGGTAAAACAGAGGTGTATATTAAGTTGATTGAACAGCAACTAAAAAAAGGAAAACAGGTGCTTTATCTACTTCCTGAAATTGCTTTGACCACTCAAATTATAAAGCGTTTACAAAAGCATTTTGCCAATAAAGTAGGGATTACCCATTCTCACCTTAATAATGCAGAGCGGGTAGAGGTGTGGAAAGCCGTACAAGAAAATAATGACAAAAAAGTGCAATACCCTATAATGCTAGGGGCAAGGTCGTCACTTTTTTTGCCCTTTAGTAATTTAGGACTGATTATAGTTGATGAGGAACATGATCCTTCTTTTAAACAACATCAGCCAGCACCAAGATATCATGCTCGTGATGCGGCTATTTATTTGGCCAATTTACATAAAGCAAAAGTGCTGTTGGGTTCAGCAACTCCTTGTGTGGAAAGCTATTACAATGCCAAAATAGGTAAATACGCATTAGTTGAAATGCATACTCGCTATCAGGGTATTGCTCCTCCAAAAATCCAAACAATAGATATCCGTAAGGCGCATCTGAAAAAACAAATGAAGTATCAGTTTTCTCCAGAAATACTGACTTCTATTGAACAAACTTTATCAGCAGGGAAACAAGTGATCTTGTTTCAGAACAGAAGAGGGTATTCTCCAGTGCTGAGTTGTGGAACTTGCGCATACACCCCAAATTGTAATAGTTGTGATGTGAGCCTTACTTATCATAAATGGAACAATCATCTAAAGTGTCATTATTGTGGTTATACCGAAAAACTACCTGAAGTTTGCCCGAGTTGTAGTGCGAATGATTTTGAGGATAAAGGCTTTGGAACAGAGCAGATTGAGGAGAGTTTGAGAGCATTACTTCCTGAGTATATAACTAAGCGTATGGATTATGACACCACCAGAGGGAAAAATGCCCATCAGATGATAATTACTGATTTTGAGCAGGGGAGGATTGATATATTGGTGGGTACACAAATGGTTACCAAAGGACTTGATTTTGATAATGTGGCTTTGGTGGGTATTTTGAATGCCGATAGTATGTTGCATTTTCCTGATTTTAGAGCTTATGAAAGGGCTTTTCAGTTGATGATGCAAGTTGCAGGCAGGGCGGGGCGTAAAGGCGCTCAGGGAAAGGTATTGGTACAAACTTATGATCAGGAGAACAAGATGTTTCGATTACTGAAGGCAAATGATTATGCCAGTTTTATTGATCAGCAGATAGAAGAAAGAAAACTTTTTAATTACCCGCCTTACAACCGACTTATAGGAATTACTTTAAAACATAAAAACCAAAGAAAATTGGATGTTGCTGCTGATGGTTTGGCTAGCTTATTGCGCAAAAGTTTTGGCAATAGAGTATTGGGCCCAGAATACCCTGCAATATCTAGGATACGGAATTATTACCATAAAAATGTACTGCTGAAAATTGAACAGGAAGGCTCTGTAGTGGAAGCCAAAAATATTTTACAAACTATAGTTGGGCGTATGCAGGAACATCCTGATTTTAAAGCTGTTCGTTTTATTTTGGATGTTGACCCAGTTTAATGTAGCTTTTTTTATCTTTGAATTCTTAAAATAATAATAACTATGAAATTATTAGAAGGCAAAAATGTCATTATAACAGGAGCTAGCAGAGGTATAGGAAAAGGAATTGCTGAGGTGTTTGCAAGCCAAGGAGCAAATATCGCTTTTACCTATCGTTCATCTGATAAGAAAGCAAAAACTTTGGAATTAGAGCTTGCTGCAAATGGCTGTAAAGCCAAAGGTTATAAGTCGGATGCATCTAATTTTGAGGCGGCACAACAATTAGCTGTTGATGTAATGGAGGAATTTGGCTCTATTGATGTATTGGTAAACAATGCAGGAATAACAAAAGATGGACTGATTATGCGTATGTCAGAAGAAGATTTTGATAGCGTGATGGATGTCAATATGAAGTCAGTATTTAATATGACAAAGGCTGTTTTACCCACTATGCTAAAACAAAGAAAAGGTTCTATTATTAATATGAGCTCAGTTGTTGGGGTAAAAGGAAATGCTGGGCAAGCTAATTATTCAGCTTCCAAAGCAGCAATTAACGGATTTACAAAATCCACAGCATTAGAGTTAGGCTCCAGAAATATTAGATGTAATTCTATTGCACCTGGTTTTATTGAAACTGAAATGACGGAAGCTTTGGGTGAAGAAGTAGTTCAAGAATGGAGAGATCAAGTGCCATTAAAAAGAGTAGGAACTCCTGATGATATTGCAAACGCTACTTTGTTTTTGGCATCAGATATGTCAGCTTATGTTACAGGGCAAGTGCTGAATGTTTGTGGAGGTATGCTTACCTAAATAGATGGATATAAGTACTGATTTACCAATAATGTATACCATAGCTTGCCTTTTATTAGGATTGGGCTATGCTTTTTTTTTATATCGAAAAGAAAGACTACTTGCTTCAAATAAATTAAAGGTATTTCTTTTTTCTATTCGTACTTTGTTTATTGGGTTCTTGGCAGTTTTATTGCTGAATCCAATTGTAAAATCAACACATAAAATAACAGAAAAACCCATAGTAATTTTAGCCCAAGATATTTCAGAATCGATTATTGATTCTTTTTTTCTAACTGAAATCTCTAAGCAACTTTCTGATTTTGAAGTGCATCAATTCTCTTTTGCTGATAAGGTGTATGAAGGATTTAAAACTGAAAACACTGGTTTACTTACCAATTACAGTAATCTGTTTGAGGATTTTAAAAGTCGTTTTGAGAATCAGCATATAGCAGCTATGGTGTTGGCTTCTGATGGCATGTATAATACGGGTGCTAATCCGCTTTATAGTAATTTAAGTAATTATCCAATTTATACTATTGCTCAAGGCGATACTAATGTGAAAAAGGATGTAAGTATTGCTAAAGTTTTACAAAATGAAATTGCTTTTTTAGGCAATACTTTTCCTTTGGAAATAGCTATTGCTGCAGAGAAATGTAGCGGGGAAAACATTCAAGTTAATATTTGGAATAATGGTAAAAAAATTCACAGTGAAAAAATAGCGATTACCTCAGGCAATGCTTTTGAAAAAGTAGAGGTAAAGTTGCTTGCTGATGCAATTGGATTGCAACATTATACTATTAATGTCACTCAATTTTCAGATGAAAAAAATATAAAAAATAATAGCTATACCGCTTATGTTGAGGTGATTGATTCTCGCTATAAAATTTTAGTGTTAACTGAAGGGTCTCATCCTGATATAACAGCTTATACAAGTGCAGTTGAAAAGAATAAAAACTATGCCTTGGAGCAAGTTGATGTTAATGATTTTAAAGGAAATATTGAGGCCTATCAATTGCTAGTGCTTTTTGGTGTGAAAGAAAATACTTCTATTGTAAATGTAATAAAAAAATCAAAAATACCACTGCTTGTTTTTAATATGCAGCAAGATGTTTTCAGGCAATTTACTTCAGTGTTTAGTTTTAGAAGTAGATCAGGGCAAGAAGAGGCGCGAGCAATCAAAAATGAAAGTTTTACTAATTTTACTTTTTCACCTGATTTATTAAATCTTTTGGATGAGGCTCCGCCATTGTATTCTCCTTTTGGAAAATATACTTTACAGATGGGTGCAGTGACAGTATTATTTCAAGAAATTGGAGGGCAAATCACTAACAACCCTGTAATTATTCTAGATGAACAGAAGGACAGGAAAATGGCTTTTGTTACAGCAGAAGGTTTTTGGAAATGGAAATTGCATGACTATGCTATAGCCAAGAATAATGATGCTTTTAATGAGATATTTTCTAAGCTAACCCAATACCTTGTGTTGTTAAAAGATAAAAGTAAATTCAGGGTAAATTATAAAAAACAAATTGCTGAAAATGAGAATATTTCTTTTGAGGCAGCTCTTTATAATGAGAGTTATGAGCTAGTAAACAATAAAGAAGTCGAACTAATAATCTCAAATGAAAAAGGCGAAAATTTTAATTATGAATTTTCTAAATCGGGAACTAAATACAGCTTAAGTGTAGGGGTTCTTGATGTAGGAAAATATACTTTTTTAGCCAAAGTAAAAGGGAGTGAAATGCTGAAAAAAGGAAGTTTTGATGTTAAAGCCATTCAATTGGAACAATTATATACTGTGGCAAATCATAAGTTATTGTATCAATTGGCTAATATTAGTGGTGGAGCATTGTTTTATCCTAATCAAACGGATAAAATTGTAGCTGCTATTAAGCAAAGTAAAAACAATCACAATCGTATTAGTACAGAAGAAAAGTTAAAAGGAATCATTAATATTCCTTGGATTTTATTAAGTTTGCTGTCCTTTATTTCTTTGGAATGGTTTCTAAGAAAGTATAATGGATTAATTTAAGGGAGTATGCTTAAAAAATTATTTTTTGGATTGTTAATTGTCGCAGGATTAAGTGCTTGCACTACATCATCTGTACTGGTAAATATACAAAGGCCTGCCGACATCACTGTCTCTCAAGATATACAGAATGTAGTTGTTGTTAATAGGTCGCGTCCATCAAAAGATAATTTAGCAGGAAACATTGTAGAAGGTTTGATTAGTGGAGAGGGAATTGGTGCGGATAGAAAGGGTGCGGAATATTGTGTTGATGGACTTGTAAATATGCTTACTAATTCTGAACGATTTACTTTGAAAAATATAGATGGAATTGAGTTAAAGGGAACAGGCACTTCTGCTTTCCCTATTCCTTTGGACTGGAATGAAGTAAAGAGTCTTTGCGGGTCATATGATAGTGATGCATTATTGGTATTGGAAACATTTGATTCTGATTCCTGGATTAGACTTGGTGCTCCTGTTACTCGTACACGAAAAGTAAAAAAAATAAAAATAAAAGAATTGCGTTATCCTGCTATACTTACTATGAATGTGGAATCGGGCTGGCGAATATATGATGTAAATAAAAAACAGATTATTGATGAAAATAAATTTACAGAAGTTAAAGAGTTTACTGCTTGGGGAAATAATCCTGAAGAAGCTCAACTGAACTTACCATCAAAAAGAAGAGCAATTCAAGAGTCAGGTTTATTTGCTGGAAAGCAATATGGGTTCCGTATTTCTCCAATGTGGATAAAAGTAAGTAGAACTTATTATACCGGTAAGTCAGATGATTTAAAATTAGCAAAATCATATGTAAAAAGTGGAGATTGGGATGCTGCAATTGAAATTTGGAAGGATTTAGTAAATAATCCTGATGATAAGATTGCTAGAAGATCAGCTTATAATATGGCTATTGCTTCAGAAATAAAAGGAGGATTAGATACTGCAATCGAATGGGCAAGTAAATCGGAAAAATTAGGAGAGAAAAAAGCGTATAGATATATAAATGTTTTGCATATTCGCAAAAAGAATGAAGAAAAACTTAAACAGCAATTAAATAACTAAAAAACAAAGAATTATGGAAAATCAGGGATTGCCTAAGGTAATGGTAATGGGAGTAGTAGGACTAATATTTATAGT
>DUAO01000025.1 GCA_012960805.1 Flavobacteriales bacterium | reverse complement strand
ATTTGGAGCTGAAGTAAAGGGCTGTAGTGAACAAACATTAGCATTAGCAGATAAAAAGATGAAAATACCAATGTATGGCTTTACCGAAAGTTTTAATCTTTCAGTGTCCGTATCTCTTTGTTTACAGCACCTAACATACAAATTAAGAAAGGCATCTTTTGACTGGAGAATGACTGAAAATGAACAAGATAAAGCAATGTTGCAATGGTTAAGAAATAGCATAAAATCATCTGCTCAAATTGAAGAAGAATATCTGAGTAAGCACTGTAATAAATAATGTATATATTTACAAAAAAATAAATAATGGGAAGAGGAGATAGGAAGTCAAGAAAAGGAAAAATTTTTAAAGGAAGTTATGGCGTTGTAAGACCTAGAAAAAAAGCAGTTGAAATTATTATTCCAGTTAAAAAGAAGATTGTGGTAAAAAAAGAAGCCAAAGAAAAAACTGCAGTTGTTAAAAAGAAAACTACAGCAAAGAAAAAAGCTACAGCTAAAAAGCAGTAAGTTTATCTTTCAAAAATACAAAAGGTTAGAACTTAAGGTGCTAACCTTTTTTTATTCCAAATTTCTCCATCAAGCTCATATACTAATCTATCATGTAAGCGAGATGGACGGCCTTGCCAAAACTCAACACTAGCTGGAACTATACAGTATCCGCCCCAATGCAATGGGCGTTCTATCTCTTTCCCTTTAAATTTACTTTCTAATTTATTCAAACTATCCGAAAAATTATAATACAGCTTAATGGCTTTACTCTGCTCGGATACCCATGCTCCCATTTGGCTTTCTCTTGGGCGACTTTTAAAATAAGCATCTGATTCTTTGACTGGAATCTTTTTTGCAACACCATTTATTCTTACTTGTCGTTCTAATTCTGGCCAATAAAAATTAAGCGCTACATTATTATTATGCTCAATATCCTTAGCCTTACTGCTTGTGTAGTTTGTAAAAAATGTAAAACCATTTTCATTTACTTCCTTAAGTAATACTACTCTTGATGAGGGTGTATTTAGTGCTGATATAGTAGAGAGCACACAAGCATTAGCCTCATCCTTATTTACCACTAAAGCATCGGCAAACCAATTCATAAAATATTGAATTGGATTATCTTCTAAAGTATTAAACTCTATGGCTGATTTTTTATAATTTACGCGTAAGTTTTTGATATCCATAAGCAATATTGATTAGCATTTTATATATTTACAAAAGTTAAACAAAGATATTTATTTATGTTGAAAGCCAAAAAAGGAAGATTATTAATTTCTGAACCCTCTTTAAACGATAATGTTTTCTTTAAAAGTGTGGTTTTACTTACTCATCATAATGATGAGGAAAGTATTGGATTAATACTCAATCATCCAACAAAGATTAACCTTAATGAAATATTAAACGATATTCCGTTAATTGATTTGCCTATTTATATTGGTGGTCCTGTTGAAAAGCAATCCTTACATTTTATCCATACTTTGGGCAGTATCATTCCTAATTCAAAACAAATAATTGATGGCATTTATTTTGGCGGTGATTTTGACACAGTGATACAACTTATGCATGATAAAAAAATTACTAAAAACGAAATTCGGTTTTTTGTAGGCTACTCAGGATGGGAAGCTGAACAACTAAATAATGAAATAAGAGATGATGCTTGGATTGTGCAAACTGCAAAAAATGAATTATGCATGAATTATTCTACTCCAAAACTATGGAGTGATATTATCAAAACCAAAAAAATGGAGCATGCTATTTGGGCAAATATGCCTAAAGACCCAAGCTTGAACTAATTAGTTTTTCTTGTAATTGTTGAGCAAAATCAGTTTTGTAGATTTTAGTGGTTGCAATAGAGACAACTTCTACAGCAGTAATTCCGCTAATTGCATTAGTAGTGAATGCTTCATCAGCTTCTTTAATATCTAGTGAATTTAACGATTTTTCAATTACATTTACTTGCTCCAAAACCCATTTTCGCATAGTGCCGTCCAAACAACCTTCAGTAATTAGTGGAGTATAAATTACCCCCTGTTTAATTATAAAAAGATTGGAATTTGTAGTTTCTATAACATTACCATCTGTATTTTTTAGGATTGCATTATCAAATCCATTTTCTTTAGCATGAATCGCTCCTAAAACAGAAACTAAAGCATTTACTGATTTAATATTGGAAATCTTTCCTTTTGTTTTTTGTTCATCAGAAAAAACACAAAGTGAAATTGAAGTATTTTTTACAAAACCACTCCCTTTATGAATACTAATTAAAATTTCAAAACTATCCGAAAGAGGAAGATATTTTCCCTCTCCACTCCTATTTACATGAATTTTAGCAACTCCATTAACAATTTTATTTTTTTCAATTAACTTATTAAGTAAGAAAAGCAAACTGCTTTCCGTTTGATTATTTTTTAATTTAAGAACTTTGCAGGCAAATGAAAACCTAACATAATGAGCTGAAAAATTAAAGGGCTTAGCGTTAATTATTTTAATAGTTTCAAAAAAACCATCTCCATAATTAAATGCCCTATTAGAGATTTTAATAACTATTTCTTGTTCATTTATAAATTCTGAGTTGTAAAATACTTCTCCCATTTTAGTTATTATTTGTAATTTGCGAACCTACTCAAAATTACTTTATGAATAAGATTTTACTTCTTGCTTTTACTTTGCTTTACCAAATTGGTTATGGTCAAATCCAAATTAGCGGGACTGTAATTGATGGACAAACAAAAGAAACTCTAATTGGTGCTAATGTAATTGTAAAAGGCACAAATAACGGAACCTCAACTGATTTTAATGGCAACTATATACTTTCAATTTCTGATCCATTTCCAATTATTTTATCAGTTTCCTACTTGGGGTATAAGCTTACAGAAATTGAAATAAAAAATAAGCAGCCAAACCAAATTAAATTATTTCCTGACAGTAAAAATTTACAAGAAGTAAAAGTAGTAGATAGTAGAATTACTCAAAAGCAAAAAGAATCAGCACTCACCGTTGAAGCCTTGGATATTATTGCTATTAAGGAAACCCCTTCTGCTAATTTTTATGATGGTTTAGGGGCGTTGAAAGGAGTAGACATTACAGCAGCAAGTTTAGGCTTTAAAGTAATTAATACCAGAGGGTTTAATAGCACCTCCCCTGTTCGCTCGCTTCAAATTATTGATGGAGTAGACAATCAATCTCCTGGGCTCAACTTTTCTTTAGGAAATTTTTTAGGTTCTTCTGAGTTGGACATTATGAAAGTTGAAATTATTCAAGGTGCTAGCTCAGCCTATTATGGTCCCAATGCCTTTAATGGAGTAATCAGCATGACAACGCTCAGCCCTTTTATTAAGCAAGGTCTATCCATACAATATAAATTTGGTGAACGTCAGTTATTTGAAAACTCTGTTAGAATTGCTGAGAAATTTCAAAATAAAAAAGGAGAAAATATTTTTGCCTTCAAAATTAATCTCTCCTACATGAAAGCACTGGATTGGGAAGCGGATAATATGGCTGCTGTTGATGGTACAATTAGCAGTGATAACCCTGGAGGATATGATGCTATAAATAGATATGGAGATGAGGATACTGATGGTAGTTTAAATGATGTTAGAAATAATTTTAATCTAAATTATTTTACACATCCTGGTCTTGGTAAATTTCACCGAACAGGATATATGGAAAAAGATATAGTAGATTATAATACCAAAAACTTGAAAGCTCAAACATCATTACATTATATGATTACTCCTAAAACTGAGCTTATTTATGGAACTAATTATAGTACAGGTACTACTGTTTACCAGGGTGATAATCGCTTGAGTTTAAAAAACATTCAGTTTTGGCAGAATAAATTAGAACTCAAGCAAAAAGATAAATTCTTCATTAGAGCTTACAGAACATCAGAAGATGCTGGAGATTCTTATGATGCTGTATTTACAGCCATTAAATTACAAGAATACAATCAAATTTCAAATCAAGACTGGTATACTGCCTATAAAAATAATTGGAAAGATAATTTTTCATGGGAAACCTTAAATTGGTCTAAACCTGAAGTAGTATTTAATCCTATTACTTTTCAAACTGACTATTACTTTAATGGAAACCCAATTGATATATTAGACTGGATACAAATGAGTGATTCTGTACTAAATGCAAATGCGGAAGAAATCATTGCAACCCATGATGCTACAAGAGCTCAGACAGATTTAGAAACAAATAGATTGGTGCCTGGAACTACTGCTTTTAATGAAATGTTAGCAGAAATCACTTCCAAAATTCCTAGTGATGGAGGTACTGGTTTTTATGATAAATCTTCACTAAATCATATCCATTCTGAATATCAATTTCACCCTGATTTTGCAACTATTAAAGTGGGTGCAAATTTCAGGCAATACACCCCAGACACTAAAGGGAGTTTATTTATAGATGCTACCAGCAGAATAATAAATAATGAGGCTGGAGTTTATTCTGGTTTTGAGACAGATTTATTTGGTGAAGTTTTAAAACTTAGTGGTACATTGAGAGCTGATAAAAATGAAAATTTTGATTTGAACTTTTCTCCTGCCACATCTTTAGTTTATACGCCTACTGAAAAAGATGTAATTCGTTTTTCATTTTCATCAGCTATTCGCAACCCTACATTAGCTGATCAATACTTATACTATAATGTAGGGAGAGCAATATTAATAGGTAACTTAAGCGGACATGGTACAGATTATGGAGAAAACCTAGTTACAGTTGAATCTTTAATTAATTATTATTTACCAGCGGCACAATCAAAGGACAGTCTAAAATTCTTTAGTGTCAAACCAATACAACCTGAAAAAGCAAGATCTGCTGAAATAGGCTACAGAACAACCTTATTCAACAAAGTCTATTTGGATGCAAATTATTATTATTCTCGCTATACTGATTTTATAGGCTATAAAATTGGTGTAAAATATGATACGATAGGCAATAATGATCCTGATGCATATGACATCTCATTACAATCTATACAAGCTTATCGTATGGCAGCTAATGCTGAAAACACAGTAACAACTCAAGGGGCTTCAATAGGGATAAATTACTACTTACATCCTAACTATTCTTTAAATGGAAATTATTCTTGGAATAAACTCAATGAAGAAGGAGCCCGCGATCCGATAATTCCTGCTTACAACACCCCTGAACACAAATATAACTTAGGCTTAATTGGGAGGGATTTACATTTATCATCTACAAACTCTATACTAAGAAACTTTAGTTTTAGCATAAATTATAAATGGGTTGAAGGATTTACTTATGAAGGATCTCCTCAATTTACAGGAAATGTTCCAACTTATGATTTGGTTGATGTGCAAATAAGTAAAAAACTTCCTAAACTAAATGCAACTTTAAAAATTGGTTCCTCAAATGTTTTAAATAATAAACATTATGAAGTCTACGGAGGACCCTATATTGGAAGAATGACTTATTGCTCCTTGCTTTTTGAACTCAATTAATTTTTGTATTATTGTAGAATACTAATTAAACAATTCAAATATTATGAAAACAACTTTACAATCCGTACTTACAATTGCTCTCTTAAGCTTAGGGCTTTCAGTAAGTGCACAAAATAGATATCTTGATGATGTCTTTTCAGCAGTAACAGTTACTTCTGATGTAACTTATGCTACAAATATTAGCATATTACCTATGCTAACAGGAGGGGTTCCTGGTCCTGCAAGTTTAAAATGTGATATATATGAGCCAGGTGGAGGAGTATGGGAT
>DUAO01000024.1 GCA_012960805.1 Flavobacteriales bacterium | reverse complement strand
CTCAACAAAATCCTCATCCCTAGTAGTTGCTCCTCTCGACCCAACTCCTCCTCTGCCTTGCGCTCTGTATTCTGTAAGTGACGTTCTTTTTACATAACCTAAATGTGAGATAGTAATCAATACCTCTTCATTAGGAATCATATCTTCAATACTTACTTCTGAAGATGAATATTCAATATTAGACCTTCTATCATCACCATATTTTTCTTTCACTTCTTTCAAATCATCAGAAAGCATATTATATCTTAAATCTTCATCTGATAAAATAAGATTGAAATGCTTAATTTTTTCCATAATTTCCGCATGCTCCTCTTTAATTTTATCTATTTCAAGACCAGTAAGCTTCTGCAATCTTAAATCAAGAATAGCTCTTGATTGAATGTCTGATAATTTAAAATTTGATATTAACCCATTCCTTGCGTCCTCAGGAGTACGAGATGAACGGATTAATTGAATCACTGCATCAAGATTATCTAAAGCAATTAATAAACCCTCTAAAATATGTGCCCTCTTTTCTGCTTGAGCCAATTCATATTTGGTTTTACGCACTAGCACTTCATGTCTATGATCCACAAAATAACCAATCAATTGTTTTAAGTTCAATAATTGAGGCCTACCTTTTACTAAAGCGATATTATTAACTGAAAATGAAGACTGTAAGGCAGTGTACTTGTATAATTTGTTTAGCACGATATTTGGAATTGCATCTCTTTTTAAATCATAAACAATACGCATCCCATTTCTATCTGACTCATCTCTTATATCTGCAATACCATCTAGTTTTTTCGAATTAACTAAATCAGCTGTTTGCATAATCATATTTGCCTTATTCACCATATAAGGAATCTCTTCTACTATGATTTGTTCTCTACTGCCTGTTTCATCAAACCTTACCTTACCTCTAACAACAATCCTGCCCCTGCCAGTTTCAAAAGCAGAACGCACTCCATCATATCCATAAATAGTTCCTCCAGTAGGAAAATCAGGAGCTTTTACATATTCCATTAATTCAGGAATCTCAATATCACCTCTTTTCTCAATATAAGCAATTGTACCCTCTACAATCTCAGTAAGATTATGTGGAGGCATATTAGTCGCCATACCTACCGCAATACCAGTTGCTCCATTTAATAGCAGAGCAGGAAGTCTTGCTGGTAACACTGACGGCTCTTTTAAAGTATCATCAAAATTTAAGTTCCAATCAATTGTTTCTTTATCGATATCCAACAGCATATCTTCTGCTGTTTTACGCATTCTCGCTTCAGTATAACGCATTGCTGCAGGATTATCACCATCTACAGAGCCAAAGTTACCTTGACCTTCAACCAACATATAACGCAAACTCCAATCTTGGGCCATACGCACCATAGCATCATATACTGATGTATCTCCATGCGGATGAAACTTACCCAACACCTCCCCTACAATTCTAGCTGATTTCTTATGAGCGGTATTAGATCGTACGCCTAATTCATGCATTCCAAATAATACCCTTCTGTGTACTGGCTTCAGCCCATCTCTTACATCTGGTAAAGCCCTGGAAACAATCACTGACATTGAATAATCAATGTACTTTGCTTTCATCTCCTCTTCAATATTGATAGGGATAATCTTTTCTCCTAATGACATATTTTATTTCTTTTTTCGTTAAGGTAACAAATTAAAGAAATTTGCGTATTTTATGTTAGTAAATTGATTGGTTTTTACCTTTTAAGTTATCAACAGTATGTGTTAAAAAAAACGAGATAATACTATTGTAAAATAAGCAGCTTTAGTTAATATCTTGCAAAAGATTTTAGTTGAATTAAAAACATTGAGTTATGAATGCAGGATTTTCGAATAGAATGAAGGATGTTTTTACCTATGTAAGAGAGGAGGTGATTAGATTAGGTGATGAAAGTATAGGTGTTGAACACTTATTTTTAGGTATATTACGTGAAGGTGGAGGTGCAGCAATCAATACATTAAAGGGTTTAGGAATTGATCCAAAGGATTTGCGAGTAGTTATTGAGAGTAACATCATAAAAAGAGATAATCGAGTAAATATCGATAAAGAAGGTATTGATTTTAAAAAACAAACGGAGCGTATTCTTAAAAAAGCAATAATGGAACAAAAAAACCTTGGAGAGGATAAGATAAAAACAATACATGTGCTACTTGCTATTTTATTAGATGAAAATAATATAGTAACCATCTCTTTTAAGTACTTAAATCTTAATTATGAGATAATACTTGAAGAATATGAGGTGCAGAATATTGATATCGGTTCAAAGCATGATGATTCATCAATGGATGATGATGATGATGAAATTTTTGGCCCTTCAACTCCAGAAAAAACAAAGTCAAGTTCAAAGAGCACTATTCCTGTTTTGGATAATTTTGGAAGAGATTTAACAAAATATGCAACTGAAGGAAGATTAGATCCTATTGTTGGAAGACATAAAGAAATTGAAAGAGTATCACAAATATTAAGCAGAAGAAAAAAGAACAACCCTATTCTAGTAGGAGAGCCTGGGGTTGGTAAATCTGCTATTGCTGAAGGCTTAGCTTTAAGGATAGTGCAAAGAAAAGTGTCCAGAATTCTATTCAATAAACGAATAGTAATGCTTGATTTAGCAGCTTTAGTTGCCGGCACAAAATACAGAGGGCAATTTGAAGAAAGAATGAAGGGCATAATCAATGAGTTAGAAAAAAACCCTGATATTATTTTATTTATTGACGAAATACACACTTTAGTCGGTGCTGGTGGTGCTTCAGGATCGTTAGACGCTTCCAACATGTTTAAACCTGCCCTCGCAAGTGGTGAACTACAATGTATAGGAGCGACTACTTTAGACGAGTATCGTCAACATATTGAAAAGGATGGGGCGCTTGAAAGAAGATTTCAAAAAGTTATGATTGAGCCAACCTCTATTGAAGAAACTATTGAAATATTAAGTAATATTAAAATTAAGTATGAGGAACATCATAATGTTATATACACTGAAGATGCTATAAAATCATGCGTTATCCTTACTGATCGATATATGAATGATCGTTTTTTGCCAGACAAGGCAATTGATGCTTTAGATGAAGCTGGTTCAAGAGTGCATATCACCAATATTAAAGTGCCTAAAAATATTACTGACTTAGAAGAAAACCTGGAAGAAATAACGATCAAAAAGAAAGCTGCGATTAAAAAACAAAAATTTGAAATTGCAGCGGGGCTAAGAGATACTGAAAAGAAGCATACTACTCAACTGGAACATGCTAAAGATATTTGGGAGAAAGAATTAAAAAACCATAAAGAAATAGTCTCAGAAGAAAATGTTGCTGATGTTGTTTCTCTTATGACGGGAATACCAGTAAATAAAGTCGCTTCACAAGAAAGAAAAAAACTTGTATCAATGACTGACAGTATAAAAGCTAAAATTATTGGGCAAAATGAAGCCGTTGAGAAAGTAGTGAAGGCAATCAGAAGAAATAGAGTTGGATTAAAAGATCCAAACAAACCGATTGGCTCATTTATCTTTTTAGGGCCAACTGGAGTAGGTAAAACTCAGCTTACAAAGGTCTTATCAGAAGAAATGTTTGATTCGCAAGATGCTCTTATTCGTTTAGATATGAGTGAGTATATGGAAAAATTTGCAGTCAGTCGTTTAGTCGGAGCGCCTCCAGGGTATGTTGGTTATGAAGAGGGAGGTCAATTAACGGAAAAGGTAAGAAGAAAACCCTACTCTGTTATTCTATTAGATGAAATTGAAAAAGCACATCCTGATATATTTAACATCTTATTACAAGCCTTAGATGATGGACAAATGACTGATAGCTTAGGCAGAAAAATAAGCTTTAAAAATACAATCATTATTATGACTTCCAATATTGGCGCAAGGCAGTTAAAAGATTTTGGGCAAGGGATTGGTTTTAACACAGCGGCAAAGAAAGGCAACGTTGACAATCACTCAAAAGGAGTAATTCAAAATGCCTTGAAAAAAGCATTCTCTCCTGAATTTCTGAATAGAATTGATGATGTTATTGTATTCAATAACCTAAATAAAGGAGATATAAATCAGATCATTGATATTGAAATGAGAAACCTATTAAAACGAATAGGCACCTTGGGTTATAGCGTTAAAATATCAGAAGAAGCTAAAGATTTTATTGCAGAAAAAGGTTTTGATGCCAAGTTTGGCGCAAGACCATTAAAGCGTGCCATTCAAAAATACTTTGAAGATCCTTTGTCTGAGGAAATTATTAATGCTCAAATAAAAGAAGGGGATGCCATAAAAGTGAGTCTGAATAAAGAAAAATCTGCTTTAGAAATGAAAATTATTAAACCTAAAGTGAAATCTAAAGTGAAATCTAAAAAAGATAAGCTAGAAGGTTAGCCTCTCTCCTTCTATTTCAGTTAATTTTCTAAATAAGGATTGGAGTTGCATTAGCACTCCGCCCTTATTTTCTATTTTTCTTTTATCAACCTCTATTACACTAGCCAATTCCCCCATAGTTCCTGTTGTAAATACTTCATCAGCATTATATAGCTCAGTAAGTGAAATATCTTGTTCTAAAATTGGAATATTATTATCCTGGCAAATTTCGACAATCAAACCTCTTGTAATCCCCGGCAAGCAAGCTTTTGGAAAAGGAGTGTATACAGTCCCATCTTTAATCATAAAGATATTTGTTGCATTGGTTTCAGCCACAAAACCATTTAAATCAAGCATTATCGCGTCATCTACTCCAGCATGATTAGCTTCAATTTTAGCTAAAATATTATTAATTAAATTATTATGATGAATCTTAGAATCCAAACAAAGGGGTGAATTTCTACGAATATTAGCAGTTACTAATTTTAACTTTTTTCCAGAGTAAATTGAAGGTTTCCATTCAGCCAAAACAATTAAAGTGCATCCAAACCGATTTAATTTAGGATTCATGCCTGAAGTAATCTTCTCTCCTCTTGTTAATGTTAATCGGATGTGTGTTTCATCTTTCATTCCATTTGCTTTCAAAGTAGAAAAAATAGCATCTTTAATGTATTCCAAAGTAGGAATATCTTCAAAATCCATACTTTTGGCTGATTCCATTAGTCTATTCAAATGCTTATCAAAGTAAAAAATTTTTCTATCATATACTCTTATACCCTCCCAAACTGCATCACCTCCTTGTACTACACTATCAAATACTGAGACTTTTGCTTCATCTCTATGGAGTAGCTCTCCATTTATCCAAATTTTAATATCTTTATTTCTGTTGTCAAATTCTTGTATCATAATTGTATTGATTTAGCTGTTAAAAATTCATAATAGGGTTTGCATTTTTTTGCTAGTGTTACATTACTTCCTGAAAGCTTTATCTCTTTTTCGGCATACGGTAAAAATCCAGTAGAATTATGAATATTTTCATACCAATGCTTGGCCCAAATTCCATCTTCTTTTCTTGCTCCTTTTTTCCACATCAACATCTTTTGATCAAATGATATCTCCAACATATTACATAATCTTTTGAGCATTAATTTAGGATTTTGAAGCAAGCATTTTGAGTCCAAAACAATTGGTATATTACCTTGTTTTTCTAGTGATAAATACAACTCATGCTGTTGTTTTAGGCCAATATCCTCTAGCTTAGGATGTGGAATTACTTTAGAATAAGATATAATAATTTCTTCAGGATTTCTGATAAAAATAATATTAGATACTTTTGAAAGAAAAGCAGTATCAATATCAATCAAAAAGTGGGTCATTAATTTATGAAATAATACTTTCTTGCTTTTTTGAAGAATTATGTCTTGCACTACTTTGTTTCCATCATTTTCTAATGATTGTAATACTTCTTCTCTTGCAGGATGGTTTGCTCCAGTTTTTTTAAGATAATGAGCATATAGAGGCTCATCAAAAACTTGAGTATCCTCTCTTTGAGCGAAAGAATACATTAAAGCAGTAGACATATTCCTTGGGCAAGACCATAAACAAATTATCTTATTCATAAAGTCAAAAATAAATAAAAGGAAGATTAACTCTTGCTTTTATTAGTTTATTTTACATTCTGACAATAAGCACTAATGTATTGTAGAAATCCATCTTCAAAAGATTGATGAACCTTGCTTCCTTTTACGCCAGCAAAGGATTCTAATACATTTCTAAACCAACCAGATTTCAACTTATTAATTGCCTTTTTTCTGCCTTCTGACATTCGAATCGTTGCCTCAATAATATTAGCGGAAATATCAGTTTTAGAAATTAAGTTAAAGCCATTCGAATTTATTGAATCTAACATCTCTTGAATATAGATATTTCTTCTTAAATCACAAAAAAGAAAATAAGCCTTGGGCTTTAAAACTCTAGAAACTTCTTTCATAAATTTATCCATTGAAGCATAACAATGAGAAGATTCTACATTGATAACTGCATCAAACGTATTATCTTCAAAAGGTAAATTTTCGGAATCCCCTTGCATAAAATTAAGATTTTCAATATTGTAAATTTTATTGCAAATATCTACAGCTGAGGGGGAAATATCAATTCCATACATTTCAGATGGCTTCAAGTATCTAGTAACATACGAACATCCACCTCCTCTACCAGAACCAACTTCTA
This sequence comes from Flavobacteriales bacterium, assembly GCA_012960805.1. Taxonomy (GTDB): domain Bacteria; phylum Bacteroidota; class Bacteroidia; order Flavobacteriales; family BACL11; genus UWMA-0277. The sequence goes on along the minus strand of DUAO01000024.1, from coordinate 26,964 downwards.
AAACTTTTAATCCTGTTAAATTAATTTGAGAAGCAACATGATGATATAAATGAATGGAATACCTGTCTTTTTCATCTTCTGCGCTTAATTCTATATTTAAGTCATCAGAGTAATAGCCATAATTCATAAATCGCAAATCAGGATCTGAAACTTTATTAGCAAAAATAGTATACCACTTTTTCCAAAACCATTTCTTTAATCTTGGAAACAGTTTAAAGATATAATAGGTGATTTTATACAGCATTAATTATTTACTTCTTTTCATCTTCCATCACCTTAAGATACATATCCATAGCTGTTTCGCTCATACCTGTAAATGAAAATCCTCCATCATGAAATAAATTTTGCATAGTTACTTTTCTTGTGTAATCTGAAAATAATGAAATACAATAATCAGCACATTCATCTGCTGTTGCATTACCTAAAGGAGATAAATCATTAGCAAATCTGTAAAAACCATCAAACCCAGCAACACCACTACCAGCAGTAGTGTCAGTAGGAGATTGAGAAATAGTATTTACTCTCACTTTATTTTTTAAACCATAATGATAACCAAAACTTCTGGCAATAGATTCCAAAATAGCTTTATTATCAGCCATATCATTATAAGTATGAAATACTCTTTGTGCAGCAATATATGAAAGCCCAACTACTGAACCCCACTCATTCATAGCATCTAACTCCCATGCAGCCTGCATAGTTTTATGAAAAGATAACGCAGAAACATCATACCCTTTCATTGTCCAGTCATAATTCTGCTCATAATAAGCTTTCCCTTTACGTACATTAACTGACATACCAATAGAGTGCAATACAAAGTCAATCTTCCCTCCTAACTCATCCATAGCTCCCTTATAAAGCGCTTTCAGATCTTCCATTGAAGTTGCATCAGCTGGAATAACTTTTGAACCCGTTTTTTCAGCTAATTCGTTAATCGTACCCATACGCAAAGCAATTGGCGCATTTGTAAGTACAAATTTTGCCCCTTCAGCATGTGCATGTTCTGCTACTTTCCAAGCAATAGATTTATTATCTAAAGCTCCAAAAATAATCCCTCTTTTTCCTTTTAAAATATTGTTTGCCATTTTTTAAATTTAAGTTGCAAAGATAAAATTATTGATTTAATAACTCAACAGCATTATCAAATGCTGCCTTAGTTAATTTTTTACCACTTAATAGCTTTGCTATTTCTTCTATTCTTTCCTCTTTATTTAACACTACAACATCAGATATTGTATTGTTTTTGTTCACAGTTTTCACTACCTTTAAATGCACATTTGCCTTTGATGCTATTTGAGGTAAATGCGATATAGCAATAAGCTGATTTGTTTTGCTTATTTCAAGCATCATATCCCCCATCAAGCTAGCAATTTCACCACTTACTCCAGTATCTATTTCATCAAAAACTAGCGTGTTTATCTTTGATGACTGTGCTGTAATGTACTTTATTGCTAACATTAGACGAGAAAGCTCACCCCCAGAAGCTACCTTATCAACTTCCTGTAAAGCACCTCCTTTATTAGCTGAAAACAAAAATAAAATTTCTGTATTTCCGAACTGATGATAAGTTTCTGTACTAGTTAATACTACTTCAAATTGAGCATAAGGCATACCTAGATGTTGTAAATGTTGTTGGATTTCACGCTTTAACTTTGGCAATACTTTTACTCGTTTATCATTTAGTATTGTTGCTGTCATTTTTAACACCTCAAATTGCTTAGCAATCTCTTTTTGCTTTGCAGTTAATTGCAGCTCAAATGATGCTGAGATATTAATTTTATCTTCAATTTCATTTTTGAAATCAATTAATTCTTCAATAAATTGTTTTCTATGTTTCTGCAATAAATTATTTAACAAATCTAATCTGTTATTCAATTTTAATAATTGCTCAGGATCAGCTTCTAATTTATTATTTATATCGGATAATTCGGCAATAATGTCATTCGATTCAATAATCAAACTTTCCATTCGTTCAGGCAAATCATTAAAAGAATCAAACTCTAACAATCTTCTTTTTATTGAGGATAAAGAAGATAAAACCCCTTGTTCATTGTTAAAATGCTGTTCGCTTTCCGCAATTGCTGATGCAATACCGTCTACATTCTCTAATAATGCTATTTGTTGTTCTAATTCTACTGTTTCATTTAATGTTAAGTTAGCCGCATCCAATTCATCATACTGAAATTGCAGAAATTCTAATTCATTTACAGACAAACTACCTAATTTTTTAATTACACTTAATTCCGTTTTTAAGATGGAATAAAATTTTAATTCATGTTGATAATTAGTTAGCTCCTTTTCTGATTTAGCTAATTGATCAATTAATTTAAATTGAGCATCCTCATCTTTAAATAACACGGATTGATGCTGAGCATAAATTTCAAGTATTTTCTTGCCAAAAGCAATTAGTACTTGTAGCAATACTGGAGTATCATTAATGAATGCCCTGCTTTTTCCTTTCTGATTTATTTCTCTTCTAACTACTGTTTCTGTTTCAAAGTCTAAATCATTATCTGTAAAAAATCGTTTTTGAGAATTGTCAATTGTAAACACTCCTTCAATAATACTTTTTGGAATATTCTCATTTTCAGAAAATCGCTCAACTCTTTTACCTAACAATAAGGATAAAGCATCTAACATAATCGATTTTCCTGCACCGGTTTCTCCAGAAACGACTGTAAATCCATTTGTAAAATTTATGCTTACATTTTTTAATAAAGCATAATTACATATGAGTAGACTTTTGATCATCTACCTCCTTCTTCTGATTTTGTAATAGCTTGATATTTTGAGGAATGAGCAGGATCAATTTCAACTAAAGTTTTAACAATACGAGCTTGCTCATTAGGAAATGCTTCAGAATAAATTTTTACGATCTCATCTGATTTTGCATCAAAAAATAATTTAAGGATAAATGCAGAAGCATTCTGTCGATATATACTTTTTAAACTCTCCAATGCTTCAGTAATCTCATACCTAGCATCATCAGGCTCTTCACTTAATTGATCCATCCCCAACCTGTGATAACGATACATAGCAGTATGATAATCAGCATATCTCCGATCCATTAAATCATGGACTAACCAATATCTATTTTTGTCGCTTTCAAATGCTTTCCACCCTGTTTCACGGACATTCTGTGCATTATTTACAATTTTTTGAGCCATATTAAAATACTGATAAGCTCCATCTTCCGAAAAAGAAGCAAAATCTAAACCTAAAATGATATTTACATAAAATGCCAAAACAGAAGTAAGATTGGACATATGGGTAACTTCAGAAAATTCCAAAGACTGATATTCTAAATATTTAAATCTAAAATTATTATCCAAATAATTGAATAGGGTTGATTTATAAGAAGTATTATAAATTGGGCGCGTACTCTGAATTTGAATAGAGCCTTCAAATTCATCATTAGAGATTTTTTTACTTATATTAATCAGAATTGAACATTCAATACGCTCCTCATTCTGAATTTTAGTATCAGTCCATTTTGTATTATTTATAAACTCATAAACTGCTGTTTGCATAGTGCTAAATACCTTTCTGTCACTTGTTTGCACTTGTGATGAATTGATTTGAACATTGCAAAATAATTCCTGAGCAGTAGTATTAAATACTGATGTCATTAATAATAAATAGATTGCTAGTTTTTGCATTAACTTATTTCAAGAATTTTATTAATAATGTCTTTAGCAACTTCACTCTTATCTTTTAATTCATAATTAGTGATATTATTCTCTTTGTCAATAATAGTAATTTTATTAGTGTTATGCTGAAACCCTGCCCCTTTATTATTTAAAGAATTTAATACTATTAAATCTAAATTTTTACGATTTAGTTTTTTCTGAGCATTTGCTATTTCGTTTTCAGTTTCCAGAGCAAACCCAACTATTAACTGATCAGTTCTTTTCTTTCCCCCCATTATTGCTAGAATATCAATTGTTTTTATCAATGCAATACCTAAGCTCATATCTGATTTTTTAATTTTATTTTTAGCTACAACTTCAGGAGTATAATCCGCCACTGCTGCTGCAAAAATAGAAATATTGGTAGCATCAAAAATAGCATCTACCTTCCTATACATCTGTTCAGCTGTTTCAATCTTATGAATAGTAATATTTACGTGTTTACAATCCAGACTTGTTGGGCCTAAAACTAAATCAACCTTAGCTCCCTGATTTGCAGCCTCAATAGCAAGTGCGATACCCATTTTACCAGATGAACGATTGCTAATAAAACGGACAGGATCAATAGGTTCATGAGTTGGCCCTGCAGTAATAAGCACTCTTTTATTTGTTAACGGTAAATTTTTATTTAGCTCATTTGTAATAAGTTCAATAATTTCGGTTGGCTCAGCCATTCTCCCTTTTCCTATCAAACCACTTGCTAACTCACCAAAACCTGAAGGAATAAGAATATTCCCATATTCTTCTAATTTACTTATATTAGCTTTTGTTGACGGATGTTTATACATATCCAGATCCATTGCAGGAGCAAAATAAACAGGACATTTTGCTGATAAATAAGTAGCTAATAACAAGTTATTGCATTCGCCATTTTTCATTTTTGACATAGTGTTAGCTGTTAGTGGGGCAATAACCATCATATCGGCCCACAAGCCTAATTCCACATGCTTACTCCACTCTCCGCTTCCCCCGTCAACCATTTTAGTTAATACAGGATTTTCAGAAAGAGTAGCTAAGGTTAAGGATGCTACAAAATCTAAAGAAGCCTCAGTTTGAATAACTCTAACTGAAGCTCCTGCTTTTTTAAATAAGCGTACTAATTCAGCTGTTTTATAAGCTGCAATACTAGCAGTTACACCTAATAATACTTTCTTTCCCTTAAGCATTTTGATTTGAATCCTCTGCGCTTACTTCTGTTTCAGTATCACGCATATAGATCTCATCATTCAAAAATTCCTTCATAGCTATAGCCCAAGGTTTTGGTAAGCTCTCATAAAATTTTGATACTGCAATTTGCTCTTGATTTTCAAAAATCTCATCTAACTGGTCTTGTGAAACAGCAAACTCTTGCAATTTATCCATTAACTCTTCTTTCATTTTCTCATTAACTTGAGTAGATCGTTTCGCCATAATTGATACGGCCTTAAAAATATTATCAGTTTTTTCAATAAAGTCATTTACATCTCTAGTAATAGTAGATTTCTCAGCACCTGTGTTTTTAAATTTCATCTTTGATTTGTTTTAATTCAGTTAAAGTTTGATTTGTTTTTTTATAAGTGTATTCTAACTCCTTCAAGTATCCGCTTGTAGCGTAATTATCTTTAAATTGTTCGTAAGCATCCAAAGTGGCTTTTAATCTATCAACTACTTTAGTGCTAATACTATTTATCGCTAATAAATAAGAAGATTGTACAATTAAGAAATGTACCTCCTCCCTATTTGTATAAGAAGGAAAATCAATAAGTACATTTTCCAAAGCAATAATTGCTGATTTGTAATTTTCTGTTACAAAATATTGTTTTGCATTTTCAAAAGCTTTTTTTGATAAGATAACTCTTAGTTCATCTAATAATTCATTGCATTTTTCTACTTTTTCACTAGCAGGAAATCTATTTACAAAAGCTTGCAATTCTTTTATGGCCTTATAATTATTGGTAGCATCAAGAGAAAAATTAGGTGCTTCCAAATAGTAACAATAAGCACTCAAATAAGCACATTCCTCAGTATGCTTACTATTAGGGTAATTCTGAGTAAAATTCTTAAATAAATAAGCTGCCATTAAATTATCTCCAGTGGAATAATGACAATACGCAAAATAATAACTCACCTCCTCCATTTTTGCAGTCCCCCTAAGTACTGTAGCTAATTCATTAAACAAAGGCATGGCTCTATTGAAATCTTCAGATTCATAATAAGCAACCGCTTTTATGTACTTATAGTTATAATCATCACTCTTGAGTACTTTTTGATATTGTCCACAGGAAAAGAGTACTGAAGCAAGTAATATTATAGTTGTTATTTTTTTCGTCATAATTTTAATGAGCAGCAAAGATAAAGCCTATATTTGGATATTCCTAAATTATTTTTATATCTAGTAAACTACAATAATTTGAATTTATTGTTTTATAGTTGAAGTGATTTTTTGGCTCCTTGGTTTTGTAGTGGAGTAAAAATAGTTGACAAACTCGCCTTTTGCATCAATAATATATTTTTGGAAATTCCATTTTACAGTAGAATTTGATTTTCCATTTTTTTCTTTTGAGCATAGCCAAGTGTACAATGGATGTTGTCCGTCTCCTTTTACTTCAATTTTTTCAGTAAGTAAGAAACTCACTCCAAAGTTTTTAGTACAAAACTGCTGGATTTCTTTTTCAGCTGCTGGCTCTTGTCCTCCAAACTGATTACAAGGAAGACCGATAACTATTAAATTATCTTTATATAATTGGTGTAACTCTTCTAATCCTGCATATTGTGGCGTAAAACCACATTCTGAAGCCACATTAACAAATAAGATATATTTACCCTTAAAAGCCCCTAAATCAATAGGCTTGCCACTAATATTATTTATTGCTATATCATAAATTGATGTTTGTGAATTGCTAGTAGAAAAAGAGAAGAGCGCCATAAGTAAAGCTATAATTTGTTTCACGAGTTTAATAATACTTTTAATTGAGTTTTTATTGTGGGACTTACTTCAACTAGTGGCGGGCGAACAACCGCTTTAGAAATACCCAACAATTCCAAGCAAGCCTTTATTCCTGCAGGATTTCCTTCTGCATAAAGCGGTTCGTAATAATCATAAATACTATAATGCAAAGCATTAGCATTAGCAATATTTCCTTTTCTTGCTTCAGTAACCATAGTGCTGTACTCTTTTGGATGCGATTGCCCGATAACTGAAATTACGCCTTCTGCTCCCATATAAATCATAGGTAAGGTTAAACCATCATCTCCTGAAAGCACTACAAAATCAGTTGGTTTATTTTTTATGATTTTCATAATTTGATCCATATCTCCTGAAGCTTCTTTTATTGCAATAATATTTTCAAAATCATTTGCCAAGCGAAAAGTAGTTTCACTAGCCATATTACTAGCGGTACGCCCAGGAACATTGTAAAGGATAATTGGCAAAGGACAGGCTTCAGCAATCATCTTATAATGCTGATAAATCCCTTCTTGTGTTGGTTTATTATAACAGGGAGAAACCGACAACACTGCATCAATACCCGTAAAATCAGTTGCTTTGATTTCATCAACCAATGCTAAAGTATTATTTCCGCCTATCCCCAATACTATTGGTAATTTTCCTGCATTTATTTTTTTACAGAAAGTAATTACTTCTTGCCTTTCTGTTTTGGAAAGCACAGCACTTTCACCAGTAGTTCCCATCAACACTAAATAATCAATTCCTCCTTCAATTTGATGATTTAATAATTTTTCTAAACCTACATAATCTATACTTAAATCTGTATTAAAAGGGGTGACAAGCGCTACTCCTGTTCCTTTGATTTTCTCCATTTTACTTATTTATTAAATTGATGTAATGTTTTATTTCATGCATAAGTTTCTCCATACTCTTATCTTTTTTTAAAGCAATCATTAAATCGTAAATTTCATATCCTTCTTCATGTTGTCCAATTTTGAAATGAGCGATAGAACTTGCTACCAAATACTTAATAGGGATACAACTACTATCACATAAATTAATCAAGATATCATATTCCTTTTTTACGAAATTATCAATAATATAATTTTGAGGTTTGTAATACCAATTCAAATCCTTCTGATAAAAGAAATCGTATTGCAATTTTGGGGCATGACAATAGGAAAGTTGTTTGGCGTTGACATAGCCCAATGCCTTGACATCCTTTTTTAATTCAAAGAAATAATCAATAAAAGGTTTGATTTGTTTTATTTGCCGTTCTGAAGTAGCATCATATAAAATCCCTACCGATTTTGCATCATCTAAATTACAAACCTTCTTTAAGCGCTTATTGGTTTTCATTTCCTTTTGAAAAACCCATTTCCCCGTTTTTTGTTTTATGTCTTCAATAAATTGCATTAACTAATTTTTACTAAAAATTCTTCTTCACTTACTAATGGAATACCTAAATCTGTTGCCTTTTGTTGTTTGCTTGGACCCATATTATCTCCAGCCAATACAAAAGTAGTATTTTTTGATATTGAACTTATATTTTTACCTCCATGTTCTTCTATCATTTTTTTTAGTTCTACTCTGCTGAACTGAGAAAATACTCCTGAAACAACTATTTTCATTCCTTTCAAAATTTCTGATACTGAAGTATCCTCAATAATAGATGTGAACTGTAATCCTGCTGTTTCTAGGTTAAAAATCAAATCCCTATTCTGTTGCTGCAAAAAATAGAAAACAACACTTTCTGCAATTTTATCTCCAATTTCATCCACAGCAATTAATATTTCAACATCTGCAGCTATAATTCCTTCAATTGTTTTGAAGTGTTTACAAAGCACCTTAGCTACGGTTTCGCCAACATATCTTATTCCAAGCGCAAACAAAACTCTTTCAAAAGGCACTTTTTTAGATGCTTCCAAACCAAGTAAAAGATTCTCAGCAGATTTTTCTGCCATTCTTTCCAAAGGTAATAAATCCTCTTTTTTAAGATGATATAAATCTGAAATTTCTGAGATTAACCCTTCTTGGATTAAGAGTTCAATAGTTTCACCTCCAAGCCCATCAATATCCATTGCTTTTCGGCTAATAAAATGCTCAAATTTTCCTGTTATCTGCGCTGGACAAGTGTCAGTATTAGAGCAATAATGCTTAGCATCCCCATCCTTACGCACTAATTCAGCAGAACAAGCAGGGCAATGTTGTATATAAGCTGTAGGCTGAGAAAACAAATTTCTATCTTTTAGTTCCACTCCCACTACTTTCGGGATAATCTCCCCGCCTTTTTCCACAAACACCATATCTCCTTCCCTAATATCAAATTTTGCAATTTGATCGGCATTATGTAAGGATGCTCTTTTCACTATTGTTCCTGCCAATTGCACTGGATCTAAGTTAGCAATAGGCGTAATTGCCCCTGTACGCCCCACTTGATAGGTAATTTTTTGCAAAATAGTAGACACTTGTTCTGCCTTGAACTTATAAGATATTGCCCACCTAGGTGATTTAGCTGTAAAACCCATTTCTTCCTGTAAATCAATATCATTTACTTTTATCACTATTCCATCAATCTCATACGGTAAATCATGTCGCTTTTTATCCCATTTTTCAATAAATATCAATACATCATCAATTGATTTATACTTTTCAATTTCATTAGGAATTTTAAAACCCAAAGTTTTTGCTTTCTGCAAATTATCATAATGATTTGCGCTAGGCAATCTCTCTCCTAGCATGTAATACAAATAACAATCCAATGGGCGTTTTGCTACTTCATTTGCATCCAATAATTTCAAACTCCCAGATGCCGTATTTCTAGGGTTTGCATAGGGCTCCAAACCTTCCTCAACTCTTATTTTATTCATCTGTTGTAATCCATCGATTGGCAAGAAAATTTCTCCTCTAATTTCAAAATTAGTCGGATAATCTCCATTTAGTTTTAAGGGAATACTTTTGATGGTTCTCACATTTACAGTTACATCATCGCCTTGAGTTCCATCACCTCTAGTCAGTGCTTGTACTAACTCTCCATTTTTATAAGTCAAGCTGATGGAAACTCCATCATATTTTAGTTCACACACATATTCAAAATTCTGATCGGTTAGTTTGCGTAATCTTATATCAAAATCTTGCAAATCCTCAGCAGAATAGGTGTTTCCTAAGGAAAGCATTCTATAATTATGCTTTACTGTTTTAAAACCATCCGACACAGTGCCACCCACTCTTTGAGTAGGAGAATTTACATCAAATAAATCAGGATTTATATCTTCTAATTGTTGCAGTTCAGCCAATAATTTGTCAAATTCAAAATCAGAAATTAAAGGAGTATCCAGCACATAATACGAATGATTGTGCTTAGCTAACTCTTTTTGCAAGAACAATATACGTTCTTCATCGCTCATTATTTAATGCCACAAACATTCATGAGTGCTAAACCTAAATCCTCATTAAATTCTCTGTGAATTTCATGATCCATTATAGTCATAACCCCTTCAAAAGTTGCAGAAATAGTCGCCTCATTCAGGTGACCGCCAAAAGCTTTACAGGCATCATCTGCAACGCTAATGTGAATATGAGGAAATGGCTCTCCATCTTTTAAAGTAATATTTCCTGTTGCGTGCAGGATTTCCATATTTCCTTCAAAAGTTTTAAATACATATTCTTTTATGCTTAAATCAATATATCCCATCTCAATCTTACTACAAGCTCCAATTCCATTTATAGATGCCAGCTTTATATTTTCAGCAGCTGCAATCTTTTGAGCAGATTCCATTAACCTATCCCCCATTTCTAATCTGAAAACTATCTTGTTTGCTATTCTTTTATATTCCATTTTTATAATTTTAAAAAGTAATCAAAAATAACTATTTCCAAATGGCTTTTATCATTCTGTCCTTGTCATTTATATCTTTTTTTAACGCTATATCAACAAAGCCAATCTTGCTTAGCATTTCTAAAATTTCAACTCCATATTGCTCATTAATTTCAAAATATAATTTACCGCCATAATTTAAGGATTTTGCTGCTAAATTTCCAATTTTTTTATAAAATAATACAGGGGTTTTTTCAGGAGTAAAAAGCGCTAAATGTGGCTCATATTGCAATACATTAGCTTTCATTTTCTGCTTTTCAGATTCTAAAACATAAGGAGGGTTACTTACAATGACATCAACTTTTTGTAAGCCATGAACTTGCAAGACATCTTTCTGAATAAAATCAATTTTTACTTCATTTATAGCCGCATTTTCTTTAGCTACTTTTAAAGCCATTTTAGATATATCAATTGCAGAAATAGTAGCCTTACTATGTTTAGCCAAAGCAATAGAAATACAGCCGCTTCCTGTTCCTATATCCAAAACAGAATTAAACTTTTCTTTCAATACCCACCCCACTAATTCTTCAGTTTCTGGCCTTGGTATTAAAGTATGTTCATTTACTTTAAATTTCATGCCGTAAAACTCTGTTTCTCCTAGTATGTACTGTAATGGTTTTTGTGTTTTTAAATCCCTAACAATTTGCTTGATTTCATCTGATATTTCAATGGTTATTTCCTTATCCCCATGAATGATGCAATCCGAACGATTATAACCAAGCAAATGCTGTATAACAATATATGCCCACGAAATAACTTCTTTTTCCTGAGTAATGCCTAAGAGCTCTGCTTTAAAATAGGGGATAATATTGCTGACTTTTTCCATGCTACAAATGTATTCCTTTTGCTATTTTTGAGGCATGCAAAATCAGGAGTTTTTTATGAAAAGATGTTTGACACTAGGTCAAAAAGGAATAGGATTAGTATCTCCCAACCCTATGGTAGGTTGTGTAATTGTTTATGATGGTGAAATTATTGGAGAAGGGTTTCATCAAAAATATGGAGAAGCACATGCAGAAGTAAATGCAATCAATAGTGTAACCGATAAAAATTTACTCAATAAATCTACACTTTATGTGAATTTGGAACCTTGTGCTCATTTTGGTAAAACTCCTCCCTGCTCTAACCTTATAATAGAACATAAAGTACCAAAAGTAGTAATTGGGTGTATCGATTCTTTTTCTGAAGTTTCTGGTGCAGGAATTAAAAAGATGAGGAATGCTGGAATTGATGTAAAAATTGGAATTATGGAAAAAGAAAGTAGAGGCCTTAATAAAATATTCTTTACTTTTCATGAGAAAAATAGGCCTTATGTTATCTTAAAATGGGCAGAAAGCAAAGATGGCTTTATTGCTCCAAATAATCAGAAAGAGCCCTTTTGGATGACTTCTAGCAAATCCAAGAAATTAGTACATAAATGGAGAGCGGAAGAAGATGCTATTTTGGTAGGTAGAATTACTACTGAAAAAGATAACCCTTACCTTACAGTAAGAGAAGTGCAGGGGGAAAATCCGATCCGAATTGTGATCGATAAGGATTTGAAACTTTCTACTGATTTAAATTTATTTGATAGTGATGCAAAAACCATTATTTTTAATACCCTAAAAACACAAGAAATTAGTAATAATTACTTTATTAAAATTAACTTTAATAATTTGATTAAAAATATTTTACAAGAATTACATAAACAAAACATTCAATCTATAATCATTGAGGGAGGAAGCAACACTTTACAATCCTTTATTGATGTAAAACTATGGGATGAAGCTAGAATATTTACCACCAATAAAGAGCTAATAGAGGGTTTAAAGGCTCCAATTATTACAGGGAAAACTATGGAAGAAACAGAAGTTGGAGGAGATAAACTCACTTATTATAAGTTTCTTTCTTCATCAGAAAGAATGTGGGAAGAATTTACAGCTAAAAACCAGATATATGAGAAGAAGGGTGTTCCAGAATCATTCTTCTTTTGCGATAACAAAAAGGATGCTGATGAATGTTCAGAATTAGTTTTAAAAGGAATAAAACAAGCTACTGCAGGTTCATTATGGTCCTACAAAAAATATAATAGAAGCCTACCAAAAAAAGGGGATTTATTTATTGTAACTAATTGGAACGGGAAAGCCAAAGCAATTGCAGAAACTACCAATACCCAGCAAGTTTCTTTTAATCAGATTACACCTGAATTTGCAAGAACTGAAGGAGAAGGAGATAAATCTCTTACTTATTGGAAGAAAGTTCATTGGGATTTTTTCAGTAGAGAGATGCGAAAACATGGAAAAAAACCAAGCGAAAACATGATAATTGTATGTGAATATTTTAAAATAATTTGGTCTTAAAATCACTATGACTAATATCATCTATACCATACTTCTATTCAATGTTTTAATTATTGTATTTAAAATGTTCGAAAAATACAAAGTAGATAATTTGCAAGCTTTAATTGTAAATTACTTAACCGCAGCAGGATGTTCTTATTTCTTTTTAGAGCAAGATTTTTCATTAAATCATGTATTAAATTCTGAATGGCTATATCATGCAATGATTATAGGAACATTATTTATAATTGTATTTAACTTTTACGCATTCGGAACACAAAAAGTAGGAATAGCGGTTACTACAGTAGCAAATAAAATGTCATTAATTATTCCTGTGTGTACAGCACTTATTTTATATCCTGAAGATAACACTTTTAATGAATTAAAAGGAATTGCATTTTTTTTAGCACTTGCAGGCATTTATTTATCCTCTACCAAAGCAGGAAAACTAAGTTTTGATAAGAAATATTTATGGTTAATTATTTTAGTTTTTGTAGGTCAAGGAATCTCAGATGCAATCTTTAATGATTTTGCTCAAAGTTTTAAGGAAGTGTTAAAAAAAGAAAGCTATTTGTTCTTTATGATATTATTTATTATTGCTAGTATTAGTGGAATTCTAATTCTATTAGGGAAATCATTTAAAGGAAGAAAGCCTTTGAAATTAAAAAGCATCTTCTGGGGAGTTATTTTTGGTATTCCCAACTTCTTCTCTCTGCTATTCTTTTTAAGAGCCCTGAGTGATCCCAACCTAAATAGCTCAATAGTTTTTCCACTAGTAAGCATGGGCGTTATTATAAGTTCAAGTTTTATTGGAATGCTCATTTTTAGGGAGAAACTCAGTAGAAATAATTGGATTGGAATTTTACTTTCTATTTGTGCAATTTATATCTTCTCACTTTAATGTTTGATGATACGTACAAAGAGGTTAAAAACCATACAACAGGAATTTACAAAGAGAAAGGTAGTAAATTTATAGCATACTCCTACCCTGTATACTCTGAACAGGAAGTAAAAGAGAGATTGGAAGAAGTAAAAAAACTAGAACATTCTGCTAGGCACCATTGCTATGCTTATGTTCTGCATGCAGACAAATCATCTTGGAGAGCTAATGATGATGGAGAGCCCTCTTCTACTGCAGGAAAACCTATTTTAGGACAAATACAGTCGAATGACCTCACCAACATCCTAATTATTGTAGTTCGTTATTTTGGAGGAGTAAAGCTAGGTGTTCCTGGTTTAATCCGTTCTTATAAAACAGCAGCAGCTATTACAATATCTGATGCGGAAATCCTTACAAAAACCATAAAAGAACACCATGAGGTAAGTTTTAAATATCCTCAAATGAATGCTGTGATGCAATTGGTAAAAGAATTTGATTTAGAAGTGATAATTACTGACTTTCAAATAGATTGTAAGCTTATATTTGCAGCTCAAAAAAGTAAAGCGGATTCCATTGTAGATACTTTTAAGAAAAATCATGAATTAAGTATAAAATATATTAAAACAATATAAATGAAATTATTACAACAAATGTGTGAAATTCATGCTCCTTCAGGGGAAGAATTTGCTATTACTAAATTTTTACTAAACTACATAAACAAAAATCAGAAAGATTGGAAAGTTCAACCTACTTTGCATTATGGAAAAGGATTTCAAGATAATATTATCATGGTTTTTGGGACTCCTACAACTGCTATATTTTCACATCTTGACTCTATTGGTTTTACTGTAAAATATAATAATGAAATTGTAAAAATTGGAGAGCCTGTTACTACAGAAGGAATAGAATTGGTCGGAGAAGATAGCAAAGGAAAGATTGAAGGAAAAATTATAAAAAAAGAAAAAGAACTGTTTATTGATTTCGATAGAGAAATTGATAGAGGGACTTCACTGACCTTTAAAGTAAATTTCAGAGATACAAAGCATTTTATACAAAGCTGTTATATGGATAACCGACTAGGTGTTTGGAATGCATTAGAAGTAGCAAAAACTCTAGAAAATGGAATTATAGTATTCTCATCTTGGGAAGAACACGGAGGAGGGTCTGTAGGTTATTTAGGAAAATTTATACAAGAAAAATATAGTGTTAGCCAAGCTCTTATTTCAGATATTACTTGGGTAACTGAAGGAGTGCAACATGGCAAAGGATGTGCTATTTCATTAAGAGATAGTGGAATTCCTAGAAAATCCTATGTGAATAGAATTGTAGAAATTGCTAAACAAAGTAATATCCCCTTTCAATTAGAGGTTGAAAATGCAGGTGGTAGTGATGGAAACGATTTACAAAAAAGTAACTATCCTTGGGATTGGTGTTTTGTTGGTGCTCCTGAAGACAATGTACATTCTCCTGATGAAAAAGTACACAAAGCGGATATACAATCCATGGTGGATTTGTATAAAGTTTTATTGAAAGAACTTTAAGAATCCTTTTTGGTCGCTTTTGCCTCCCTCCTCTTTCATTCTGTTATACAAGAAATGGATATTCCAAATAAGTATTAAAGAAAAATAAACAATTTCGAATACTCCATATGATTTGAATGGCAACAATAACAATAGGGAACATAACATTGAAAGCCCTATAAACATTGAAAAAACTCCTGTTCTTAAATATTTTAAAGATCGAAACAAACCAAATAAAAAAACAAATAAATTATAAGAGAAGAAAAAAAGAAATGCTGGAATCTTATGGAAAATTTCATAACTCATAGGGATAGTTGCCGTAAAAAATAATGAGAATGAAGAAACAAGCAGAAGTACTTTTAAAGGATAACGAAACCTCCTCTTTTTAAAATAATATCTTAATGAGGTATATGCATTCAAAAAAAGCCCAATAGCCAAAAAAACCAAGGCTGAATTCCATAGTAGCCAAGTTGGTTCTTGTATTCCAAAATGAGAAAGTGGTTTTTCCATTGGATTAAATCCAGGATTCAAATACCAACAATACATGGGAGTTAAGATTCCAAGAAGAATACAGAAAATAAGATAAACTCTTCTTAACGATTTTACTAGTTTATGATTCATTCATAGAAAGCAATATCCCTTACATTACCATCAACTACTATGGTGTCAGAGAATACACTTGTAGCAATATTGTATTTATAAATAGTATTTGGATTATTTATCGCATCATTTACATACAACATATTAGCATAAGCAGATGTAGTATCTGTCAAGTCATAACTTTCTACTTTTATATCTATAAAATCAGAAGTAAAATTTATTTTTTTAGAAATACCAGAGCCATCATTATTCATTTGATAAACCCCATCAGCTGCTGTAAAAAAATACTTAGCATCAGAAGACTCTGAAATAAGATTTTGAGCATTATAAATATTACTAAGAGTTTGAACCCATACCACTTCCATATTCCATGGATGAACTCTTACCAGAATAGCTTCAGTATTATTTAATAAATTATTTGGATCATAAATACCTTTGCACAATATTTTTAAATCATTAATCCATACAGCTGAATTAGGGTTGTCTCCAACATAGACGCTGCCATTAAAATCAGCTAAAGGAACTAAATTATCGCTGTAATCAATAGCCACAATAGTTGAGTCTTTTAAAAAATCAGCAACTAATCCACCATTTAAAACAATAGAGCGCCACCATTTAGAAACAATAAAAACTGGCTGTGTATTATTGCCTGTTTCAATATCAGAGGTAATATCCAAAGTAAGCAAGTCAACAACCTTGATTTTAGCATCTGCTTGGTCAACCACAAATAATCTATTATTACTAACAAAATCAAAATCAACTGCATTAGTAAAACCCTTGATTTCTTCTTTATTTTCAAACGTTTTAACGTTAGCTGTTAGAATTTGATTATCAGTAACAATATACGCTTTAGTGCCTCTGAATTTTATTTTCTTTCCATTAAATATTGAGCGTCCATTTACCTTTTGATAAATTTGATTTTTAACTACCTCACCATCATAAAAACTAATGCCATTTTCAGTTACTATATACATGCCACTACCATAATCGGCAGGCAATACAGGTGTTTCCTCTTTTGTATCCTTTTTACAAGCTGAAACAAAGAGAAAAACAACTAATAAATAATTCAGTAATTTCATGTTTTAAATTTTAGCAAATATAAAAAAAGGGAAGCAACCGCCTCTCTCATTAAATCAAAATCTTATTTGCTCAACTTAATTGCCAGTTTTAAAAGGTTATTTGCATTTTTTTAATTGATACTATAAGTTATTGTTAATTGCAATTCTCTGCCTGGGTTAGGATAGTTCTGATAAGTCTGATAACTTTTATCCATTAGGTTTTTTACTTTTCCTTGAAGGGAAAAAGAAGAGTGAGTTGATTTCCATCTAAGCCCAATATCTGTCAACACAAAAGCAGGTAAAGTTTCATTTTCCTGAATTCCGTGAGTAGTTATCACTTCCCCTGTATAGCTTTGGTTTATACTGAATTGAAAATCATCTTTAGCAATAATAAACATCACGTTTCCTTTGTGAAGTGGAACATATCGCAATTGCTTCCCTGCTGTGTTGTCTAGGCTGTCACTCGATAATTCATTAGTTGATTTAGTAAACCCATAATTCCCAACTATGCTAAAATCTTTTATTGTCAATTTCAATTTTGTCTCTACCCCCCTGCTCCACACTTGCTTTATATTATCTGGCATCCAATTACCATTGTCCATTTCTTGCCATAAAATCATATCCGATATAGTCAAAGTATAAGCGGTAGCACTACAGGTAAAATAAGAAGTATTTACATCAAACCCAAACTCTTTATTCCAAGCATTTTCTGGTTTCAAATCAGGATTACCATTAGACCATGCATCTACCCAAAACCTATCGTTAAAGCTAGGGGAGCGAAAATTTCTATTGTATTTTAATCTGAACTGAAGATGCTTGCTTAATTGGGCAGAAAAGCCCAAAGTAGGAATGTAAGGCACTTCAAAAGCCGATTGCCACTCTTTCCTTAATATTGTATTGACTACAAAAAATTCTGACTTATACTGAATAGCAGAAAAGAGAGCTAATTGTTTTTCATCCTGTTTTGTGCCCAAATAATTAGTGTTGGTAACTGATTTGTTGGTATAAGCACTTCCTAAATTAAATAAATAATTTCCTGTAAAATATTTAAAGTCTGCATCCGTAATATGGCTTTCAGTTAGGTAATGGCTATCAATACCCCACAGCAGTTCAGTATAGCGGAAATCTTCTTTTAGATAAGCTTGTTTTAATTGCAAACTACTGTGATCAAATCTATGTTTGGAAGAAAATAACAAACGCTTGCTTACATCATACTGTTTGGCATCTGAAAAAAGAACAGTCATATTTTGAGGCACTTCCCTGTTATTATCTTCAGCCCAGTAATTAATGGCAAATTGATTGTAATTATCGTATCGATACCCCAAATCCAATTGCTGGTGTTTGCTTTCAATCTTTCCGTATTCATTCATAACTGAAGGATGCCCTATTTGAGTAGTATTTACAAACTCAAAGGAATTATTATCGCTAAGGGAAAATAAAGAGGCCTGAATAGATAATTTACCCTCAGTACGCTTCAAGCTAAAGGTATTACTCCTAAGGCCAAAACTTCCTATTTCTGAAGTAAACTGTATCTGTTTTTTAGGCTTAAAATTACTTATAGCATTAAAGTGCACACTCCCTCCTATAGCACCAGAACCAAATACAGAGCCATCACCACCATGAACTACCGCTAATTCATGCCCTATATTAACAGGCAAGATGGAAAAATCCATTAGCCCATTAGCTACCGAATTAAGCGGAATACCATTCCATAGTACTAAGGTGTGCG
Source organism: Flavobacteriales bacterium (assembly GCA_012960805.1). Classification (GTDB taxonomy): domain Bacteria; phylum Bacteroidota; class Bacteroidia; order Flavobacteriales; family BACL11; genus UWMA-0277. Next base: position 8,367 of record DUAO01000024.1, on the reverse strand, counting down.
AACTGGAGGTTCCTCTGAAAGATGGAGTAGCTAAAGCCCCATATTGCCTGAAGTATAAAGCAGAATTGAGGGATAAGAAATCTGCTAGGTTTTGTGAAGGAAAATTTCCTAGCTCGACAGGTGTAAATATTTCCATTTGTGTAGCAATTGAATGGGTACGCAATCGGCTTTGTTCTAGCTTTACTTCTGGAAGATTAATGGTATCCATAGCGGTTTGTCCTTGCAGGGTATATGCAAAGCTAATTAGGATTATTATGTGTGCTAAAATCTGTTTCATTCTCCTGTCGTTTTATCCAGAAACGATTCGGTTTGTTTTATTTAGCAGGTCTTCTGACTTAGTCCTTTTGAATTTGGCCTTCCCATTTTTTAACAGTGGCGCGTGCAGTATTCAAAATATTACGGACTTTACAGCTTCTGGTAAAGTTGAGGATTTACACCTCATTCCCTTTTACACCTATTTGGTGTACTAAACTTGTGGTAAAAATATAAATTTATTTTACAAATACAGCAAATACAATAAAAAATGAGCAGGTTTTAAAACCTGCTCATTAATAATTTATTGAAGTATCAACTTCTTATTAACCACGCCATTATTTGTTGTAATTTCTAAGAAGTAAATTCCTTTAGCATTATTGGAAAGATTAATCTGTTTGGTGTACTCTCCAATGAACTGCTCCAGGTTATCACTTATTAGCTCCTCTCCCACTATATTAAGTATTCTTACCTTTAAGTTCTGAACTTCTTCTGAAGTGAATGTTACATTAAAGATATCTCTTGATGGGTTAGGGTAAATAGCTAAGTTAGTTATTGTATTACCTCCTTCTAATCTTATTACAGTTGGCTGAGTCCAGAAAAGTAATGATGTCCATGTTGGAGATTTCCAAGCACCTCCATTTGGAGAACACCATGTTCTAGATTGACCTCTATATGAAGTACCTGCACTAAGACCATTCTTATTCTTAGTGAATATTCCATAATTAACTCCTAAGCCACCTACATTAAACCAAACCCCATTATTAGTATCTACTCTTGCTTTGATTCTCATAAAGCTATAGGTTCCATTTGAACCGTCCCAAGTAAAGGTAGCTTGTGTAGTAGAACCTGAACTTACCGTTAGGTTACCAACATTTGGACAGTCATCTTCTGTAGTGAAGTTGTAAAGTGCAGTCCATACGCTTCCAACGCCATTTCCAGAGCCATCACAATACCAAGCTTTCATTTGATACTCATACAGTGTAGATGGAGTTAGATTCAAGATTAACTTATCAGTATTATTAGCAGCCCACAGGCAGCTATTTACTGGTTGTCCCATGGTCTTTTGAGTGAAGGTTGAACTACCAACTGCTCTAAACTTAATACGGTATTGATCTACCATACAGTTAGCGTCATTCATGTTATCCCAGTTTATAGTAGCTCTGTTTTGAACAACATTCGTGGTATTTAATCCTGTTGGTGTAGCATTAGCACAAACACCAGTACATGAAGTCCATTCGCAAGTTCCATCATCAACATCTGCTAATGGATCGTAGTTACATGCAGTAGCATCCATACAACCAGGAACATACAGACATGTACCATCATCAACATTTGCACCAGCATAGTAGTTAAGAGCTGTTGAATCCATGCAACCATACACGGCACAAGTAAGGCCAATAGCATATTGAATGGAAATAGGAGCTCCTCCAGATAGTAAAATACCACCTGTAGGATCAGTCAACGTCCAACTAACTTCTGTTTGCCATGTACCATTACCACATACAATATCATAACAATCATCTGGTAAACAAAAAGATTCTACCCCTGATGATCCGTTAGAAATTGTATAAGGACCATAACTAGCCCCTCCTGTTGTAGATGTAGCTGTCCATGTATTACCATTCCATCCATCTCCATAAGTATCAAACATATTTAACGAAACCCAAGTGCCATTACAATAAATACAATTCCCATCATCTATTGTTGCATTTGGATCGTAATTCACAGCAGAAGTATCTGTACAACCAGGTAAGCCTGAGCCTGGAGATAAAGCGGCATCTAGTATAATCATATTACCACTAGAGAGCGTTACATTTAATATGATAGGAATATAGCCTGGCGCTGAAAATAAAACTTGAAATATCCCTGAATTGACAGATCCTAAACTATAACCACCTAATAAATTGGTTGTTGTAGTGTATGATGTACTAACTATCTGAATAGTGGTATTACTTATTGAAAAACCAGTATTAGAATTTGTTACGGTGCCTGATAAAAAAGAAGCCTGCTGAAAGTTACGTCCATAGATTAACAATCGACCCTTACCTCCTGCTCCACTATTTACATCTGAAGAAATAATATTACCTGAAGGTAAATAAGGATAAGTCCCCCAACAACCATTATAACCAGGACCACTTCCAGAATAGGAGTCATAATACGCAACTTGTATCATATTATTTGGATAAGTAATATCATGAACTGTAGTTCCATCTGTATAATAGGAAGTTATTAAGAAATTACCATCAACAAAAGTATTGTGCGGGATACTATTACTTCCAGGATTGGATTGTATTCTATCCACTTCCTGTATGTTATTCAGATTACTAATATCAAATGCTGCTAAATAAGCATCTGGCTTTTCATCAGTAGTAAATACATAATTTCCATTATCAGACACCCAGGCATTGTGAGTAAAAGAATTAGGAGTTGTTGCTGATCCTAAAGTTACAGGGCTTGCCTTATCACTTACGTCTATTATAAAAACTTTACCTGAATAAATATTTCCAGTATACATAGTGTCTCCCCTCACCATTCCATCATGAACATAATTGGTCATGGTAGTTAATTGTGGATCAATCCATTGCCCTAGATGTATAGGATTTGTAGGATTTGTAATGACGTCCAAGAAGATAACACTTGATGGTGGCGCCGGAAAACTGTTAGGATTAGAAGCTCCAAAAATATAACACACTCCATTTTCATCAATGAATAAATCATGAGCTGCTTCCCAATGCAGATTTATACCAGTAATTGGATTCATAAAATCTTTTACATGCCAAAAAGTATTGCCCGTCATATCTGTTAAATCAATTATTAAAAGACCTGTATCTGATTCAGTTGTTACGTAAGCGTAATTCCCATAGGTTTTGATATCTCTCCAAATAGAATATACATCATTAATAAAAAACTCTTCAAAAGGTGCTGAAGGATTTGTAACATTTACGCAAGATATCCCATTACGCAAACCAACTATTGCAAATTCATTTTGACTAGCATCAACCCAACCCCAAATATCATTTCCTTGAGTTGTAGGATAGTCGTACGTACCTAAAAGATTCATATTCCAACTGCTTTGAGCATTTGCTAAAAATGTCAGGCAAATTAGTAAAAGCGTAAGTAGTTTTTTCATAATAGTTAGCTTAATAAATTCTTTATGTATGTGTCGTAATACAAGCTATAAAATTACGCAATTAAAAATGAAAAGTGACGCAAATTTCTACAGCTTTGGTTTTTTAAGTAAGTTTATTTTGTGCACGATTTCGGTTCATATGCAATAAAATGTTAAATTTGGGATTGTTTATATCATAGTTGAATACTATTTTATTTTTTTTATATTTCTGATGCTTTTTATATAAATTTGCATAATGAAAAAAGGACGACCATCTAGGGCTCCAAAAAAATTAAAAGACGGGTATTATATGTCTATTACCTTGAAAAATACAGTAAAGCCTATTAGGATAATGCGTGAAACTATTAAAGAATTAAATCACGCTAAAGAGAAATTTAAGAATCATAATTTTCAATATATAGGTCGGGTGGAAAACCATTTTTGGATAGACGGTATACATAAAGGTAAGCAAACAACTTAAACTTATTATTACCTGAGCTTTGTCCCTACTTTTTCCGTAAAGGAGTTTATTAATCTTTTCATTATTTATTATTTTGTTGCTAATTTATAAATAATAAAAACATGCACTACCATTATTAACTCTAAAAAGATAATATAAGTTGGCCACTCTCCTATTAACAAAGGGTTATCTACAAGTGGTTTTGCTTTTAGAAACATATAGTTTGAGTCAATTAAAAAGTTAAAAGGCATAATAAGTACAACTGGGATTTGAACTCTTAAAAGTGTTTTCCACCAAGCATCTACCCTAGTTTTCATACCCATTACAATGGTTAAAAACAAAGGAACAAAAATTAAACCAGCATGAACAAGGTAATATTCAAAATAAAACCAATCACTAACTCCTTTTGTAAGTTCTGGCGTTAGCATAGAATGCAAACCTGAAGGTATTGCCAAAAACAATACCCACTCATACATCCACTGTTTTCTTGTAAATAAAACTATTATGCTAATAATAAATGAAATTCTACACAGATGCAAAGGTAGATTATCTTGAATATTCCAGGTTCCTTTATAAATCCCAATACTATTACTAATTAAGAAGGCAATAATGAAAGAAAATCCTAAAAATATTAAGAATTGTGCTTTTTTGACTACTTCCTTTTTCTTATAAAATATTAATAAAAAAGAAATTACTATAATTGAAGATAGCAATCCAATCCACCAAGTACTGCTTAAAGGTTGAATAAGATGATGCTCTATCATATTACCTTAACTCTGCCCCTACTTTTTCTATAAAGGAGTTCATTAATTTTCCCATTACTTTATCTACATATTTATCGGTAAGGGTTTTGGTTTCATCAGCCATAATAAAAGATAAAGCATAAGATTTTTTACCCTCTGGTAGTTTATCGCCTTCATAGACATCAAATAGATTTACTGATTTTAGAATTTTATTATCAGTTTGCTTTGCAATTTCTAAAAGTTCAGCAAAAGAAACTGAATCATCAATTAATAATGATAAATCCCGCCTTACCTCTGGGAATTTGCTTACATCCTTGTATCTGGTTTTATTATAGCCCACTAACTCAAGTACTAAATCCCAATTGAAATCAGCCATATAAACATCTGATTTTACGCCAAATTTATTACATAAATCTTTGGTGACTTTTCCAAAACAAACTAAACGTTTCTTTTTATGGTTATAAGTCAATGAATATGACCTTCCCCAACCACTACCCTCTGAGGATTCAAAATTATTAATTCCTAATCTATTTAGTACCTGCTCTACTTCCTCTTTCATAAAATAGAAATCTGCTTTGTCAGTATTAGTGTTCCAATTTTCAGCTTGCACCCTACCACTTACTAAAATCTGAAGATGTTGGTTTTCAATATTCCCTTCTTCTGTTTTATGATAGGTTTTTCCAAATTCATAGAATTTAATATCAGTATTCTTTCTATTCTGATTATAAGCAATATTCTCCAATCCACTAAATAAAAGTGACGGACGCATTACATTTAAATCTTGTGACAAAGGATTTAAAAGCTCAATATTTTGAGATATATCTAGTTCAGAAATAAGACCAGTGTATCCTCCTTTAGTTAAAGAGTTATTCATGGCTTCATTAAAACCATTGTTAGATAACAAATCTGAAATAGTATTGCGTATTCCCTCAGGATTAACACCGTGAGAATAAGATATAGTAGTATTTAATTTTGAAGGAATTACTACTGTGTTAAAGCCGTAGATTCTCAATATTTCTTCAATTATATCAACTTCTCTTTGTACATCAGCACGTAATGGAGGAATAAGCAAACTTAAACCATCATCCGTAGTATTTGTAATATCAATTTCTAAATCAGTAAGGATTGCTTTCACTACTTTTCTATCAATTAACTCACCAATAAGCGCATCCATTTTAGAATAAGTAAGCTCAACTGCAAAATGCTCAATTTTATTTGGATAAATATCAGTAATTTCTGAAGCAATTTCACCACCACATATTTCAGTAATTAAAAGAGCAGCACGCTTTAGTGCATAAACGGTAATATTTGGATCACAACCTCTTTCAAACCGAAAGGAAGCATCTGTGCTTAAGTTAAGACGTTTAGCTGTTTTGCGAATGCTAACCGGATTAAAGTAAGCAGACTCCAGGAATACATTAGTTGTTGCTTTAGAAACTCCTGAATCAGTTCCACCAAATACGCCAGCAATACACATTGGTTCATTAGCACTGTTTATCATCAGGTCGTCAGATGAAAGCTCTATCTCTTTTTCCTCTAAGGTAGTAAACTTAGTTTTATTCTTAACAGTTGAAACAATAACCTTACCTCCCTTAATTTTAGCAATATCAAAAGCGTGTAGGGGCTGTCCTGTTTCATGCAGTACATAATTGGTTATATCTACTACATTATTGATAGGTGCTACTCTAATAGCTTTTAGTTTATTTTGTAACCATTCAGGAGAATCAGATACTTTAATACCACTAATACTTACCCCGGAATATCTAGGACAAAGCGCAGTATCCTTCACTTCAACAGTAATAGTTTTTTTAGTGTTATCTGCTTTAAAACTCTCTACAGAAGGTTTGCATATTTGTAGTTTACCACCTTTATGGTTAAGCACTGTCATTAAATCACGAGCAACACCAATATGACCCATAGCATCCGATCGATTTGGCGTTAATCCTATATCAAAAACTATATCTGATTCTAATTGAAAATATTCACTAGCTGGTGTTCCTACTTTAGCAGCAGCATCCAAAACCATAATACCATCAGTATCTTCTCCAAGACCTAACTCATCTTCTCCACAAATCATACCTACTGATTCCTCTCCTCTTATCTTTCCTTTTTTTATCTTAAATTTAGTATCGTTATCATAAAGCCAAGTACCTACTGTAGCTACAGGAACTTTTTGCCCAATATTAACATTAGGCGCTCCGCATACAATTTGTAATGACTCATCTTCTCCAACATTAACAGTAGTTAGGCTAAGCCTATCAGCATTTGGGTGCTGAATTTTAGTAAGCACCTCACCAATTACAACCCCTTTAAGCCCACCTTTTACACTTTCTATTTTTTCTATACCTTCCACTTCTAACCCTATATCAGTTAAAAGTACAGATATCTCCTCTGCAGGTAGTTCAAGATTTAAATAATTTTTAAGCCAGTTGTATGATATTTTCATTTAATGAGATAGTGGGTTATGATAAATACAAAAGTATAAAAATAGAATATTAGTTTGTATTGTTTTCTATTTGGGTTTTAAACATAAAAAAACCGAGCATTTGCCCGGCTTCTTTATGCATTATATTAAATTAATTAATATCCGCCTCCAAAAAGATATCCTACTGAAAAATAAATTCCATTAGTTTTTTGAGAATAATCCTCATCATCAAACTCTCCGCCTTCCGCATTTAAATCAGCTAAACCTAAACTATAACCTGCATTAATTGCAATCATCTCATTTAAAACATAAGACACACCAATATTCAGTCCATAATCCAACGTTCCAATCTCATCTTCCTCAAAATCAATTGCTTCTGAGGTTATTGTAGTAATAAGTTCACCAGTAGTCATATCTATTTCAATTTCCAAATCGTCTTGTGTTCCACTAAGAGCAAAACCAACATAAGTACCTATACTAGCAGATAATTCGTTTGTAATTTTGTAAGATACAGAAGGAGCGATATCAATAAAATTAAGTTTGGTTGATATATTTTCATCCTCTCCATCACCAGTAAAATCAACAGAAAGAGTCGTTCCCTTTTGTATATAACTTATTCCAGCGTTTAGGTCTAACACATCACTTAATTCAAAGGTTCCAGTAGCTCCAACTGAAATTCCAATTATCATATTTGAAGTTGCTTCAAGATCATCCATGTCAGCTTGCATGTCAGAACCAGGAGTTAAATTTGCAAGATTAAGTCCTGCATTTACACCAAAAGTTTGTGCAAACGAAATTGTTGTAGTTAAAGCAACTACAGTTAAAATTGTAAATAATTTTTTCATAATTTGTTTTTAATTAATGATACTGCAATATTACGATTTTTTTTAGGATCTACTTTCTTACTCTTTTCAAATCAAGTAGATTCATAGCATTACTATTAAAACCACTAATATCTTTACTAGTAAAACGAAGAACCCTATCATAATAAAGTAGAACTACAACTGCATTGTCAATAATAATCCTATCCATTTGCTGATAAAGTTCTGCTCGTAAACTATTATTTGTCTCAGATAAAGCTTGCTCATACAACTTATCATAAGTACTATTATTAAAATGTGTGTAGTTTGGGCCGTCTGGACAAAAATTCTTACTATAAAATAAGGAAAGATAATTTTCTGCATCTGGGTAATCTGCAATCCAACTTCCTCTGAAAAAGTTAAGTTTCGAAGTAGCTACCATTTGCCTATGGGTTGATGGCGGATTCACTTCTACCCTAACATTTAAACCTATTTCGGACAATTGACTTTGAATGTACTCGCATAAATCCAAATAAGAGGACGTAGTATACAGAACAATTTCTTTTTCCAAATTG
>DUAO01000023.1 GCA_012960805.1 Flavobacteriales bacterium | reverse complement strand
TAATTTTTTACTTGCACGCGTAAGAGCAGTGTACATCCACCTCAAATAGGACTTATCCAACATGTCTTCAGTAAAGTAGCCAGCATCTACAAACACATTTTCCCATTGCCCTCCTTGGGATTTGTGGCAAGTAATGGCATAAGCAAATTTTATCTGTAAGGCGTTGAAGAACTCATCTTCCTTTATCTTTTTATTGAGTTCTTTTTCTCCCTTATAATCTAGGGATACTTCTTTATAGAGTTGTTGATACTGTTCATAGGTTATGGCTGGGCTTTCAGAAGTAAGAGTGTCTAATAGTAAAATAACATCCAATTCTTTTTCTTCTGGGTAATCCACTAACTGCACGCTTGCTTTTGCAAATCGGAAGCCATAGCGCTCAATCGTCTCTTTAATTTTTACAACTTCTACTATATCGCCATTGGCAATAAATCCTGCTTTACTACTATCGTCCAGCCAATAATAATTATTACGTACCACCATAAGTATATCTCCTGACGAAATCTCATCTTCCTGCCATCTGATTTTTGCTCTAACTTGTTGATTGTATTGGTTAGCCCTTTTGTTGGATCGGCAAAGTATAGTAGTGCTATTTATCCCTTCATTATTGTAGGATGTTTCCAAAGCATCCTGCAAATCTTCTCCAGTATTTAGTCGTATCACTTCAGTGTTGGTTGCTAATTTAGGGTAAGAATAATCAGCATTTGCTATTTTATTTCTAAGGTCAGTGGCATTTTTAAGGATCAAGGAATCTTCTTTTTGCCTAACCACTTGCGTAAGTTCTTTACAAATAACCTGTTTCTTATAATTTTCTTCTAGTTTTTCTTCATCTAAAGCCGGGCTTATGTCTAAATGAACAGGCGGGAGTTGAGCAGTGTCGCCAATTAAGATCAGTTTGCAATCTATTCCTTGATACACATACTCAATCAAATCATCTAAAAGTGAACGATTACCAAAACCTTTATCTGAATTTTCAGGAATCATAGAGGCTTCATCTACTATAAAAACAGTGTTACTATGAGTATTTTCTTTTAAAGTAATGAAGGTGTTACCGCTTTTATTGGTGCGTATCCAATAAATCTTTTTGTGTATTGTACTTGCTGATTTTTTAGAATACTTAGCAAGTACTTTTGCAGCTCTCCCAGTTGGAGCCATCAAAACTGAACGCTTGCCTAAAACGGGTAATGATTTTACTAAAGTAGATACTAAGGTCGTTTTCCCAGTTCCGGCATAACCTTTTAGCATAAAGATACTTCTGTTCCCAATTGTAGCAACAAAATCTGCAATGTCTGTAATTGATTTATCTTGTTCTTTGGTGGGTTGGTGCTGGAAATGGAGTCTTAGTTTTTCTTGAAGTTTCTTGCTGTTCACCTTATAAAATATTTACTTCTGGCTCAATTTGTATACCGTATTTTTCTTTTATTATTTCTTGTATTTCTTTAGCCAAATTGATAATTTCTAAGCCAGTTGCATTGCCATAATTAACTAGTACTAATGCTTGGTTTTTGTGCACGCCTGCATCTGCTTTTCTATATCCTTTAAGTCCTGCATTATCAATAAGCCAGCCGGCTGCAATTTTTGTTTGGGTTTCCGAAATTTTGTAGCCTACCATTTCAGGAAAATCTTTTTTCAACTTTTTAAACCAAATAGTTTCAATAATTGGATTTTTGAAAAAACTCCCGCTATTTCCTAATACTTTTGGATCAGGTAATTTGCTACTTCTGATATTGATTACCGCCTGAGCAATGCTTTGGGGAGAAGGTTCTTTATTTAAGCGTTTTAGTTCATCTGTTATTGCCCCATATTTAGTATTGTTCAATGGCGTTTTACTGAGTTTGCACACTACTTCAGTAATTACCACTCTTCCTTTTAGTTCGTCTTTAAAAATGGAATTTCGATAACTAAAATTACATTCACTATTTGTGAATGATTTTTGCTTTCCACTTTCAATTTCAATATACCTAACTTTAGTAATTACATCTTTTACCTCTGCGCCATAAGCCCCAATATTTTGCATGGGTGACGCGCCAACTAAACCAGGAATTAGCGCTAAATTTTCTATTCCTGAAAGATTTTTTTGGATACTCCATAAAACAAAATCATGCCAAATTTCTCCTGCTCCAACAGCAATGCTTGTACTTTTTTCATTTTCAGTAATAATTTCAATTCCTTTAATATTGTTGGCTAGTACTAAGCCGTCAAAGTCTTGGGTGAGTAAAATATTACTACCTCCTCCTAAAATAAAAAGGGACTCAGTTTTGCAAATATTATCTTTCAGTAATTCTGCTAATTGGTCTTCCGAACTAAAGCTAGTAAAATATTTTGCTTTTGCAGCTACGCCAAAAGTATTGTGGTATTTTAAGGAGTAATTATTTAGGATATTACTCATGATTCATTACAATTTCACTAATTTTTTTATCAGCACATTGAAGGGTGCGAGCAGTATATTTCTTAATTATCGCATAGTCATGTGTTGCGATCACAACGGTTGTTCCTGTTGTATTAATTTCTTGTAATAACTCAATTATTTTTCCTGATTTTGCTGGGTCCAGATTTCCTGTTGGTTCATCCGCCAAAATAACTTCAGGATGATTTAAAAGTGCGCGAGCAATGGCTGCTCTTTGTTGTTCTCCACCTGATAATGCGTATGGCATTTTATCTTTCACCCCACTAAGGTGTACGCTTTCTAATACCTCATTTATTCTGTCACTGATTTTTGTTTTATCTGTCCATCCTGTTGCTTTCAGTACAAATGATAAATTTTCAAAAACTGTTCTATCTGAAAGTAATTGGAAATCTTGAAAAACAATTCCTAGCTTTCTTCTCAAATTTGGAATTTCTTTAACTTTAATTTTATTTAAGTCAATGCCAGCAAGAGTTATATTTCCGGCACTTACTTTTAGTTCTGCATACAATGCTTTTAGTAATGAACTTTTCCCGCTTCCTGTTTCGCCAATTAGATAAATAAATTCTCCGGAATCAATTTTCAAAGTAATATTGCTAAATACTTGCTGGCTCATTTGATGTAGGTCCACGCCTTCTAAATTGATAATAGGGTTATTCATTATTGGTATAATATTTGTGAATTTTTCCATAAGGAATGTTTTTAAGTAAAGTCATAATCCCTTTTTTTTCCGCCTCTAAATTGTTTTTTAGCAATCCGACTTCTTGTTGGCTTAGCCTGAAATAGGCACGTAAGGTCATGTGTTCATCTCTAATCTGGACAAAGTCAGGGATGGTTTTTGTTCCTTTTATTTTTAAGACATATAACACTAAGGCAAATTAAAAAATTAATTAATCATAAAACGCTTGTTTAAAGTAATAATTGTTAAAAAAAGCTGTTGAAAACTTCAATTATCAGTTTTTTGCACAAAGGCTAATTTCTCTACTTTTAAATCTGATAAGAAATTTTATGCGAAAAATTGTAAATATACTTCTTTTGTCACAGTTTTTAAGCGTTCATCTTGTGGCTCAAAATACTAAATCAAATGAGGCAAACACTTTGTTTTCTGAAGGAAAATATAGTGCTGCACAAACTTTGTATCAACAAATAATTAATAATAATGCCTCTAATGAAAATGCTCATTATCATAATGCAAGATGCTCAAAAGAGTTGTTTGCTTCAGATGCAATTTTTCTATATGAGCAGTTTTTACTGAATTTTCATTTTACGGCTTTTAAAAATAAGATGAATACAGATTTAGCCTTGATTTATTATAGAGATAGTCAATATTCTGATGCGATAAGTTATTTTTTAAAGATTGAAACTTTTTCTAATGAACATTTGTTTAAGTTGGCGTATGCCAATTTCAGTATTGACTCTTTGGTTGATGCGCAATATTATTTTTCAAAATTATTGAATACTAAAAACAAGTATGCTGCAACTGCTCAGTATTATTCAGCCTATATTGCTTATGAAAATGGTCTGTACAAAACGGCTTTAAATGGGTTTAAAAAATTAATTTCTGATGAGCAGTTTGGTACTATTGTCCCTTATTATATTACTCAGATTTACTTTTTCCAGCAAAGCTATAAACAACTAATTGCATTTGCCTCTCCTCTTCTTGAAAGTGTTATTCCTTCAAGAAAAGCTGAAGTAAATCGTTTATTGGCAGAGGCATATTACCGAACGGAAGATTATAAGAATGCTATTGTTCATTTTAATACGTATATTGATCAGGAACAAGATCTTAATCCTATTGTTTATTTTTTGTTGGGAAAATCTTATTTTAAGATAAATGAATATGAAAATGCAATTAATTATCTGGAGAAAGTAAATGTCACATTAGATAGTATTAGTCAACATGCTACTTATTGTTTAGGGGTATCTTATTTACAGCTTCAACAGTATAATTACGCTTTGCAAGCTTTTAAAAAGTCAGCTACTTACAGCTATGATTTGCAGCTTCAGGAAGATGCATTTTATAATTATGCAAAATTATCCTATCAGTTGGACTTGCCTTTTGACAACACTTTGGCTGTGCTTAAAACCTATATAGAAAAGTATGATAACGCCACTCATAAAAAAGAAATTGAAACTTTAATGGTTCAAACTTTTCAGAGTAGCAGTAAGTATAATGAAGCTTTTCAGGCTTTAAAAGACATTCATTTACCTAGTCATCAACAGCAAAAATCCCTGCAACAACTTACTTTCTTTTTGGGGGTTAAGCAGTATAATAATGCAGCCTATAAAGCGGCACTTACTTATTTTCAGCTAGCTACTCAATATCCAGTAGATGATAAAATAACGTATGTAAACACTTTTTGGTTGGCTGACTGCTATTATCAGTTAAGTAATTTTGAAAAATCAGCTGGGTTGTATGTTAGTCTTTCAGTTAGTAATGCTACTGATTTAGAGAGTTACGATAAGCTAAGAAAATACAACTTAGGGTATGCTTTTTTTCAACAAGGCGAATATAAATTAGCCAATTCTTATTTTAGGAAATATGAAAAACTAGCAACAGATAGTATGCATTTGAATGATGTTTATTTGCGAATTGCAGATTGCTTTTTTATGACTCAGGAATATTCTTTGTCTGAAAGTTATTATGATAAAGCCATAGGCTATTCTTTATTTGATGCCGATTATGCTGTTTATAAGCGATCGGTTGCTTTAGGACTGGCAGGGAAAAACACTTCAAAAGTAAAATTATTAACTAAGATAACTACTGATTTTGTATCTTCTGCATATTATGATAATGCTTTGTATGATTTAGCTCGTCATTATAAAAATGTTTCAAAAAATAGTTTGGCTATTGAGTATTACGATAAATTATTAACTGCTACAAAAGATAATCAATTCATTGCTGACGCTCATTTAAGTAAAGGGATGATTTATTTTAATAGCAATAAGGTGAATGATGCCATTGAGGAATTTTTATTTGTAGTGAATAATTTTCAGCAAACAATATATTTCAAAGAAGCATTGTCAGGCTTGCAATCCGCTTATATGAATTTAGCTAAGGTGGATGAATACCTAGAAATTGTTAATGGATTGCCTGAAATTAGCATTAGTAAAGCAGAGCAAGATTCCTTAACTTATAATACGGCTTTTATGAAGTTTTCTGAAGGCGATTATGTTGTGGCAAATGCTACTTTTTCTCAGTACTTGAAAAAGTTTGACTCAGGGATATTTAAAATAGACGCTACTTATTATAATGCTATTTCTGCTGTAAAGCTAGGTGATACTACTGCCGCTATGCTTTTGTATACTGAATTGATAGGGGTTTCAAATGCTGCTTATCAGCAATCGGCTTTAAGTTTTTTGGCACGAAAATATTATGAGATGGATGATTTTTCAAATTCAAATATCTATTATCACACTTTAGCATTAGTAGCGGCTAATAATTCCTTGAAAAGAGAAGCTATTATTCGGTTGATGTATGGTAATGAAAAAATAAATACTAAGCTTGCATTTCAGTATGCTTTGCAAGTCGTTGATTTAGAGAAGACGGATGATTGGCTAATGAGTAGGGCGAAAATTATTATTGCTCGCTATGAGTTTGAAAGTGGTAATTATGCGAAATCCAAAAATACGTTTGAAAAAGTAACTCAATTGTCAGCTCATGATGAAGGGGCAGAAGCAAAATATTATTTGGCTTACCTTACTTATTTGGATGATAGTTTGGCTTTGGCTGAAAAAATGATATTTGAGTTGGCTGAAAATTATAGTAGTGATTATTTTATTGCCAAGGCTTTTATTTTATTAGCTGATATTTATGTGATTCAGGAAAATTATTTTCAGGCAAAAGCAACTTTGGAAAGTATTATTGAAAATCATGAAGGAGTAGATTTGGTAAATCTTGCTCGAAAAAAATGGGAGTTAATGGAGGAAAGAGAAGTTTTGACAAATAAAATCAAAGAGGACCCCCAAAGTTATATTGAAATATCAGAGCAAGAGATAAATTACGATTTGGAAGAGGTCATGATTGGGCAGGTAGAGATTGATGTAAATTATGAGGTTATAGCTCCTGATACATTGAATACTATTAAAAGAGATACAATAGAAATAAATCATGGATACATTGATGCAGATGAAATTGAATAAAATAATAATTCTACTTTTATTAAGTGCTACTCATCTTTTAGCGCAAGATATTGGTACTACTGAGGTGAAGGTAGTTGAGGGGTTTAAACCAAATATTCCTGAAGCAAGTCGCCTAAATGAAAAAGCAACTTTTTCTGATACGCTTAAAAAAGACAGATCGCAAGAATATACAGTTATTGCTACTGATTTAAAATCAGATTACAAAACAAGGCCCTTAAAAGCGGCAAAAGTAAAGCAGGATAAGATTCCGCAATTGTATGGCACTAAAGTAGCTTTTGGGTTTGGTAACGCATGGACAACTAAGGCGAGTGTTGTGCATAATAGTATGCGATCTAAAACATTAAGTTATGGGGTGTTGCTCAATCACTTTGCAAATAAGTATTATAGTGATATAGCAAAGAACAGTAAAAACACTATGCGTCTTTATGCGAAAAAGATAAGTGCAACTCATATTTTTATGGGCAATTTGGATTATGATAGAAGAACTTCTTTATATTCTTTGTTGGATGATGAAAATTACCGCAATCGTTTTGCTTACACAAAATTTTCTCTTTCAGCTATCTCTCAAGAATTATCTGCTGATAAATTAAAACATCATACTACTTTCTTTGTTTCAGATTTGAATGAATTGTCAGAAAATGAAATTCAGTTAAGCACAAATTTAAGTAAGACTATAAATGGTTTGCCATTTAGTTTGGAAATTGAATTGAATGATTATTTGAATTATAATAATAGGAATACAGGATCTCAAAGTACTGATGTGCAATCTTTTCATTTTTCTCCTTCAACTGCACTTACAAAATATGGTATTGATTTTGATTTAGGATTGGAATTACATTATCTATCGGATGACACTCCATTTGAGATATTCCCGCAAATAAAAATAACTAAGGAGCTGGTAAAAGATGTGTTGTTGATATATGGTGGTTTGCGCCACAGTGAGCAAAGGCATACGTTTAAATCACTTTCTGATGAAAATCCTTATCTCCATTCTTATGGAACAAACCAGACTATTTTGAATGGCAATAACTTACTCCAAGATTTAAGAACAACTGATACAGATGAGTTGTATATGGTAATGCGTAATGTATTAGGGGAGGATGAGGTATTTGAAGGAAGTGTTGCTTATGGTTATGCAGAGAATTTTGCTCATTTTGTTGGCGTTGACACCCTTTCTTATAATCGTTTTTTAGTAGATTATATTGATGTAAAACAGTTGCATATTAATGCAAATTATGATAGAAAAATTAATAATATTATATCAGTAAATGTAAATGCTGATTTTTATAAATGGGATATATTAGTATATCATAAGCCAAACTTTACATGTGAATTAAGTGCTCCTATCAATTTGAGGAATAAAATTAAAGTTAAACCAACTTTAAGTTATATAGGAAAAAGGTTTTATGATGTCGGTAATAATGAGCTTTCTGCACAATTCCGTGCGAATTTAGGGCTGTATTACAACTACACCCAAAACATTGGTGCTTATTTGCAATTAAACAACCTTACTAACTCCAAGCAAGAGCTTTGGAAAGACTATAGAGAAGTTGGTTTTAATGGGCTTTTTGGGCTTCATTATTCTTTCTAAAAGTTATCAACTTTTGTTGAAAAAATCCTTTTAATTTTCGTGCTTTTTTCAGTGTACTACCTCATTGTATAATTGTATATTTGTGTGTTTTAAAAATAAGCAATAAATAATTCAATTTTATGAGTGAAGAAAATAAAAATCAAGAGTATAGTGCTGATAATATTCAGGTGCTTGAAGGTTTAGAAGCGGTACGAAAAAGGCCTGCCATGTATATTGGAGATATTGGGATGAAGGGGTTGCACCATTTGGTGTATGAAGTGATAGATAATTCAATTGATGAGGCTTTAGCAGGGCACTGTACTCATATCGATTGTTTTATTAATGAAAACAACTCAATAACTGTTACTGATAATGGTAGGGGAATTCCTACTGGAATGCATGAAAAAGAAGGAAAATCTGCTTTAGAAGTTGTAATGACAATATTACATGCTGGAGGTAAGTTTGATAAAGGCTCTTATAAAGTTTCTGGAGGGCTTCATGGTGTTGGGGTAAGTTGTGTCAATGCACTTTCTTCTGACTTAAGAGTTGAGGTCCACAGAGAAGGGAAAATATTTGAGCAAGAATATAAAATTGGAGTACCACAATATGATGTTCGTGAAATAGGAACAACTGATAAAACAGGAACTTTTGTTACTTTTCAGCCAGATGCTTCAATTTTTGAAGACACAGTTTATCATTTTGATATTGTAGTTGCTCGTCTAAGAGAGTTGGCTTACTTGAACAAAAGAATTAATCTTTCGATAACCGATAAAAGAAGAAAAGATGATGAAGGAGAGTTCGTAAAAGAAGAATTTTATTCTGAGGAAGGATTGAAAGAATTTGTTGCCTTTTTGGATGAGACACGAGATTCTATTTTGGAAGAGGTAATATATATTGATGGCGAAAAAGATGGAGTGCCAGTTGAGGTAGCTATGGTTTATAATACTTCTTACACTGAAAACGTGCATTCTTATGTGAATAACATCAATACACAGGAAGGAGGTACGCACTTGGCAGGATTTAAAAGAGGGCTTACGCGTACGCTTAAAAAATATGCGGATGAGTCAGGTTTGCTTAAAAAATTAAAATTTGAAATTTCTGGTGACGATTTTAGAGAGGGATTAACAGCTATTATTTCAGTAAAAGTAATGGAACCACAATTTGAGGGGCAAACCAAAACTAAATTAGGAAATAAGGAAGTTACTACAGCAGTTTCACAATCGGTAAGTGATATGCTTACTTTTTATTTAGAGGAAAATCCTGAACAAGCAAAAAGAATTGTACAAAAAGTAATTTTAGCGGCAACTGCTCGTAATGCTGCAAATAAAGCAAGAGAATTAGTGCAGAGAAAGAGTGTGCTTACTGGTTCTGGTTTGCCAGGGAAACTTTCTGATTGTTCAGAAAAAGATCCTTCAAAATGCGAGATTTTCTTAGTTGAGGGTGATTCTGCAGGGGGTACTGCAAAGCAAGGAAGGGATAGGCATTTTCAAGCAATTTTGCCTTTAAGAGGCAAGATTCTAAATGTTGAAAAAGCTATGCAACATAAAGTTTTTGAGAATGAGGAAATCAAAAACATGTTCAAAGCTCTTGGTGTTTCTATTGGTACTTTGGATGATGAAAGAGAGTTGAATATAGAAAAATTAAGATATCATAAAGTAGTAGTTATGACGGATGCGGATATTGATGGTAGTCATATTGCTACCTTATTATTAACTTTCTTTTTCCGTTTCTTAAAGCCGCTTATTGAACAGGGATATGTTTACATTGCAACTCCACCATTATATTTATTAAAAAGAGGAAAAGACCACAGGTATTGTTGGGATGAAGATCAAAGAGATTTGATGATTCAGGAAATGAAAGGAGGGAAAGATGTCAATGTAATTATTCAAAGGTATAAAGGTTTAGGAGAGATGAATGCTTCTCAGCTTTGGGATACGACTTTAAATCCAGAATTCAGAACGCTTAAACAAGTAACTATTGATAATGCAGCAGAAGCAGATAGAGTATTTTCTATGTTAATGGGTGATGAGGTGCCTCCAAGAAGAGCATTTATTGAGGCTAATGCAAAGTATGCAAATATTGATGCTTAGAAAAAGAAATAAAATTAATTAAGAAAGATAAAAACAATGAAAGTTACAGTAGTAGGGGCAGGAGCCGTAGGGGCAAGTTGTGCCGAATATATCGCAATTAAAAACTTTGCTTCAGAAGTAGTATTAGTTGATATTAAAGAAAGCTTTGCGGAAGGGAAAGCAATGGATTTGATGCAAACAGCATCATTAAATGGATTTGACACTAAAATTACAGGATCAACAAATGACTATTCTAGAACTGCTGGCAGTAATATTGCAGTTATTACTTCAGGTATTCCAAGAAAACCGGGAATGACAAGAGAGGAGTTAATTGGAATTAATGCGGGAATTGTAAAGTCTGTTTCAGAACAGTTAATTAAATATTCCCCTGATGTAATTTTAATTATTGTTAGTAATCCTATGGATACTATGACGTACTTGACGCATAAAGTAACAGGTTTGCCAAAAAACAGAATTATTGGAATGGGTGGTGCTTTGGATTCTGCAAGATTTAAATATAGATTAGCAGAAGCAATGGGATGCCCAGCTTCTGATATTGATGGAATGGTGATTGGAGGGCATTCGGATACAGGAATGGTTCCCTTAACACGATTAGCAACTAGAAATTCTGTTAGGGTTTCTGAATTTTTATCTACTGAAAGATTACAAAAAGTATTAGAAGACACTAAAGTTGGGGGCGCTACATTAACAGGAATGTTAGGTACTTCTGCCTGGTATGCTCCTGGTGCTGCAGTAAGTAGTTTGGTGCAGGCTATTGCTTGCGATCAACAAAAAATGTTCACTTGTTCGGTATTGCTTGATAGAGAATTTGGTTTAAATGATTTATGTATTGGTGTTCCGGTTATCTTAGGTAAAAATGGAATAGAAAAAATTGTTGAAATTAAGTTGGATGAAGCAGAATTGAATCAATTACAAGTATCAGCTGAAGGAGTGAAAGCTACCAACACCTTACTCCACGATTTAAATTTATAATATTTGCTAAAATTAGTATTGCTGATTAGATAAAACTTTTTATTTTTGCAGCCCTAATTTAAGATTTAAGAAAATGAAAAAAGACATCCATCCAGAAGATTACAGATTGTGCGTGTTTAAAGATATGTCAACTGAGTTTGTAATTTTAACAAAATCATGTGCCGAAACAAATGAGACAATTAAGTGGGAAGATGGTAAAGAATACCCTTTAGTGAAAATGGAAATTTCTTCTGATTCTCACCCTTTTTATACAGGTAAGGCAAAACTGCTTGATACTGCTGGTAGAATTGACAAGTTCAAGAATAAATATAAGAAATTCGCAAAATAATCGAATTTTGATTGATAGTAAAAAGCCCGCACATTTGTGTGGGCTTTTTTTTTAACTTTGCGCCTATGAATATCATTCTGTTTGACAGCAATCGGGAAAATTATTATCCATTATCCTATACTCGTCCTATTTCCGATTTTAGGATAGGAATCTTAACTATTAAAGAAAAATGGGAAAAGTATTATAAATCAGTTTCAGTACAAACGGCTGATTATTTGTCAGCTAAATTTCCTTTAAAAATAGAAAAAGATAACCTCTGGATAAATGCAAAGATTTTACCTTGCTCAGCTTTAATTACAGAACTTAAAAGCTTAAGAGTTGGCGAGCTTTTGGAGAAAGATGGAGAGATTCTTGCTTTTAGATCTGCTGTTTTTGATACTAAAAAACTTAATAAAATTAATTCTTATGTTGCGGTAGATGTTTTGGGAAATATTTGGGATATTTTTTCTGATAATGATAGAGAGATAAAAAGAGATTTTGCCTTGCTTACCAAAAAGAGAAAATCTCAACCTTTAGAGGAAAGCAATACTTTATTAGGAACAGAGATTTTTATTGAAAAGGGGGCAAAAGTAAGTTGCAGTATTTTAAATGCAGAAAATGGTCCTATATATATAGGTAAAAAAGCTGAGGTGATGGAGGGTTCAATTATCAGAGGGCCTTTTTCAATGGGAGAAAATGCTGTACTTAAAATGGGCGCAAAAATCTATGGAGCAACCACTTTAGGCCCGTATTGCAAGGTTGGAGGGGAAGTAAATAATTCTGTATTTTTTGGCTATTCTTCCAAAGCACATGATGGGTTTTTAGGAAATGCAGTAATTGGTGAATGGTGTAATTTAGGAGCAGACACTAATAACTCTAATCTTAAAAATAATTATGCTCAAGTAAAATTATGGAATTATAAAACGGAAAGCTTTAAACAAACAGACTTACAATTTTGCGGCTTAATAATGGGTGATCATTCCAAATGTGGAATTAATACAATGTTCAATACTGGTACCATTGTAGGGGTGAGCGCTAATGTTTTCGGTAGTGGATTTCCAAGAAATTTTATCCCTTCATTTAGCTGGGGAGGACCAGCAGGTTTTAGTGTCTATAAATTACCTAAAGTATTTGATGTGGCAGATAAGGTCTTTGCTAGAAGAAAACTAACTTTTGATACTGTTGAACAAAATATATTATCAGAAGTATATACCTTGACAAAGCGCTACAGAAACGAGCAATAACTGACAAAAAGACCTTTTTTACTTTATGGCATACTAATTGCAATACAGGATTAATGAAAAACAATTATTATGAAAAATAAATATCATTTGGATAGTTTTGAGCTATCTGAATTAATAAATGAAGAAACAGAATTTTTGCCTTTGATGAGTGATGAGGATGAAGCAAAAATATCAAAAGAAGATACGCCAGATGTATTACCCATATTACCCTTAAGAAATACCGTGCTTTTTCCTGGCGTGATTATTCCTATCACTATTGGGAGGGATCGATCCGTAAAATTGATTAAGGCTGCTGAAGCTGGAAATAAAACAATTGGAATTGTTTCGCAAAAAGATTTTGACACAGAATTACCTGAATTAAAGGATTTGAATGAGGTAGGTACTGTTGCTCATATTTTAAAAATGTTAAAAATGCCTGATGGAAATATTACAGCTGTAATTCAAGGGCGTAAGCGATTTAAAATTAAGGAAATGGTTCAGAATGAACCTTTCTATAAAGCTAGAATTTCTGATTTACAAGAAGTAAAGCCAGTAGGAAAGGATGAAGAGTTTGAAGCATTAGTTTCATCAGTGAAGGATTTGGCTTTGCAAATTATTAAGGAATCTCCTAATATTCCAAATGAAGCATCTATAGCAATCAAGAATATTAAAAATAGCTCTTTTGCCATCAATTTTGTTTCTTCTAATATGAATATTGGCTTGACTGAAAAACAAGCATTATTGGAAGAGGTAGATTTGAAAAAGCGTGCAATTTTAGTGTTAGAATTATTAACAAAAGAATTGCAATCATTGGAGATAAAGAATAAAATTCAATCTAAAGTGAATACGGATTTGGATAAGCAACAAAGAGAATACTATCTGAATCAGCAAATGAAAGCAATTCAGGAGGAATTAGGGGGAAGTGGTTCGCAAAAGGAGATTGATGAAATGCGAAAGCAAGGGGCAAAAAAGAAATGGAATAAGGAAATTGCAAATGCTTTTGATAAGGAACTCAGAAAATTGCAAAGAATGAATTCTTCCATGTCTGATTATGCCGTGCAAAGAAGTTACATTGAACTGATTTTGGAATTACCTTGGGATGAATGCACTACAGATAGTTTTGATTTAAAGAGTGCTAGAAAAATTTTAGATAGGGATCATTTTGGATTAGAAAAAGTAAAAGAAAGAATTATTGAGCATTTAGCCGTCTTAAAATTAAGAGGTGATATGAAATCTCCTATTTTGTGTCTGTATGGACCTCCTGGAGTTGGAAAAACATCATTAGGTAAATCAATTGCTGATGCTTTAGGCAGAAGATATGAGAGAGTTTCTTTAGGAGGATTAAGAGATGAAGCAGAAATAAGAGGGCATAGAAAAACATATATTGGCGCAATGCCTGGGAGAATAATAAAATCTATAAAAAAGGCTAAATCATCAAACCCTGTTTTTGTTTTGGATGAAATTGATAAGGTCACAAGAGATGCTCATGGCGATCCCTCCTCAGCTTTGCTAGAAGTTTTAGATCCCGAACAAAATGAAGCATTCCATGATAATTATTTAGAGTTAGATTATGATTTATCTAAAGTGATGTTTATCTCTACAGCAAATTCTTTAACAACCATTCAGCCTGCTTTGCGTGATAGAATGGAGATTATTGAGATAAATGGCTATACTATTGAAGAAAAAGTACAGATTGGAAAACATCATTTATTGCCAAAACAATTAAAATCACATGGATTAAAAGAGGAGCAGTTTGATTTGTCGGATAAAATATTAGAGAAAATTGCTGACCAATATACGCGTGAATCCGGTGTTCGAACTTTGGATAAAATGATTAGTAAGATGATTCGTAATGTGGCTAAGTGCATTGCAATGGAAGAATCTTTTGAATATTCACCTACTTCTGAAGTGGTAGAAAAAGTGTTGGGTGCGCCAAAATTTGACAGAGATCGTTTTACTGATAATTCAGTAGCAGGTGTTGTTACAGGTTTAGCTTGGACTTCTGTTGGTGGGGATATCTTATTTATTGAGAGTAGTTTAAGTAAAGGTAAAGGTAAGCTTTCCGTTACCGGAAATCTTGGACAAGTAATGAAGGAATCTGTTACTATTGCTATGGAATACTTGAAAGCACATGCTGAAGTGTATGGACTTAATTCTGATATATTTGATAAATGGAATGTGCATGTGCATGTTCCTGAAGGGGCAACTCCAAAGGATGGACCTTCAGCAGGAATTACCATGTTTACTTCCCTAGTTTCTTCTTTTACACAAAGAAAAGTAAAAGAGAAAATTGCCATGACTGGTGAACTTACTTTAAGAGGAAAAGTACTACCTGTTGGCGGAATTAAAGAAAAGATTTTGGCAGCAAAGCGTTCAGGAATTAATGAGGTTATTCTTTCCAAGCAAAACCAAAAAGATATTTTAGAAATAAATGAAAAGTATGTAAAAGGCATAAATTTTTATTATGTTGATACTTTAAAAGAGGTAATTGATATTGCTCTATTAACTAAAAAAGTTGAAAATGCAATGGATATTAATTAATACTTTTGTAGTAATAATTTGAGTTAATAATCGTTAGGAATAATAAAAGATGAAAAAAATAATATTAGTTTTTAGTTTGGTTTTAGGAGTTTTTACTTCTAATGCTCAAGATGGCGCGAAAGCACTAATCAAGAATAGTCCGTTTCACTTTTTTGATGGTACGTTTAATATGAGTTATGAAAAAGCAATTTCAAACAGTAAGTCTTTAAATTTTAGTGGAGGGTTTCACTTGCAAGATAATTCTTGGAGCTCAGAAGATGGAATTGGTTGGACAGGAGAATTGCAACTTAGAAAATATTTGATTAATTTTAAGAAACAAAAATCAGTATTAAGTGGCGTATATGTGGCTCCTTATATAAAAGGAGCTTATTTTAGGTCAGAAGGTGAAGATTGGTGGTATGTGCAAGAGAATGGATATTATGATGAAAATGATCTTTGGATTGAAGAAGTAGGTTATTACAATTCTTATTCTAAAGAAATTAAAAATATTCAGGGAGGATTGCTAATGGGTGCTCAATTGTTATTTGGAAATATTATTTCTCTTGAGGTGTTTTTAGGAGGAGGGATACAATATTCTGAAGTTGAAGGTTTTAATTCAGACTATTACAATACTTCTAATATGAAAGAATATACAGGAGTTATTCCAAGAATTGGATTTAATATTGGAGCTGCTTTCTAAAAGACTGAATGATTCAAAAAATCATTATTATAGCGTTTTTTCTACCATTGAGTATCTTAGCTCAAGTTGGCGGTATAAACGCTTTTTCATTTGTTGATGTAGCGCTTTCTCCTAGAATAGAAGCTATGGGCGGTTCGGCTATTGCTATTATCGACAATGATGTTACTTTAGTGCAATCCACTCCTTCATTATTAAACTCTGCAATGGATAATGAGTTGGCTTTTTTAGTTACTGATTATTTTTCTGATGTAAATGTATTAGGTTTTTCTTATGTCAAGCAGTTAAAGGGAATTGGTGTGTTTTCAGCTTCTTTAAAAGCAATTAATTATGGTGATTTTGAACATAATGATGAGGCTGGTAATAATGTAGGTTCTTTTTCTGCTCATGACCAAGTCATAACTTTGGGTTTTGGAAAGCCTTTAAATAAAAACATTACACTAGGAATCAATGTCAATCTATTAAATTCTCAGTATGAAGTTTATCATGCTTTTGCTATTGCTTCAAATGTGTCAGCAAGTTATTATCATGCTGAAAAACAATTTACCTCTACTCTGCTATTTAAGAATATAGGCAGGCAATTGATTGCTTATACAGACGAAAAAGAATCTCTTCCTTTTGATATCCAATTTGGATTGAGTAAAGAGCTGAAGCACCTCCCTTTTAGGTATTCA
Organism: Flavobacteriales bacterium; assembly: GCA_012960805.1. Taxonomy (GTDB): domain Bacteria; phylum Bacteroidota; class Bacteroidia; order Flavobacteriales; family BACL11; genus UWMA-0277. The sequence goes on along the minus strand of DUAO01000023.1, from coordinate 17,445 downwards.
CTTACTTTTCACCATCTTAATCAGTTTGATATAAAATCTCCTTATAAATTAACTTCACAAACAAATATTGAGACAGGAGCATTAGAAATAAAAGAAGAGAGTATTGCTAAAACTGCATTGCGTCATTTGATTATTGGAGGTGAATTAAATCCTTTCAGAAAAAGTTTATTTTTAAGAGGTGGTTTTAATTTCCATAGAAGGTTTGATATGAGTCTTTCTACTTATCCTTCTCTAGTAGGTTTTTCATGGGGAATAGGTTTTAAGGTGTCAAAATTTCGATTAGATTATAGTAGAGCATCTTATCATTTATCAGGCGCACCAAATAATTTTAGTATTGCTACAAATTTGAGTACTTTTGGCCTCTGATGAGCTTACCTTTTAATATAGCGATTGATGGCCATTCATCTTGTGGAAAAAGTACAATTGCAAAAGCAGTGGCTAGTAAATACGGTATGCGATATATTGATACTGGAGCTATGTATCGTGCAGTAACTTTGTATTGCATGCGCAATAAAATTATTACAAATAAAGAGGTAGATTTGGCTAAGCTGTTAAATGCATTAGATAAAATTACAATCAATTTTGAATTTAATGCAGCAACAAAACAATCAGAAACTATTTTGAATGGTGAGAATGTTGAGCAAATTATTAGAGGTTCTAAAGTCTCTGATCAGGTGAGTATTGTGGCACAAATAGAGCAAGTTCGTGAAAAATTAATTACTTTACAGCAAGAAATAGGCAGACTTAAAAATGTAGTGATGGATGGTAGAGATATAGGGTCTATAGTTTTTCCTAATGCAAAACTTAAATTGTTTGTTACCGCTAGCGCAGAAATTAGAGCCCAAAGAAGGTATGATGAGTTGGTAAAAAAAGAAGAAAACGTAACTTATAAAGAAGTGTTAGCTAATCTTACTCAAAGAGATGAGCGCGATACAAATAGAAAAATAAATCCTTTGATTCAAGCAAAAGATGCTATTTTAATTGATAACTCTGATTTATCAATTCAAAAACAAAATGATTTGATTGACGATTTAATAATAACTAAATTAAGAGAATAATGGAAGTTACTATAGACAAATATTCAGGATTTTGTTTTGGTGTTGTATATGCTATTCAAATGGCAGAAGATATATTAGAAAAAGAAGATCAACTATATTGTTTGGGTGATATTGTACATAATAATAAGGAAGTAGATCGTTTAAAAAATATGGGATTGAAAATTATTAAGCATGATGATTTGAAAGATATTTCCAATTGCAAGGTTTTGATTAGAGCTCATGGAGAGCCTCCTGAAACCTATACCATTGCACTTGAAAATAATATACAATTATTAGATGCCTCTTGTCCAGTTGTATTAAAATTACAACATCAGATTAAGGAAGGTTATGAGGAAATAAAAGATATTGATGGGCAAGTAATTATATTTGGTAAAGAGGGTCATGCTGAGGTTACTGGTTTATTGGGGCAAACCAAAAATGATGCTATAATTATTACGACTATTGATGATTTAGAAAAGATTGATTTTTCTAAATCAATCTATATTTATTCTCAAACTACAAAAAGCCCAAAAGCATATAAAGTGATTAGTGATGTAATAGGCGAAAGGGTTAAATTGGCAGCTGGGGAAAATGTAAAATACATAGTGCATGATACTTTGTGCAGGCAAGTTTCTGGTCGCGAACCTCAATTGAAACAGTTTTCAAAGGATAATGATGTTATTGTTTTTGTAAGTGGACAAAAAAGTTCTAATGGCAAAATGTTGTATCAATCTTGTAAAGAAGAAAATGATAATTCTTATTTTATTTCAGATGTAGATGAGATAAATCCAGATTGGCTTAAAGGTATTAATTCGGTGGGTATTTGTGGAGCTACTTCAACTCCAAGATGGCTGATGGAAAATGCGCAAAATACTATTGAAAATATATCCTAATTTGTTTGACGGCCTTGTTAATTATATTTTATATATTTGCAGCCCTTTTCAGGATGTTGTTGTAAGGTAGTGAAAAGGAAAATTATAAAGTTTAATTCCTCTGAAAGTTGCAACAAATTACCTTACCAACTTTTTAGATACAAAGAAAAAGGCAAAAATGTCAGAAGCAAAGAAAAAAACAACTACAAAAAAAGCTGTTAAAAAGCCTAGAATTAATAAGATTGAAACAGTAGAAGTCCCAGTTAAAGAGCAGATAAAAGCAACAGAAACTCCTGTTGTAGAGGCTGTTATAGACACAGCTGTAACTAAGGAAATTAATAAAGAAGTAGCGGCTGCAACTTCTGTTGTAGAGGAGGAAGTTCCTGCAACAGAAGAAGTCGTAGAAGATACAGTAGAAACTCCAATTAAAGAGAAAGTAAAAGCAACAGAAACTCCTGTTGTAGATTCAGTAATCGAAACAGCTGTTATTGAAGAAGTGAAAGAAGAAAAACCCCCAGAAAAAATAGTTAAGGAAGTTGTGCCGTTTGATTGGGAAACTATATCACAGAATGACAACTACACAAAAATTGAAAGATCAGATCTTGAAAAAGAATACAGCACTACTTTACCAGATGTAATAGCTAAGCAAGTTATTGATGGTGTTGTCGTAATGGTAACTGATAGGGAGGTTGTTATTGATATTAATTTTAAATCAGATGGTATAATTAGTTTTAACGAATTTAAGTATAACCCTGAGCTTAAGGCTGGTGATATTGTTGAGGTTTTAGTTGAAAAGCAAGAAGATAAAAATGGTCAGTTAGTATTATCTCATAAAAGAGCAAGAGTATTAAGAGCTTGGGAAAAAGTTAATGTAGCGCTTGAAACCGGTGAGATTGTTAATGGTCAGATTAAAAGTAGGACTAAAGGAGGGATGATTGTTGATGTATTTGGTATTGAGTGTTTCTTGCCAGGTTCTCAAATTGATGTGAAACCTATTCGTGATTATGACGAATATGTTGGCAAAAAAATGGAATTCAAGGTAGTTAAGGTAAATGAATCATTCAGAAATGTTGTTGTATCTCATAAGGCATTAATTGAAGCTGATTTAGCGGTTCAAACTAAAGAAATAATGTCTAAATTAGAAAAAGGGCAAGTACTTGAAGGAACAGTTAAAAACATTACTTCATATGGAGTATTTGTTGATTTAGGCGGTATTGATGGCTTAATTCATATTACTGATTTATCTTGGGGTAGAATTTCTCACCCGGATGAAATTGTATCTTTAGATGAAATAATTAATGTTGTAATTCTTGACTATGACGAAGGGAAGAGTAGAATTCAGTTAGGATTAAAACAATTAGGAACTCATCCTTGGGAAAATTTAGATGAATCAATAAAAGTGAGTGATGAAGTTGAAGGGAAAGTTGTAGTAGTTGCTGATTATGGCGTGTTTGTTGAATTGCAGACAGGAATTGAAGCATTATTACATGTATCTGAAATGTCATGGTCTACTCATTTAAGAAGTGCAAATGACTTCTATAAAAAAGGCGATGTTATAAAAGCTCAAATCTTAACCTTAGATAAGGAAAGCAGAAAGATGTCATTAGGTGTTAAACAAATGACTCCAGATCCATGGGTTGATATTGAAGCTAACTTCCCGGTTGGTTCAAAGCACAGTGTTAAAGTAAGAAATTTTACAAACTTTGGAATATTTGTTGAGTTAGTTGAAGGAGTTGATGGATTAGTGCATATTTCTGATTTATCTTGGACTAAGAAAATTAAACACCCAGCTGAGTTTACTCAAGTTGACACTCAATTAGAAGTTGTTGTTTTGGATATTGATAAATCAAACAGAAAAATTAGTTTAGGACACAAGCAATTAGAGAAAAATCCTTGGGATACTTATGCTAAACAATTTCTTGATGGAAAAGACTATGAAGGAACTATTACTGAAGTATTAGATAAAGGTGCCTTAGTAACTTTAGGCGAAGGTATTGAAGCTTTTGCTCCAAAGAGCCATATTGAAAAAGAAGATGGTTCTGCTGCTGGAGTTGGTGAAACATTGCAGTTCAGAATTCTTGAGTTCTCAAAAGAAAATAAAAAAATATTAGTTTCGCATACTGAAATCTTTAAGCAAGAGACAAAAACCAAAAGAAAGAAAAGTGTGGCATCAACTAAAAAAGTGATAAAAAAACTTGATAAAAATAAAAAGCAAACTACTTTAGGTGATTTAGATCAGCTGTCGGAGCTGAAGAAGAATTTAGAGAAAGATGAATAATTAATTTAAAGCCCCATTAATTTGGGGCTTTTTTTTTGCTATTTTTGTATTGAAATGATTAAAGAAAGACAAATATTAAATCAGCAGGATATTGACATTACAATTGAAAGGCTATGTCAGCAATTAATTGAGCGTCATAATGATTTTAATAATACCGTAATAGTTGGAGTGCAACCAAGAGGAACATTCTTATGTAATAGGATAATTACCAAACTTAAGCAATTATTAAAAACACCTAATATTGAATCAGGAAACTTAGATATTTCATTTTATCGTGACGATTTAAGAAGAAGAGAGGAGCCTATAGTGCCTCAAGTTATGGATATGAACTTGTCACTTGAAGGGAAAAATGTAGTGTTAATTGATGATGTTTTATTTACAGGAAGGTCAATCAGATCAGCAATAGATGCATTAATGGCATTTGGCAGACCAAAATCAGTAGAACTCCTCACATTAATTGATAGGAGGTTTAGTAGGGATTTACCCATACAACCAGATTATGTTGGAAGAACAATTGACACAATAGAATCAGAGAAAGTAATTGTTGAATGGAAAGAAACTAATGGAACTGACAGAATATTAATGAGAAAATCGGAACAATGAGTAAGTTATCAGTAAATCATTTATTAGGAATAAAATATCTAAAAACATCAGATATTGATTTGATTTTTAAAACAGCTGATAACTTTAAAAAGATTATTAACCAGCCGATTAAAAAAGTACCGTCATTAAGAGATATTACAATTGCAAATCTATTTTTTGAAGATTCTACTCGAACCAAATTATCATTTGAATTAGCTGAAAAAAGGCTTTCGGCTGATGTGATTAATTTTTCTTCAGCATCATCATCTGTTAAAAAGGGAGAAACTTTATTGGATACGGTAAATAATATATTAGCTATGAAGGTTGATATTATTGTGATGCGTCATCCTAATCCAGGAGCGTCAGTGTTTCTGTCTAGAAATGTAAATGCTAAAATTGTAAATGCTGGTGATGGTACTCATGAGCATCCAACTCAAGCTTTGCTTGATGCGTATTCAATACGTGAGAAATATGGTGTTATCGCAGGAAAAAAAATAGTAATTATTGGTGATATATTACATTCAAGAGTTGCCCTGTCAAATATCTATTGCCTGCAAAAATTAGGTGCTGAAGTGAAAGTATGCGGGCCTTCATCCCTAATGCCAAAACATTTGGATTCACTTGGGGTTACTCATTTTTCAGATTTGAAGGAAGCCTTGCAATGGTGTGATGTAGCAAATGTTTTAAGAATACAATTGGAGCGACAAGATGTAAATTATTTCCCATCCTTACGAGAGTATGCAATGGTATACGGTATTGATAAAATGGTACTTGAAAGCTTAGACAAAGAAATAACGATTATGCATCCTGGGCCAGTTAATAGAGGTGTTGAACTTAGTTCAGATGTTGCCGATTCCAAGCATGCTATTATTTTAGATCAAGTAGAAAATGGAGTTGCTATTCGAATGGCGGTATTATATTTACTTGCCGGGGGAATAAAAAATAATTAAGCAATGAATATTACTGATAATACACTAGTTTTTAAATTAGGAACTGATAATAATTTTTCAGATTTAAAAATCACTTCAGAGATTAAACATTTTATTGCAGATTTAAGAGGAGTAAGTGTAGAAGTGACTGAAAATATTAAAAATAAATTTATTACATTTGCCAATAGTGTTTCGGCTATGAATGGCTCTTTTGTAATTGTATGTGAATTTTCATTTGATGAAAGACTAACAATAGTTCCTTCTTTACAAGAAGCCTATGATTACATTGAAATGGATGAAATGGCAAGACAATTAGATAATTAATATTTAATAAATTAATATGAAAAAACTACTATTATTTTTTACACTGACACTTAGCTGTGTTGTAAGTTACGGGCAATGTGCGCCAAACCCCTTATATCAAGACTCATTATATAATATTTGGCCAGATACTATTCAAAACCTTCCTCATGTTACTCAAGGAGTCTCTTATTATACCCAAATTGACATTAAAACACCCACAACTTTAATTGAAGCTGCATCTGGAGATTCTTCAATTACTACAATAGACACATTAGGGACTGCTCATTATGTGGGAAATTGGCCAGTTGACAGTATGGTTATGGTGTCAACAATTGGCGCTCCTTCTGGAATTATTTTAGATTGTAATACCTCCAACTGTACTTATGAAGGAGATGTTGTTGGATGCGCAAATGTGTATGGAACAACAAATGATCCTGTGGGGGTTTATCCAATTACAATAGAAGTAAATGTATATACTCATGGCAGCCTTACAATATTCGGATTCCCTGTTGCTGTAGAAACTGATCTGTACTCAGCCACAGGAGCGTATGAAACTATTGATGGTTATAAGATTGTAGTTAATTCTGCAACAGGAATACAAACTTTCCATCAAGATGATTTTGTGCTTTTTCAAAACGCTCCAAATCCTTTTACTGAATTTACCAATATTCAATTCAATGCTCCAAAGTCTGATAATGTAGCATTTGAAATCATTGATATGTTTGGAAAAAGCGTTTATACTAAGAAGATTGCTGCAACTAAAGGGGTAAACACTTATCAATTTAGTCATGATTTATCTTCTGGAATCTATACGTACTCAGTAAATAATGGTGAAAAAATAATTTCTAAAAGGATGGTGATAGCTAATTAATGGCATTTAAGTTAACTGTTTTAGGGTGCAACTCAGCAATTCCTACTGTAGAAAGACATCCAACCGCTCAATTGTTAAATGCAAATGAGCGGTTTTTTTTAATTGATTGCGGGGAAGGTACTCAAGTTCAACTTAGGAAATATCAATTAAGCTATCAAAGGATAGGCCATATTTTTATTAGCCATTTGCATGGCGACCATTACTTTGGTTTGATTGGCTTAATTAGTAGTATGCATCTTTTGGGTAGAAATAAAGATTTACATATTTATGCTCATCAGCAGCTAAAGGCAATTATTGATTTACAATTAGCAGCTTCTAATACTGAATTAAATTTTCCACTATTTTTTCATTCTATTGCAGATGATAAAGAGCAATTATTATTTGAGGATGAGGCGATAAGTGTTCGAAATGTATTACTTAATCACAGTCTTAAATGTTCAGGATTTATTTTTCAAGAGAAAAAAAGTAGGCGAAAGATACTTAAAGATAAGGTTGAAAAATATAATATTCCTTTTGAGAAATATAATGCAATAAAAGATGGGTCAGATTGGCTTGATGGGAGCGGAAATATGATTGTAAATAATGAAATTACTATTGAAAATACATCAGCACATTCATATGCCTTTTGTACGGATACTATGTATAATGAAGCATTAATAAAAAAGATTAAAGGGGTAGATTTATTGTATCATGAAGCGACTTTCAAAAAAGAATTATCAGAAAGGGCAAAAGAAACAGGTCATTCTACAACTTTTGATGCGGCTACAATTGCAAAAAAAGCAGAAGTAAAAAATCTATTAATTGGTCATTTTTCTCAAAGGTATAGAAATCTTGATGAGCTGTTAATTGAAACAAAAGAAACCTTTAAGAATACTTATTTGGCTGAATCAGGTTTAACCCTTGATTTTAATAAGTTATATAGTTAATTTATTTAGGTATATTTGCCTTTAAAATTTATATAAAATGAAAAGAATATTATTATTAATTATATTTTTTACAATTACATTTAATTTATCAGCACAAATTAATTCTTTCTCAGTACAAGGTGTTGGTTGTGGTAATGATACTGGTTTCATTGCGCTTGATGTTGATGTTAATTCACTTTTAATACAATGGGAATATGAAAACCCTGCTGGCATATGGGAAGATATTACTAATTATTTTCCTTTAATGTGGTCGAATAGTTTTGACACCCTTTGGACAACCGAATGTGGCAACTATAAGGCAATAGTTTGGTATAATAATGGTCAGGGTCAAGATATTGATTTCTTCTCAATTTCCTGTCCAATGGAAACAGACGTACAAAGTCACGAGAATATTAAATGTTTTGGAGATTCTACAGGCTCTTTAAAGCATGTAGTTTCTGGTGGCATACCGTTTGACCCTGATGGCATTTCTAATTCAGGAGATGAGTATTATACTTATACTTGGTATAGAAATGGAACTTTATATTCTTCAGGAAATTCTCCTCAAAATGATACACTTTTAATGAATCTATCACCTGGGCAGTATGTAGTTAATGTTACTGACTTTAGTGGTTGTGTTTTTCAACCTGTTGATTCATTAACAGGATTATCAGATACTTCAGTTATTTTTCAGCAAAGTTTACTTAGAATAGATTCTCTAGTAATTGATACTGTTCACTGTAAAGGTACGAGTACAGGTTCAGTTGTTGTAAATATTAAAGACGGAAAGAGGTTCGAAAGCGGAAATTATTATGATTTCTATTTAACAAATTTCTCCTCTGATACTATCCGAATAATAGATAGAAATGGGATGTCGGCAAATGCTGTCTCTGATACAACTCCTTATTATGTTACGTTTGATAGTTTGGGTGTAGGTAATTATACTATTCATGTTGTTGATTCATTTGGTTGTACTTTTGATTCTACAATTTATGTAATGGACCCTGATGATTATACATTACATGTTTCTATAAATCCAAATATTATTTGCGAGCAAGATTCAACGTGGCTCAAAATTGATAGTGTTTCTGGAGGTCATACTAATTCTAGTTTTTCATATAGCTGGATAGTATCTTCATCAGATATACTTTATGAGAGAGCGGGAGCACATACTGCTTATATTGAGGATTTAACTTATGGCTGTAAGGATTCTTCAGATTATATCCTTATTGCTCCAAATACAATTTATTGTGATGTAACATCTACAATAGCAGAGTGTTTCGGAACAAATACAGGGAGTTTACAAGTAGATTCAATTTATGGAGGAGTAATGCCTTATTCTGTTCAGTGGGGTGGTATAAATATAGATTCCTTATATGCGGGTACATATACACTGTTTATTACTGATTCTTTAGGATGTATTTATATGAAAGATTTTACTGTGGGGCAATCAGACCCATTTTCTGCTAATGCAATTTTCTATTTACCATCTTGTAATGGACTTTCAGATGGGAGTATAAAAATTAATTTGACTGGTGGAATGGGGCCTTTAAGTTATTATTGGTTAAACGGAACAGGAACTGCTGATTCGTTATATGGTTTGACTGCAGGAATTTATTCCTTAGTAGTTTCTGATGTGAATGGATGTGTAGATACCATACCATTAACATTATATGAACCTGAGCAAATTGCTTTTGCTTTTTCTAATTATGATAATCCTTTGTTGTGTAGAGGGGAAATAACAACTATTGATATTACAATTTCTGGAGGGATAGGTCCTTTTAGCGTAATATGGAATGATGGAAATACAGATATTCAAAGAGTGCTTCCGGCAGGTATTTATTCTTGTCAGGTATCAGATTTTAATGGATGTACTACATCAAATAATCAGATAATAATTTCTGAGCCAGACCCTTTTAGCATTCAGAATGAAGCCTTTAATAATTCAACTTGTGATAGTGGAGGGGGTGCAATAGTTAATACAGTTGGAGGTACAAATCCTATTCAATACATTTGGAGTACAGGAGAAATTTCACAAAGCATAAATGCCTTATGGGGGGCTAATTATTGGGTGATTGCTATTGATTCATGTGGAAATTCTGATACAGTTTATTTTAATTTAATTCCTTTTGAATTAGTTACAGCTTTATATTATGATGATGTAACTCATATTGGTTCAGTTGATGTTGATGTTACTTCTACTGGAGGGTCTTTTTCTTATGAGTGGACTGATGTTTTGGATAATATTATTAGTATTGATTCTTTTACTTCAAATTTGTGTGAAGGCACTTATTTTGTTACTACAACTGATAATACATCTAATTGTTCGGTTATAGATACTTTGCTTGCAACCTATTACCTGCCAAATGGAATTATGGATGAAAGCACAACTACAGTTTTTGCGGATGCTGATTTGTGGGGAGCTTCACCTTATACTTATTTATGGGGTACTGGTGACATCACACAACATTCCGATATTTGTCCAGGTGATCCGCCTTGGGTAGAAGTTATTGATAATATTGGCTGTGTAGTAAGAGCTGATTTTAATATTGATCCTTTGTTAATTAATTTAGATCCTGCAGAAACAATTATTAAATGTAGTTTGGAAAATTTGGATGTTGAGCTAGAAGCTATTGTTAGTGGAGGTACTGCTCCTTACACTTATAAATGGTCAGGCGGTTCAACTCAAAACCCATTAAATATTGCATTGAATCCAGGAAATTATAGTGTAACAGTGATGGATAATAACGCATGTACTGAAGACACTGCTTTTATAATTGCAATTATGAGTGCTGAATGCGTGCCGAATGTTTTTTCTCCGAATGCAGATAATATAAATGATACCTGGAGTTTAGAAAATACTTTCTTGTATAGCGATTCTGAAGTGAGTGTGTACGGAAGGTATGGGAAGTTATTGTTTCAATCAATTGGTTATGCTTCACCATGGGATGGCAAAAATAAGAAAGGAAATGATGTGCCTGATGGCGCTTATTTTTACTCTATTGAAATTGGACATGAGTATGATGCTATTAAAGGAAGTGTTACTATACTCCGATAAAGGTTTTTATTTCTTTAATTTGATGAAATTCAAACCACTTTGTGCTTTCGTCTTTTCGAAACCAAGTTAATTGACGCTTTGCAAATCTTCTTGTATTTTTTTTGATGTTAGCTACAGCTTGTTCAAGTGTACATTCATTATTATAAAAAGAAAAGATTTCTTTATAGCCAACCGTTTGTAAAGCATTTTTTTTTTGATAAGGAAGTAAAGCCCGAACTTCTTCCAACAAACCATTTTCTAACATTACATCTACTCTGTCATTAATTTTTTTGTATAAAAGCTCTCTATCAGTATTTAATCCAATTTTAATGATTTCGAAAGGTCGTTTTTTAGGACTTTGTGTTTTGTAGGAAGAGAATTTCTCTCCAGTCGTTTTATAAACTTCTAAGGCACGTAATAATCTTTGCGGATTCTGTTTGTCGCAACTTGCATAGAATTCAGGGTCAATTTCTTTTATAGAATTTTGAATCCATGCTAATCCTTTTTCAGTAAGTTCTTGGTTTAATTGAATTCTAAGTTCAGTATTTATTTTTGGCATTTTGTCAAACCCTTTGCAAATAGCATCAATGTATAAGCCTGAGCCACCTACAATAATAATAGTATCTTTTGTTTTATGTAGTTCCTCAATTTTTGCAATTGCATCTATTTCGAACTGACCTGCATTAAAATCATTTTCTACCGATAAATGCTGTATGAAATGATGCTTTATTTCTGATAGTTCTTTTGGATTCGGGGGGAATGCTCCAATGAGCAGTTCTTTATAAAACTGTCTAGAATCACAAGAAATGATTTCAGTATTTAGGGCTTTTGCAAGTTCAATACTTAGACTTGTTTTCCCTATTGCAGTGGGGCCGACAATAACAAGGATGCGTTTAGTATTCTTCATGCTCATTAAATTCATCAAAGGCTTCTTCAAAAAGGATCAAATTCTTTTTCTGCTTCAAATGTAATTTCAGGAGCTTCTTTTGGCATCTTTCCTATTTTATTAATACAAATTGTTTCATCTGTTGTATTTTCTGAGCTTGCATGAAAGGTGACAAGGAAACGCCACATATTTAAAAAATCATAAACATAAAGGAGCTGGCTTCCTTCTGATAGAAATACAGAAGAAATAACAATTTCATTCATAGCTAACATTGAGTTCTTTTTATCCTCAATGCTAAAAATCGGAATTTCTTGCAATAATTCAAGCTCATCATTGGTCATGTAAAAAGAAGCCATTTCATTTCTTTCAAGTTCAAAAGCATCAATTATTGCAAAATGAAGTTGCTCTAAATTATGTGTTACTGTAATTTCAATATCACGAATTATATCTTCCTTGTTTTCAAGATGGATTCTAATTATATGTTTCATTGTACTGGAGTTAAGTTTAATTCTTTTGCCTTAGAAATGATAAATGCTAGCGCTTCTTCTTTTTCATTTTTTATAGTTCCATCAAGAATGGCATCTTTTATTGCATTTTTTAAAATACCAATTTCTTTGCCTGCCGATAAAGCAAACAAATTCATTATTTCCTCTCCATTTACTGGTGGTTGAAAGTTTCTAATGTGGTCTTTTTTTTCAATTTCTTTCAGTTTCTTGCGGACTAATTTAAAATTATTGAGGTATTTTTTCACCTTTCTTTCATTTTTAGAAGTAATATCAGCATCACACAAAGTCATTAAATCATCAATGTCATCTCCAGCATCAAAAAGCAAACGCCTTATTGCTGAATCAGTTACCATGTCCTGGGCCAGTACAATTGGACGTAAATGAAGAGTGACTAATTTTTGTACATACTTCATTTTTTCATTTAAAGGAAGTTTTAGCTTCCTGAAAATTTTAGGCACATTTTTTCCTCCAATAAACTCGTGCCCATGGAAAGTCCAGCCATGACCTTCTTCATACTTTTTGCTTTCTGGCTTAGCAATATCGTGTAGTATTGCTGCCCATCTTAACCAAAGGTTATTTGTATTTTTACTGATATTATCCAATACCTCAAGGGTGTGATAAAAATTGTCCTTATGCCCGTGCTTTTCAATAAATTCAACACCATATAGTTTTGTCATTAGTGGAAAAAACTGGTGCAGAAGTTTGGTGTTGAATAGAATCAAAAACCCTACAGAAGGCGTTTCAGCTAGTATAATTTTATTTAATTCTTCCGTTATTCTTTCTTGAGAAATAATTGAAAGTCGTTCAGCATTTTTTAAAATAGATTGATAAGATTCTTCTGCAATCTTAAAATTGAGTTGAGTAGCAAATCGCACAGCACGCATCATTCTTAATGGGTCATCAGAATAGGTGATATCAGCATTAACAGGTGTGCGAATAATCTTATTAGCTAAATCCTCTTGCCCATTAAATGGATCAATTAATGAGCCGTAATGTTCGATATTTAGCTGAATTGCCATGGCATTTATAGTAAAATCTCTTCTGTTCTGGTCATCTTCTAAAGTGCCATTTTCTACTATAGGTTTTCTGCTATCCGATCGGTATGATTCTTTTCGCGTACCTACAAATTCATAATCATTTCCTTTGTAATGAATCGTTGCAGTGCCAAAGTTTTTGAATACTTTAAAGCTTGCTTTATTACCTACTTTTTTTGCTACTTTTTTTGCTAATTGTATACCGCTACCCACACAAACAAAATCAATATCCGTTTTGTTTTTTTCTTTGTTTAGTAATAAATCACGCACCCAACCCCCTACTACATAAGTAGGGTAGTTTAGCTCATCACTGACTAGTTGTACAGTTTTGAAAATTGGGTTTTTTAAAGCAGCAGAGTAATTCACTATCTGATTTTTTTAATGCTACCATCTTCATTTATCATAAGGATAGTTGATGGAGTAGACCTCAATTCATTTTGGCGCAAATTTACAATATAATCAACATTTTTTTTTATTTCATCTGAAATTTCTGAAAATTGTTTTGGGGCTTGGTTTCCACTAATATTAGCTGATGTGGAAACAATAGCCTTGCCAAAAATCTGAATGAGTTGTTTGCAAAAATCATCTTGCACTATACGAATAGCAGCACTTTTATTTCCCCCTAGTAGATTAGACGTTAAGCCGCAAACTTGTTGGTAAATAATTGTTGTTGGTAGGCAATTTTCAGCTTGTTGGATGCTCACTGTAGTATGTTCTTGTAGCTGATTTTTATCAGCAACTAAAGAAATAAGGGCATTGCTATCTACTCTTTTTTTAATCAAATAAATCTTTGCAACAGCTTCAGTATTAGTCGCGTCACAACCCAATCCCCAAATGGTATCAGTTGGGTAAAGGATAATTCCTCCTGCTTTTAATGTAGCTAAAGCCTTGTTAATTTCTGTTTGCATACTTGTTTATTCCGTTAGTGCAACTTATTTTCTTGCTCGATATAGTTTCTGCTAAAATAGTATTATTCATATTCAATCCTTTTCTGGATAAAGAGTTGTGATAGAGATGGTAACAAATAGCTAAGCATTTTAACTTAATTTTTTTTACTCCGGTATTCATTAGACGAACAGAAAGTTCAGTATCCTCTTTTCCCCAGCCTATCATCTCTTCATTGTATCCGTTTACGGCTACAAAATCTTGCTTCCAAAAGGAAAAATTACAACCTCTAGTTCCTTTTAGGTTATTGTTTTTACTACTTATAATTTTAGAGAGGAATGGCGAATGTAATCCGTTAATGCGATTAGCTATTCCACTTCTGAAAAAAGAAAATTGAAAGGATAGCTTATTAATTGCTTTTTGTGATATTTCATTATTTAAAAAAACTCTACTACCATGAATAAAAGTTCCTGATTTTGAAGATTGAATATGGTCTTTTATGAAGTGTAGGTGCAATATAATATCGCCATCAATTTGTATAATATAATTGCCTGAGGCTTGTGCAATTGCTTTGTTGAGGATGCTTGTTTTTTGAAAGCCATTATCTTCTTGCCATATATGTTTTATTCTTGATTGAAACTGCTTAGCATATTTTTCAATTACTTCCTTAGTTTCCTTAGTTGATCCATCATCCGCAATAAGGATTTCATTAGGTAATGTGCTTTGCTTAAGTATGCTTGAAAGTCCAAGTTCTAACGCTTCTGGCCAATTGTAAGTAGCAATGATTAAGCTAGTTTTCACTTTATAAAGATGTGTAAATCCTCATTAAATTATTAGCAATTTTATCATCCGTAAAATTTTGAGCATAATCAAAACCTTTTGTTTGCATTTCCTTTTGCAAATCAGAGGAATTTTGAATTTCAAGAATAGCTGCTTTCATTTGCTCAACCGATAGCGGGCTTATGTATTTAGTGGTAGGACCTCCTGCTTCAGAAAAACATCCCCCTTTTGATGTAATTACAGGAGTTTTAGAAAATAAAGCTTCCAGAATTGGGATGCCAAAACCTTCAAAAATAGAAGGATAGATGAGCATCTGTGCACTTTGGTAAATGGCAGCCATTTCTTCTATCTCAAGGTCACTTAAAAAAACTACTCTATTTGATAAATTGTGTTCAGAAATAAAGCGTAAGCATTTTATTTTATAGGCTTTTCCGTTACCTATAACAACTAGTTTTTGATTAGTTAATTCTTTTAAGGTTTTAAGTAGTGTGAGGAGGTTTTTACGCTCTTCAATACTACCAACATAAAGTAAATAGTCCTTTGGTAAATTATACTTTATTTGTGTTTCTTGTTTATTATTGGCTGTAATTTCATTTTGAAAAATACTATTACAACCTTGATAAACTACTTCAATTTTTTTTTCAGGAATGAAAAAGAAATCAATGATATCTTGTTTGGTTTGCTGGCTTACGGCAATAATTTTATTCGCCCTTAAACATGCTGATTTGAATTTTTTGTAATAGATTTTACGGTCAATCATCCTAAACAAATGTGGGTAACGAATGAAGATTAAATCATGAATTGTAACGACTGTTTTGATGTTTGTTTTTTCAATTCCCAAAGGAAGTTCATTGCTTAATCCGTGATAAATATCAATTTTATTGGTGAATAAATCGCGTACAATACTTTTGCTTCTCCAATAGGATTTTAAGGCCTTATTAATTAAAGATTGAGGGGTGCGAACAAAGGTGTTTTTGCTATCCTTCAAAAAAGGTAAACGACTATTTTCTTTATCCTTTGGTGTGTATAAAAAGTATTTGTTATCCGCATAGAAATGGGATAGTACACGAATGGCGTCACGGGAATAGTTGCCTAGACCTGTATTGTTTAAAAACGCTCGTTTTGCATCAAATCCTATTCTCATTATACGGCTACATTATATTCCCTGAGTGCATCATTCAGAGATGTTTTTTTATTGGTACTTTCCTTACGCTTACCAATAATTAGCGCACAAGGTACACCATAAGTTCCTGAAGGAAATTCCTTGTTATAAGTCCCTGGAATTACGACTGAACGGCTAGGGACAACACCCTTGTATATAATAGGAGTGTTGCCACTTACATCAATAATTTTGGTAGAGGCGGTAAGCACAACATTAGCGCCAAGTACTGCTTCTTTTTCAATTTTAACCCCTTCAACAACTATGGAGCGAGAGCCAATAAAAGCATCATCTTCAATAATAACGGGTGCAGCTTGTACAGGTTCTAAAACTCCACCAATACCAACACCACCTGAAAGGTGAACATTCTTACCAATTTGAGCACAAGAACCTACTGTTGCCCAAGTGTCTACCATAGTGCCGCTATCCACATAAGCACCAATATTTACATAAGAGGGCATCATGATAACGCCAGGAGCTAAAAAGGCACCATAACGCGCAACTGCATGAGGAACTACTCTTACGTCAAGCTCAGCATAACCAGTCTTAAGTTTCATTTTATCGTGAAATTCCAAAGGACCAATTTCTATGGTTTCCATTTTTTGAATAGGGAAGTAGAGGATAACAGCTTTTTTTACCCAATCGTTTACTTTCCAGCCAACAGTTGTTGGCTCGGCAGTACGCAAGCGTCCTTTATCAATTTCTTCAATAATAGTGCGGATGCAATCCTGAGTATCTTGTTCTTTTAATAATTCTCGGTTTTTCCAAGCAATTTCAATTATACTTTTCCATTCCTTCATAAAGCAAAGATAGTAATAGTTGTTACTTAATAGTTGCTTGCTTGAAATTAAAACAAGTGAAAAGAATTGTAAAAATAATGATACAATAAAAATGGCTTAAATATTAAAATACAAATAAAGTCTTAAGTTTGTTTTAGTAGATTTATTAGCGGTGAAAAAAGAGGTAAAAATTTTAGTTCTAAATACTATCGTAATCATGTAAAAATGATCCGAGAGCAATCCTCTCATCCCGATTTTATTTTTATATAAAAAACTGCAAAAAAAAGTCCTAATTCTTTCGAATTAGGACTTTTCCTTATAGGGCGGCAACTACCTACTCTCCCAGATATCACTCTAGTACCATCGGCACAACCAGGCTTAACTTCTCTGTTCGAAATGGGAAGAGGTGGACCCTGGCGTTATAGTCACCATAATATTTTAATATTATTTGACATAAATTGTAATGAATATATATAGCTAATTTCAAAGTCTACGGGTAATTAGTATCACTCAGCTGAATGTATTTCTACACTTACACTTGTGACCTATCAACGTCATCGTCTATAACGACCCTTAAAAGAAATCTTATCTTGAGATGAGTT
>DUAO01000022.1 GCA_012960805.1 Flavobacteriales bacterium | reverse complement strand
TTAACTGCAGCCACATTGACTTGGGATGCAGTACCAAGTGCATGGAAATATAGCGTAAGATATAAAGCAACGTCACAAGGATGGGGCTCCTGGGTTTATGATACGGTTACTACAAATTCATATTCTTTAACAGGTTTATCATCCACCGCTACATCTTATCATTGGCAAGTAGCTACTATGTGCGATTCTACTGGCGTTAATAATTCTGTATTTAGTAGTTATATAACATTTACAACCATTGCTGCGTGTACTACCCCAACAGGAATGAATACCACCAACATATTGCTTGACAGAGCAACATTGAATTGGGCTTTAGACACTAATACCCATCATTATTCATTAAGATTTAAAGTGCAAGGAGCGTCTAATTGGGCAATTAATATTCCGAATATACTTGGTAATAGTAGAACAATTTTCAACCTATCTTCTGGATCAACTTATGATTGGCAAATAAGAAGTGTATGTTCTTCTGATAGCAGTTCTGTATCTGCTTGGACTACTACTCAGAGCTTTACAACTTTAACCCCTTGTACTACACCATTAAATCCAAATGAGTTTAATGTAACAACAACTTCTGCTACTTTAGTTTGGGATTCAATTCCAGGCGTATGGGGGTATAAACTGGTTTATCAAGATACTAGCGCCGCATGGAACACCAGAGTAGTTGATACGTTACATACTAATATTACTGCAATTTCACCATTAATTCCGGGAACTACATATAGATGGAGAGTTCAAAGCATGTGTGATTCTACCGGGATTAATAAATCTTCTTTTACAGCATGGCAATATTTTTCAACATTATCTGGAAGTAGAATAACTGCAGGGAATATTGAATTGATGGATAATTTAAACGTATATCCTAATCCAACCAGAGGCTTGTTTAATATCAGCTTCATTTCAGAAAAAATTGATAATTTTGAAATTACAATTATTGATGCTTTTGGTAAAATAATTTTACATGAAGATAAGAAAGATTTTATTGGAGAATACACTAAGATGGTTGATTTATCAAATTGGCCAAGAGGAATCTATATGATTCAAATCAAAACTCAAGACTCATTTGTAAGCAAAAGGATAGTGATTCAATAAAAGATTTGTGAGATTGAATAAATCTCCCTATATTTGCAACCGAAAATAGAGGAAGAGAAAGGAAGAGGCGGTTGCCTCTTCTTTTTTTACATAGTATTGTGATAGAAAAGCAGGAAATAATAAAAGTTGCAGAACCAAAGATTAAAGAACTAGATGGTTTTTTGGTGGATGTAAAAGTGAATACGGCCAATGTTATCACTGTATTTTTTGATAGAATGGAAGGAGTTCAGATAGAACATTGTTTGGAAATCAGTAAATATGTGGAAGAACACTTTGATAGAGAGGTAGAAGATTATGAACTTACGGTTTGTTCGGCTGGACTGGATAATGCCTTTATGGTTGATGAGCAATATCAAAAATACATTGGTAAAGAAGTGGGTGTTTTACTAACTAATGGAAAAAGAAAAACCGGCCTTATCATTTCGTGTGATAAAACATTAATCTTGGAGGTGGTTAAAAAGAAAAAAGGAAGTAGAAAAGAATATATTACGGAACAAGTGAATATACCAAAAGCAGAAATAAAAGAAACAAAACTTAAAGTAAATTTTAAATAAAAGTAATGGAAGTAGAGAATTTAATTGAATCGTTTTCAGAGTTTAAAGAGGTTAAGAATATTGACAGGGAAACTATGATGAACATCTTAGAAGATGTTTTTAAAGCGGTATTGGCTAAGAAATATGATGAACAAGGAAACTTTGATGTCATTATTAATGTTGACAAAGGGGATTTAGAAATCTGGAAAAATAGAGAAGTAGTTGAAGATGGAGAAGTTGAGAATCCTATTGCTCAAATTGCTTTGTCTGATGCTTTGAAAATTGAAGATGATTATGAAGTTGGAGAGGAAGTTTCAGAACAAGTAAGTTTTGAATCAGAATTTGGAAGAAGACAAGTTCTTTCTATTCGTCAGCATTTAATGGCTCGTATTGCTGATCAGCATAGAGATGAGTTGATGAAAAGATATGAGAAAAGAATTGGCGAAATCATTCATGGTGAAGTTTACCAAATTTGGAGAAATGAAATTTTATTGCAGGATGATGATGGAAATGATTTGTCATTACCAAAAGAGGAGCAAATTCCTAAGGACTATTTCAAAAAAGGAGAATCGGTAAGAGCTATAATTAAAGAAGTAAACCTTAAAAATAACAAGGCAAATATTGTGCTTTCTCGTATTGCCCCAGAGTTTATTGAGCGGTTATTTGAAATGGAAGTTCCTGAAGTATTTGATGGAATTATTACCATTAAGAATGTAGTTAGGATGCCGGGGGAAAGAGCTAAGGTTGCTGTGGAATCTTATGATGACAGAATTGACCCTGTAGGGGCTTGTGTCGGCATGAAAGGCTCAAGAATACATAGTATTGTTCGTGAACTGAAGAATGAAAATATTGATGTAGTAAATTATACTGAAAACTCACAATTGCTAATCACTCGCGCATTGAGTCCTGCAAAAATTACCTCTGTAACACTTGATGATGTAAAAATGAGAGCAAGTGTTTTTATGGATGCCGATCAAGTATCTTTAGCTATTGGTAGAGGTGGACATAACATTAATTTAGCTGGAAAACTTTCTGGTTATGATATTGATGTTTACAGAGATAAGGATAGTTTTGAAGATGATGTTGCTATTGATGAGTTTACGGATGAAATTGAAGCATGGGTGATTGATGCTTTGAAAGCTATTGGTTGTGATACGGCAAAAAGTGTATTGGATATTTCAGCTGAAGATTTAGTGTCCAGAACAGATTTAGAAATAGAAACAGTTGAAGATTTACTGAACATTTTAGGTTCAGAATTTGAAGATTAATAAAATAAGTAAATCTCAAGTATGTCAGATAAAAAAAGCGTAAGGTTAAATAAGTTAATTAAGGAATTTAATGTCAGTATTGACAGAATTTATGGATTTCTTCAAGCAAAAGGTATTGAGGATTTAAACCCAAATACAAAAGTTTCGCATGATGTGTATATGGATTTATTAGGTGAGTTTGATTCCGAAAAGAAAGCAAAATTATCAGCAGGGTTATTAGCAAAAGAAAAAGAATTAATCAAAGCAGAAGAGATAATAAAGCAGCAAGAGGCTGCGGAAAAAGCTAAAATAGAGGCAGAAAAGAAGGCTGAGCTAACTAAACAAGAAAAGCTAAAAGAATCTCCTGAAGATAAGATTATCAAGGCAAAAACTACAAAAAAGGCACTGAAAGTTTTAGAGAAATCTGAGATAGAAAACCCTAAAGCTGAAGAAGATCCTAAGCCAGAAGAGAAAGAGTCTAAAAAAGAGAATGAGGTTTTAAGGGCCTCTGTTGGAAGATTAAGAGGAGTAAAAACAACTGGTCAGAAAATTGATTTAGACCAATTTAAAAAGCCAGAAAAAGCTGAAAAGCCGAAAAGAATAAGAATTGTAAAAACTAAGGTTGATCCTAAAAAATTTAAAAAAGAATTTAAAAAAGGAGGTAAGAATAAAAAAGAGATAATTGAGATTTCTCCTGAAGAAGCTCAAAAAAGAGTAAGAGAAACTTTAGCAAAATTACAGGGTGGAGGCAAAAAATCATCTGTAAAAAACAGAAGAGATAAAAGACAGGCTCATAAAGATGTTGTTGTTGAAGAAAATCAACAAAAGGAAGCTAAAAATCAAACAATTAAAATTGCAGAGTTCGCTACAGCAAGTGAATTGGCAACTTTAATGGATGTTGCGGTTACTGAGATTGTAACAACTTGCATGGGACTTGGTATGATGGTGAGTATGAACCAAAGATTAGATGCTGAAACCATTCAGATGTTGGCGGAAGATTTTGGTTTTCAAGTAGAATTTGTTGGAGCTGATGTGCAGGAATCTATTGAGGCAATTATTGATACTGATGAACAATTAGAAACGCGCGCTCCTATTATTACAATTATGGGGCATGTTGATCATGGTAAAACATCTTTGATGGATTACATAAGGAAAACCAATGTAATTGCTGGTGAATCAGGAGGAATTACTCAACATATTGGAGCCTATGAAGTAACCTTAGATTCTGGCAAACATATTGCTTTTTTAGACACACCAGGGCATGAGGCTTTTACCGCTATGCGTGCAAGGGGAGCAAAAGTTACGGATATTGTTGTGGTTGTAGTTGCAGCTGATGATAGAGTGATGCCACAAACTAAAGAGGCAATTAGCCATGCACAAGCTGCTGGAGTGCCAATAATTTTTGCAATCAATAAAATTGACCGTCCAACAGCTGACCCTGAAAAAATTAAAGCGGAATTGGCTGAAATGAATTTATTGGTTGAAGATTGGGGAGGAAAATATCAATCTCAGGATATCTCGGCTAAGACAGGAATTGGAGTTCCTGAAATTTTAGAAAAAATTATTTTAGAAGCAGAAATGCTTAACTTAAAAGCAAATCCAGATAGAAGAGCTCAAGGGACAGTAATTGAAGCTTCTTTGGATAAAGGAAAAGGATATTTAGCTACTATATTAGTGCAAAAAGGAACTTTAAATGTAGGGGATTATGTATTGGCAGGTTCTTATTCGGGTAAAGTAAAGGCGTTATTAAACGAAAGAGGTGAGATAAGATTAAATGCAGGACCTTCTACCCCTGTAGTATTGCTAGGAATTAATGGAGCGCCAACTGCAGGTGACGAGTTCCATGTAATGGATAGCGAACAGGAAGCAAAGAAAATTGCTTCAAGAAGAGATCAATTACAAAGAGAGCAAAATGTAAGAACACAGAAACATTTAACCTTAGACGAAATTGGAAGACGAATAGCACTTGGAGGGTTTCAGGAAATTAATGTAATTATTAAAGGTGATGTTGATGGTTCTATTGAAGCGCTATCAGATAGTTTACAGCAGCTTTCTACGGATGAAATTAAAGTAAATATCATTCAAAAAGCAGTAGGGCAGATTTCAGAATCAGATGTAATGCTTGCTGCAGCTTCTGATGCTATTATTATTGGCTTCCAAGTTAGACCTTCATTAAAGGCAAGAAAATTAGCAGAATCAGAGCAAATTGATATTAGATTGTATTCCATTATTTATAAGGCGATTGAGGAATTAAAATTAGCAATGGAAGGCATGCTTTCTCCTGATTTTGAAGAAAAAATAGTGTGTAATATTGAAATTAGAGAAATTTTTAAAATCACTAAGATTGGCACTATTGCAGGCTGTATGGTGTTAGATGGATCGCTAACAAGAAATACAAACGTAAGACTTATTCGTGATGGCGTAGTAGTTTATACAGGAAAACTATCATCATTAAAACGATTTAAAGATGATGTTAATGAAGTGAAAAAAGGCTTTGAATGCGGTATGTCAATAGAGAATTTCAACGACCTAAAAGTAGGGGATATTATTGAAGGACATGAAGAAGTAGAAGTAAAAAGAGAGTTAAAATAAGCACTTAATTCTTTAGCTGAGAAAAATTAATAATTTCAGGTACAGGATAAGCACCAGGAAATTTTTTACTTATCTCTTGCTTTATTTTTATAGCTTCTAATTTTGCCCTACAATTTCCAACACGCAGCCTGTAATAGGGGGCTTTATATTCCAAATAGGCTGGTATTTCAGGATAAAGTTTTATAAAAGCAATTTTCAATTGTTTTAGGTCTTCTTTTTTGCTTTTAAACATGATTTGTACACGCCAACCCTCCACTCCATTTTTTGCTTTTAAAATATTTTCATATTCTCTAACTAAAGTGTTAATTCCTTTCTCATTAATACTAGTAATTCTTCCATTTTCTGATAAAGTAGTATCGGTTTGAGCAACTGATAAAAAAGGCAAAAGAATAAATAAAAAGAATATTTTTTTCATCCTTCAAAAATATAAAATAAAATGAGTTTACTTTTCTTATTTTTGCAAAGTGAGGCAATCGTATACCTTTTATATTAATAAGCCAAGCGATTTGAGCAAGCTACTACTTTCAAAAAGTAAGG
>DUAO01000021.1:32517-35070 GCA_012960805.1 Flavobacteriales bacterium | reverse complement strand
AAAACAATCCATTCTCCCTCCAATTAAATGTCTCAATGAATGACATCCAAAAGTATATCCCCCCAATAATATAGGATTAATAAGTAAGATAATACTGCCTACACCAACACCAAATTCTCCATTTCTAAAAAAGGCCATAATGGCATCATAAGAAAGAAGAAAAATAAATATTATTGCAAAATACATGGCATATCTGTGCAGGTTTTGAACCCATAAGATTCCTGTTTCTCCTTTGTAATTTTTTTGCGGAACACCTCCTACCGCACATGCTGGTGGAGAAAACGTAAATGCTCTGTAATATGCTTTTCGATAATAATAGCATGTGAATCTAAAAGAAAGGGGGAATATTAAAATTAGCCAAGCTGGAGAATGTCCTGGCAGCCACCATAACCAATCTGGCCATTCTCCAAATAATGCATGAGATATTGGCGGGATTCCTTCTTTTGTAATATCAATAAAAAACGTTGGAGAATAGAAGGGAGACAAGTATCCTCCAAAACCTTCTGCATTTACAGCTCCACTCCACCAAAAATATTCTCCTTGCCAAGCTGCCCAAGTAGAATAAATAATAAAACTAAGTAGTCCAAAAAGAACTAACATAGGGCCAATCCACCACTTATCTTCTCTCAAAGTTGAGAGAAAAGATTTTTCCCTGCCGATAACTTCCGTCATATTGTTTTTTTAATGCGGCAAATATAATATCTTTCAAACTTATATTTTTAATAATAAAT
The DNA here is from genome assembly GCA_012960805.1 of Flavobacteriales bacterium. Classification (GTDB taxonomy): domain Bacteria; phylum Bacteroidota; class Bacteroidia; order Flavobacteriales; family BACL11; genus UWMA-0277. Next base: position 34,339 of record DUAO01000021.1, on the reverse strand, counting down.
AATTAAATCCTGATTTTAATTAGGTGGAAACTTATTGTTATCTTTGGTTTTGAAAAATGATGATAAAATGAAATACTTGCATATTGATAGTCAGCTGTTTACAGACAACAGAAAAAGGTTTAAGGATAAACTAACTAAAAATAGTTTAGCTATTTTTAATTCAAATGATATAATGCCTACAAATGCGGATGGCACTATGCCATTCAGACAAAACAATGATTTATTTTGGTTAAGTGGTGTGGACCAAGAAGAAAGTGTATTGGTTATTTTTCCAAACCACCCTGATGAATCTCAAAGAGAAGTTTTATTTTTGAAGGAAACAAATGAGCATATTGCTATTTGGGAAGGGGCAAAACTTACAAAAGAAGATGCTCTAAAAACTGCTGGAATAAAAACAGTGTATTGGTTAAATGAGTTTGATGATAAATTAAATGAATTAACGCAAAAGTGTGATGGAATCTATCTGAATAAAAATATTCATAGTCGTGCTGCATCAGAAGTAGAAACAAGAGATGATAGGTTTAGAAATATGATTACTGAGGAATTTTCTGATAAAGAAATTAAGGAAGTAGCGCCAATTATGCATGAGCTTAGATCTATAAAATCAGACGCCGAGATTGCATTAATACAAAATGCTTGTGATATTACCGAAAAAGGATTAAGAAGAATTCTTCCTTTTATTAAACCGGGGGTTATGGAGTATGAAATTGAAGCAGAGTTACTGCACGAGTTTTTAAATAATAGGTCAACTGGTTTTTCTTTTCAACCGATAATTGGTTCTGGAAGAGACTCTTGTGTTTTGCATTATATTGAAAATAATAAACAATGTAAAGATGGTGATATTTTACTCATGGATTTTGGAGTTGAATACGCAAATTATGCTTCAGATTTTACTAGAACAGTTCCTGTAAACGGAAGATTTTCTGACAGACAAAAAGCAGTTTATAATGCTGTTTTGCGTGTAATGAAAGAGGCGACTAATATGTTACGTCCTGGAACAATTATAGCTGAATACCATAAAGAAGTTGGTAAACTGATGGAGTCAGAATTAATAACACTAGGATTATTAGACAAACATGATGTCCAAAAACAAGATCCTGAAAACCCATTATTCCGAGAATATTTTATGCATGGAACCTCACACTATTTAGGCCTTGATGTGCATGATGTCGGGGATTTTAAAGCTCCAATGAAAGAAGGAATGGTGTTTACGTGTGAGCCTGGAATTTATATTTTGGAAGAAGAACTTGGGATAAGGTTGGAAAATGATATCTTGGTTACAAATGACAAGCCATTTGATTTGATGGGAAATATTCCTATTGAAGCAGAAGAGATAGAAGATTTGATGAATAGTTAAATTTTTAATGCAAAAAGACTTGCTGTAATCTAGTGAAATAAGTGTAGGTTGTAATCCTGCTCCCCTAACCTACTTCTAATTAATACTGCCTCCTCTTATTTCTAGAATTGGTATTTCCAGCATTCCTTTTTTTATTTCTATTGGCAAAAAACTCTTGTTTTTTTCTTTGTTTTTCTTTTTCAAATTCCTTTTTCTGCTGTGCATTCATGGGTTTATCCGTTTGAGGAAAAGGATGGTTTTGAATCGCTTCAATTTTTTGCTTTATCAATTTTTCAATGTCTCTTGCGTACTCATTTTCTTCTGGTTCGCATATTGAAATAGAAACTCCTGTTTCTCCTGCTCTACCACATCTTCCTATCCTGTGCACATAAGTTTCTGACTCATTAGGGATATCATAATTCAGTACATAATTCAGCTTATCAATATCAATACCTCTAGCGGCAATATCAGTAGCTACCAAAACTC
>DUAO01000021.1:0-32507 GCA_012960805.1 Flavobacteriales bacterium | reverse complement strand
TTTTGTCTTTGATTCTGCGCTTTATCTCCATGAATTGCTGCAGCCTCAATATTATTCTTTTTTAAATCACGAGCTATCCTGTCGGCACCATGCTTGGTTCTTGAAAACAGCAATAATTGATTAATATTTTTATCTTTTAAGATATGTAGCAGTAATTTTTTTTTATCTGTCTTATTTGTATAGTAAATAAACTGTTGAATAGTCTCGGCTGTTGAGGATACAGGGCTAACAGATATCCTTTTTGGAAATTTCAATATTTGAGATGAAAGCCCTACAATATTTTTAGGCATAGTGGCAGAGAAAAATAAAGATTGCCGATTTTTAGGTAGTTTTTCTAACAGCTTTTTTATGTCGTGAATAAAACCCATATCCAACATTCTATCCGCTTCATCCAATACAAAATAACCAATATCTTTTAAGGAAATAAATCCTTGCCCCATAAGGTCCAATAACCTTCCTGGAGTTGCCACTAACACATCAACACCATTATTAAGTGCAGTGGTTTGAGCGCCTTGTTTCACCCCTCCAAAAATTACCGTATTCTTTATCGTATTATACTTTGAGTAGTCCGTAAAATTCTCTCCAATCTGAATGGCAAGTTCTCTAGTGGGTGTAACTACTAAAGCTCTTATTTTACTATCATCATCTTTTTCATTTATCAAATGATGTAAAATAGGTAATGCAAAAGCAGCTGTTTTACCGGTTCCAGTTTGAGCACTTGCCAGTACATCATGTTTCTTTAATACTAAAGGAATTGCTTGTTGCTGAATAGCAGTTGGATGAGTATAATTTTGGTCTTTAACGGCTTTTAATAAAGTAGGGTGTAAGTTTAAATCTTCAAAGTTCATATAGTATTCCTGTTATAAGATTTTTTTTGCAAAGTTAAGATATAGTTATAAAGAAGGGAAATAAAACAGACTATTCCCCACAACCCTGAATATAGGTAATTTCAAAGTCAGTAACTTCTAAGGTGTCATTTTGTAGGTGTCCAATCATATTACATTCCATGGGGAAGTACTCCATTTCACAAACAGATAGATAAAGCGCTACTAGTTCTTCCATGTTTTCATTTGGAAATACTAAATCAAATTCTTCTAAAGTAGCTTCATCTTTAAAAATGTGTTGGCCTTCCCCATATACCCACCATCCTGTATAGATGTTTTCATTAGAATGTTCTGCAATTATTTGTATTTCACTTTCTTGTGGAGTTTTTTCTGCTTCAGTACTTGTTTTTAGCTGAACGCTACATGAAAAAAATAGCACACTACAAAAAACTAATATTTGAAATCTGAAATCTTTCATTTATTTTTTATAAAAATTCATTTCATCAATATACTGCCATGCTTTTTCTGGAATTAAATAAGAGACGTCTTTCCCTTGTTTAATAGAATCTCGGATAAAAGAAGCCGAAATTTCCATATAAGGAACGTCATCAACAATATGAATATTTTGGTGTGTTCTACTTATTTCAATACCTGGCCTTGGATAAACATATATAGAATAATTCTCCAAAATCTGCTCGTAATTTTTCCACTCATGGAGATTCTGTAAATTATCAGCTCCCATAATAAGTGCATACTCATTTTCCGGATAATCTTCTTTCAAACGCACCAAAGTATCAATGGTATAAGAAGGTTCTGGCATGCTAAATTCAATATCAGAAACTGCTAATTTTGGATTATCTTCCACCTCAGCTATAATAATTTGTAGTCGGTGAGCTTGGTCCAGCAAAGTCTTTTTTTGTTTCAATGGATTTTCAGGAGAAACCACAAAGAGCACTTTTTCCAAATCGGAAAATTCTGCCATATAAGAAGCAATAATCTTATGCCCTATGTGCATAGGATTGAACGAACCGAAAAACAGACCAATTTTCATGCTTAGGATTTTATAAAATTATGAATTACTTCCATATTTTTTTTACAAGCAATATCAAAATCATCATTCAGAATTATACTGTCAAATTCTTGGTTCTTGGCAATTTCTTCCTCTGCTTTATCTAATCTTTTTTGCAAACTTTCAGCTGATTCTGAAGCTCTAGCAACTAACCGCTCCTGCAAAACTTCCAATGATGGCGGCATAATAAAAATAGCTAAACATTCGGCTGGATATTGTTTTTTTATATTAAGCCCTCCCTCTACATCTACATCAAAAATTGCAGCCTTTCCTTCGCTCCAAATTCTTTCTATTTCTAATGTTAAAGTGCCATAATACTGATTTTCATATACCTGCTCCCACTCCAAAAAAGCATTTTCTGCGATCTTATTTTTGAAACCTTCAACTCCTAAAAAAAAATAATCTTCACCATGGATTTCATTCTCTCTTTTTTCACGGCTACAAGCTGAAACGGAGAAAGTAAGTTCAGGCATATTCTTCAATAAATAATGAACAATAGAAGTTTTTCCTGCTCCAGATGGTGCCGATATGACAATGAGTTTCCTCACTATAAAATGTTTAATAATTGCTCTTTAATTTTCTCTAACTCATCCTTCATTTGTACTACAATTTTTTGCATTTCTGAATCTGAAGATTTAGACCCAATAGTATTGATTTCTCTTCCTATTTCTTGGCCGATAAATCCTAGTTTTTTTCCGTTAGGAAAATCTGTTTTCATAGTTAAAATGAAATAGTTAAGATGCGCATCTAACCGTACTTGCTCTTCAGTAATGTCTTGTTTTTCTAAATAATAAATTAACTCTTGTTCAAAACGATTTTCATCAATATTCTTAGTATCAATTTCCGCTAATTTATCTGATAAGCCTTTCTTAATTTTTTCTATTCTTCCTTTTGCAAAAGGAGCAATTTCTATTAATAATGCGGTCAATTTATTAATTCTTGAAGTAATATCTTCTTCTAGTTTTTTTCCTTCATCTAATCGAAATTGTAATGTGTTTTCAATTGCAATACCTATCCCTTTTACTATTTCCTCCCATTCATTTTCATCTGATTTTTCCTCTCCTTTTGTCAATACCTCAGGCATTTTCAGAAGGCTAGGCATAATATCCTTGCTGTTTAAGTTAAGGGAATTACTTACGCCCTCAATTTGCTGAAAATATTCTTTTATCAGTTCCGTATTTAAAGTATATTTAGTATTAGACACTGAGAATTCTTTCCAAATAGATAATTCAATTTTTCCTCTTTGCAATTTCTCAGAAAGTAATCTTCTGAGCCCTATTTCCTTATCTCTATATATAGAAGACATCTTAACGCCGACATCTATTTGTTTGGAATTAAGCGATCTTACTTCAATAGTAAAATTAGCATTTTTCAGGTTTAACTCAGCTTTACCATAGCCTGTCATTGATTGAATCATTAGATAATATTTTTTGCAAATTTAGGAAAGTTTCTGCTTTCTTGACTTTAAGGGACGAACACTTACCAAATACACCCCAATAAATATAATGCTAGCGGCAATTATTTTATTCATATCCAAAGCATCACTACCGACTACAATAGCAAAAACACTTGCCAAAACAGGTTGTAAATAAATATAAATACTTACTGTTGAAGGATTTAATTTTTGTAAAGCAACTGAATTTAGTAAATAAGCAATAAAGGTAGTACATACCACTACAAAAAGTACTTCCCAAATAATTTTTAAAGGGAAAGAAGAAAAATTAACTACACTTAATTCGTGATATCCAAAAGGTAGTACATACAAAAGTCCAAAAGCAAATACATAAAACATCACTGTTATAGGATGATATTTTTGCATTAATGGTTTTACAAATACTAGATACAAACCATAACTTAAAGCATTAATAAATACAAATAAATTCCCAAGCATAAAATTAGCATTACCGCTAAAATTACCGCCATTTAAGATTAAAATAGATGCCCCAATAATCCCTAAAGTAATCCCTAATCCTTTTCGCAAAGTAATGTTTTCTTTTAGAATAAAAAAAGAAATAATCATCACCAATACAGGATTAGTTGTCAGTATAATTGCTGCATTGATTGGAGTAGTTAAATTCAACCCCTCAAAAAATAACAACTGATTGATAGCAACCCCAAATACTCCACAAATTGCCAAGCGTATCAAATCTTTAGTTTGTACTTTTTCACGCATAAACACAAAATAGGAGATTGAAAATAAAATAACTGCCCCTAGTACTCTTAATAAAATAAAACCAGAAGGCTGAATAAAATCCGGCATTACATCTTTTGCAAAAGTGTAGTTGAGGGCATAAATTAAATTCGCAAAAAACAAGGAGATATGAGCAAATACAGTTTTATTCAAGTCTTATAATTTTTAGCAAAAATAAAATTAAATGTTGCATCTTTTAATACTTTTGCTAAAAGTAAGATAAATGCCAAAAAAAATAGCCCTCATAACCGGAACAGGAAGTGGAATTGGAAAAGCCCTAGCCGAATTATTACTTGACAAAAACTATAAAGTAGTAGGCTATTCAAGGACAAATAAAATAATACATACAAACTTCACCTTTATAAAAATTGATCTGAGCGATTTAGTGACAACTGAAAAGCTGGTTTTTCCTGAGGCTAATAAATCAGAAGTATTATTAGTGAATAATGCAGCTACTATCGGAACCATTGCCCCTTTTAATAAAAAGACAGCCAAAGATATAATAACTGAGTATCAGCTGAACTTAATTGCACCTACACTGCTAAGTCAGAAATTCATTAGCACTTATAAGAAGAATTCAAAACTACTTATTAATCTGGGTTCAGGAGCAGCAAATAATCCTATATCTTCATGGAGTACTTATTGCGCCACTAAAGCTGGATTAGATATGCTTACTCAAGTAATTGCTGAAGAAAATCATAAAAACTTAACAGTATTTTCTGTTCACCCTGGTATAGTTGATACAACTATGCAAAAAAAGATACGGGAAACAAAACCTGATTTATTCCCTTTGTTAAGTAAATTTACCAACTATTATACCAATAATGAGTTAGAAAATACAGGAACTGTAGCTAAGAAACTCTATTATATTATACAAAATTTTGCCGAATTCACCGAAAATATCCTCTCAATTCGTGATGTTAATATAAAATAGGCTTTTTATTGTTTTTTAATGCTTTTTTAATGCTTATATATTGATTTTCAACACCTTATGATTATTTGTAATTTTTAACAATTTTATGTTTAAAACCATAGTATGTTTATCTTCAGTTTTATATCTATATCCCTATATGTCAGATGGTTACGTTTTAAATGAATTAGTTTAAAAGTAAAATAGTAAAAAACGTATTTTAAAAGAAAATATACGCAAATAACTAAAACCAAAGCAATTATGTCATACGTTTGTCTCAGTATTAATCAAATTATTTTTTAATTATGGAAAATGTATTTAAGTATTTCAATGGCTTTTTTAAAGGCTTAACAGGTTTAATCATGACAGTTCTAGGTCTTGGTATAGCGGTAGAAATCCTTTTCGGAGGAGGAGCTATGTTTGGCATGACGGTTATTGACAATGTAATGGGTGTTATTAATGGCCTAGGAGGGGCAGGATTTGCAGGTTTAGTTGGATTATTAGTTTTATTCTCTCTTTTAACAGCTAAGTAAGAATACTCAAATGTTTTAATTAAAATAGCCCTGCATTTTGTAGGGCTATTTTTATTACTTTTACCATAACACAATTAATCATGAATAACTTTTTCAATACATTACAAAAACAACTAGTTGAGTTAATTTCATTTGGACTAACTTTTTTATGTTTAGGAGTGATTGTGCAATTATTAATTAATGATAAACTATTAGGATGGGATCCTGTAGGAAATATACAAGATGCAGGGCCATCATTTATCGGTGTTATTGCGCTTGTAGTGTTATATTTGCTTTTTCAAAAGAAAGCCAAATAGTCTAATGAGCTTCTAGCCAATTTATTCCTTCACCAATATCAACTGTTAAAGGGGCTTTCAATATAATTGCCTGTTCCATTTTTTCTTTTACAAGCGATTTCAACTCTTCTGATTCGCCTTTATACATATCAAAAACTAATTCATCATGTACTTGCAATAACATTCTTGATTGCATCCCTCTTTTATCCATTTCTTGCTGCACATCAATCATAGCTTTTTTTACAATATCAGCTGCAGAACCTTGTATTGGAGCATTAATAGCATTACGTTCAGCTACCGCTCGCATAACAGCATTTTTTGAATTAATTTCTTTTAGGTATCTTCTTCTTCCCATTAAAGTTTCCACATATTCTTTTTCTCGAGCTTGTTTAATTGACCAATCCATATATTCCTTAACCTTAGGGAATTCTTTAAAATAATTATCAATTATTGTTTTGGCCTCAGTTCTGGAAATACCAATATTTTGTGATAATCCAAAAGCAGAAATACCATAAATAATTCCAAAATTTACTGATTTAGCATGTGAACGCATAGTTCTGTCCACCTGATCAACAGGAACTTTGTACACCTTAGCAGCTGTAGCAGAATGAATGTCTACTCCCTGATTAAAAGCATTTAACATTTCTTCATCCTTACTTAAAGAAGCCATAATTCTCAATTCAATCTGAGAATAATCAGCCGCCATTAATATAAAATCTTTATTTCTAGGGATAAACGCTTCACGCACTTTCATTCCTCTTTTTGTTCTGATTGGAATATTCTGTAAATTAGGATTTACTGAGGATAAACGACCTGTAGCTGCTACTGACTGATTAAAAGTAGTGTGGATTCTTTGAGTGGTCGAATTCACTAATGCTGGTAAAGCATCAACATAGGTAGATAGTAATTTTTTTACCGCTCTAAAATTTAAAATCTCCTCAATTATAGGGTGACTAGCCTTTAATTGTAGCAGAGTTTCTTCTGAAGTGGAGAATTGACCTGATTTTGTTTTTTTAGGTTTCTTTCCGAGCTCCATCTTTGTAAATAAAATTTCTCCCATTTGCTTAGGGGATGCAATGTTAAATTCTTCACCTGCAAGCTCATGAATTTTTTTAGTTTGTAGCCCTAACTCATCAGTCAATTCTACGCTATATTCCTTGAGCATATCAACATCTAAAGCTATCCCTTCATTTTCTATTTTTGCCAAAACAATAGTTAACGGCATTTCAATAGTGGTGAATAGATCCCAAACACCAACTTCCTTCATTTCTTTTTCAAAAATAGCCGAAAGCTTAAAAATTACGGATGATTTCTCAGCTGCAAAGTCAGTAATTATTTGCTTATTTAATGCAGAAAAATCTAATTTTGTTTTTCCCCTGCCAACCACCTCCTGCTCCTCAATCATAATTTTATTTAGATAATTATCTGAAATTATGTCCAATGCATGACGCATGTCGGGATGTAATAAATAATGGGCAATTTCAACATCAAACAAAGACCCTTTCGTCTGAATTCCTTGCTTTGATAAAACTTTAATAGCAAACTTTAAATCATATCCAATTTTATGAATTGAAGCGTCTTCAAAAAGTGATTTTAAAGATGGTATTATTTCATTTTCAAACGGAATATAAAATCCATTATCATCTAAATAACTAAAAGAAAAACCAGAAATTTTAGTACTTAAGGCCTCCTTTGTGTCTGTAATAATTTGAAAGGCAACTTGCCCTGTCTTTTTAATGTCACTTATTAATTTATCTAACTTTTCTACACTATCAATCAACTCAAAATTATTACTTTCACCTGCCACAACAACAGAAGCTGATGCTTGAGAAAACAAATCAAATTGAGGGCTAGAGTTAACTTCAGTAATCATTTCATCCTTTTTTGGAAGACTTACTTGCGTAGGAGTAGAAGGGAGTACTCTTTGCAATAAAGCTCTAAATTCTAATTCTTCAAATAATGTTGTTATTTTTTCTTCATTTTTAGGGACCAGGCGCATTTGTTCAGCATCAAACTCAATAGGAACATCTGTAATTATCGTAACCAGTTTTTTACAGAGCAAACCAATTTCTTCTGAGGCTTCAACATTCTCTTTCATCTTCCCTTTTAACTCATGCGAGTTTGCAAAAAGACCTTCCATTGAGTCATATTGTTTAATAAACTTTTGAGCTGTCTTTTTCCCAATGCCTGGAATTCCTGGAATATTATCAGCTGAATCCCCCATCATGCCTAAAAAGTCAATCACTTGATCAACTCTTTGAATATCAAATTTTTCTAATACCTCAGGAATTCCCCAAATAGCAGTAGGCTGCCATTTATTTCCTGGGCGATACATAAAAATATTATTTGAAACCAATTGGGCAAAATCTTTATCAGAAGTCATCATATAAACTTGAAATCCTGCTTTTTCTGCTTTTTTTGCCAAAGTACCGACTACATCATCTGCCTCATATCCATCTTTATATAATTTAGGAATATTAAATGCTTCCAAAAGCTTATCAATATAGGGCAGTGCATCACGCAAGCCATCAGGCATTGCCTCTCGGTGAGCTTTATATTCAGGATATTCAATATGTCTTTCAGTAGGTTTCTTAGTATCAAAAACTACTGCCAAGTGAGTTGGGTTTTCTTTTTTAATTACTTCAACTAAAGTATTTACAAATCCAAAAACTGCTGAAGTATCTAGGCCTTTTGAGTTGATTCTTGGGTTTTTCGCAAATGCAAAATACGCTCTGTAAATCAGAGCGAAAGCATCCAAAAGAAAAAGTTTTTTTTCTGATTTCATATTCTTGTAAAAGTACAATTTTATGCGCTATTTAATTTGTAATTTCTTACTTTTATCGCTTGAACTTTTAACCTATGAATAAGGTAGAGCGAAAAGCACTTTTGAACATTTTATTCTTCCCAATATTGTTTTTAATAATCATGTGGATAGTGAAATTAATAGAGTATAATTTTGGACTTTCTTTTGCTGATTATGGCGTACGCCCTCAAAGCTTAAGCGGACTAAAAGGTATTTTATGTTCTCCTTTCATTCACAAGGATTTTTCACATCTAATCAATAATAGTTATCCCATTTTAATTTTAGGCGGAATGCTCTTTTCCTTTTACAAAAAAATAGCGAAACAGCTGTTTTTATGGCTCTTTTTTATTGCTGGGTTTTGGCTTTGGATTATTGGCAGACCATCCTTTCATATAGGTGCAAGTGGTATTATTTATGCGCTTGCTGCCTTTTTATTCATTAGTGGTATAATCAGAAAAAATCCAAGACTCTCTGCTGTTTCTATGCTAATAATCTTTTTATACGGCTCTATGATTTGGGGAGTTCTTCCAACTAAAGAGCACATCTCATGGGAAGGGCATCTGTCTGGTTTTATGGCTGGTATTATAGTGGCGATTTTTTATAGAAAAGAAGGCCCAAAGAGCAAAAAATATCAATGGGAAATTGATGAAGAATTAGAAAAAGAATTTCTTAAAGAAAATAAACTAAAAATTAATTATACCTTAAAAAAGGATGATAAACCCAATTAATTTTTCTGCTTAACAATTCCCCAATTTGAGGCAAACCAAGTTCTTTCGTGTGCATAATAAAACCCAAACTTTAACGCTCTGTCAATTAATACAATCATTAAGGCTTTATCACTTTCTAATCCGAACCCTAAACCAACAAAAAATGTTGTTGCAGAAGCTATTAAACTCCATGTAATTGCTTTAAGAATATGTCTCTTTTTGTTTATTTCTACTTTACTCATAATTTTACTTTTAAGAACACAAAAATACTAAAATATCTGTTTTAAAATACAATACGCTAATTAAGGGAAATAATGTATTTTCGCACTTGCATGAAAAAAATCAGAAATTTTTGCATTATCGCCCATATTGACCATGGGAAATCTACTTTGGCAGACCGATTATTAGAGTTTACTGGCGCAGTAGATGAAAGAAATACTGAGGCGCAATTACTCGATAATATGGACCTTGAAAAAGAAAGAGGAATTACCATTAAGAGTCATGCTATACAAATGGAATATACTTATAAAGGAGAGGAATATATTCTGAATCTAATTGACACCCCTGGTCATGTTGATTTTTCTTATGAGGTTTCTCGCTCCATTGCCGCTTGTGAAGGGGCTTTGTTAATTGTTGATGCAGCACAAGGGATTCAAGCACAAACTATTTCCAATTTATATTTAGCTTTGGAGCATGATTTGAAAATTATTCCGGTATTAAATAAAATTGATTTGCCTTCTGCTGAGCCTGAAGTGGTAAAAGATCAAATTATTGATTTAATTGATTGTAAGCATGAAGATATTATTTCTGCAAGTGCAAAAACAGGTGTTGGAATTGAAGAGATATTAACTGCAGTTATAGAAAAAATTCCTCATCCAGAAGGAGATGTTGATGCCCCTTTACAGGCCATGATTTTTGATTCTGTTTATAATACTTTTAGAGGGATTGAGGCTTATTTCAAAATAATTAACGGTGAAATAAAAAAAGGTCAGAAAGTAAAATTCATGGCAACTAATATGGAATATCATGCAGATGAGATTGGCGCCTTAAGACTTGAACAATTTCCTAAAAAATCATTAAAAGCAGGGGAAGTTGGGTATATTATTTCAGGAATTAAAAATGCAACAGAAGTAAAAGTTGGGGATACAATTACAACTGTTGAAAATCCTGCAACGGAAGCTGTAAAAGGATTTGAAGAAGTAAAGCCAATGGTATTTGCGGGGATTTATCCTGTGGACACTGAGGATTTTGAAGAACTCAGAAGTTCAATGGAAAAACTTCAACTAAATGACGCCTCATTAACTTATGCTCCAGAATCCTCAGTAGCACTTGGCTTTGGTTTTAGGTGTGGATTTTTAGGAATGTTGCATATGGAAATCATTCAGGAAAGATTAGAGCGTGAGTTTAATATGACGGTAATCACAACTGTACCAAACGTATCCTATTATGCCTATACAAGAGCTGGAAAGAAGTTGGAAATTCATAATCCTTCTGACTACCCTGACCCTAGTATTTTGGAAAGTGTAGAAGAACCTTTTATCCGAGCACAAATCATTACAAAAACTGATTTTATCGGTCCAGTAATGACGCTTTGTATTGCAAAAAGAGGCGAGATAACCAACCAAGTATACTTAACAACAGATAGAATAGAGCTTACTTTTGAAATGCCATTAGGAGAAATTGTATTTGACTTTTATGATAAATTAAAATCTGTTTCCAAAGGATACGCTTCATTTGATTATTCCCCAATTGAATACAGACCTTCAGTATTATCTAAGCTAGATATCCTGTTGAATGGTGATCCTGTAGATGCATTATCAGCATTGGTACACAAAACAAATTCCTATACTTTAGGGAAAAAATTATGTGCCAAATTAAAAGAATTAATCCCAAGACAACAATTTGATATTGCTATACAATCAGCAATTGGTTCTAAAATTATATCAAGAGAAACTGTAAAAGCCTTACGAAAAGATGTAACCGCAAAATGTTATGGTGGGGATATTTCAAGAAAAAGAAAACTGTTAGAAAAACAAAAAAAAGGGAAGAAACGAATGCGACAAGTTGGCAATGTAGAGATCCCCCAAGAAGCATTTTTATCAGTATTAAAATTAGATGATTAAAAATAGGCTATGGGAAGAGCATTTGAATTAAGAAAGGGCAGAAAGATGAAGAGATGGTCAAAAATGGCCAAAACTTTTACTCGAATTGGAAAAGACATTGTAATGGCCGTGAAAGATGGTGGCCCTGACCCTGATACAAATTCTAGATTAAGACAAATTATGCAAAATGCAAAGTCAGCAAACATGCCTAAAGACAATGTATTGCGTGCCATAAAAAATGCAAGTAATAAAGATACGGCTAATTATGAAGAAATGTCACTAGAAGGATATGCTATACATGGTATTGCTATATTTGTAGACTGTGCTAGCAACAATAACAACCGCACGGTTGCTGATGTTCGTTCTTATTTTAGTAAATGTGATGGGGCAATGGGGACTAATGGTTCCTTAGAGTTTATTTTTGACCGCAAAGGAGTTTTTACCATTAACCCTGAGAAAATTAAAATAGATGTTGAAGAATTAGAGATGGAACTTATTGATGCTGGTTTGGAAGAGTTAGAGGCTGATGAAGAAGCGGTAACTATTTATTGTGAGTATGCTGACTTTAACAATATGCAAACAAAACTTGAAGAATTAGAAATTGAACTTGAGAATTCTGAACTGCAAAGAATCCCAAATAACACAAAAAAAATATCTGCTAAACAAGCGGAAAAGGTGCTTAAACTTTTGGATCTACTAGAAGAAAATGATGATGTTCAGCAAGTATTTCATAATATGGAATTGACAGAAGAAATTTTAACTGCAATGGATAGCGAATAAAAAATAAAAATGAATGTATTAATATTAGGGAGTGGAGGAAGAGAGCATGCATTTGCATGGAAAATTTCTAAAAGCAGCTTGTGTAAAAAATTATTAGTGGCACCTGGAAATGCTGGGACTAGTGAATTAGGAACTAATGTTAATATTGGCGTAAATGATTTTGAAAAAATTAAAGAATTAGTGCTTGAAGAAGAGGTAATGCTAGTAATTGTTGGGCCTGAAGATCCATTAGTAAATGGCATTTTTGATTTCTTCCAAGCAGATGAGGCTTTAAAAGATATTATACTTATAGGTCCTTCAAAAGAAGGCGCTCAATTAGAAGGAAGCAAAGAATTTGCAAAACAGTTTATGTTTAGGCACAATATTCCAACTGCAAAATATCAAGCCTTTACAAAAGAAAACTTAGCAGAAGGTTATGCTTTTTTAGAAAGCCTTGATGCTCCTTATGTGCTTAAAGCTGATGGCCTCGCTGCAGGAAAAGGAGTGTTAATCCTAAATGATTTACAAAAGGCTAAAGACGAATTAAAAGCAATGGTAGCTGATGCTAAATTTGGGACTGCATCATCAACAGTTGTTATTGAAGAGTTTTTAGATGGAATTGAACTTTCTGTTTTTGTGCTTACTGATGGAGAATCCTATAAAATTCTTCCATCAGCAAAAGACTACAAACGAATTGGAGAAAGAGATATGGGGTTAAATACTGGGGGAATGGGAGCAATCTCACCTGTGCCTTTTGCTGATAGATTCTATATTGAAAAAGTAGAAAGAGAAATAATAAGACCTACAATTGAAGGGTTACAAAAAGATAACATCACTTATCAAGGATTTATTTTTATAGGACTTATAAATGTTAAGGGAGAGCCTAAAGTTATTGAATACAATGTAAGAATGGGTGATCCAGAAACTGAGGTTGTTATCCCGAGAATAAAATCTGATTTCTTGAATTTGTTGCAAGGAATTGGGGATGGGACTTTTAGTGAAAAGGACTTGGAGATTACAGATGAAGTAGCGACCACAGTAATGCTTGTTGCGGGTGGATACCCAGAAGCTTACGAAAAAGGAAAAGAAATTACAGGAACGGAAACGGTTGATAAGAGTATTGTTTTCCATGCTGGAACAAAAAATGATAACGGGACTATTAAAACAAATGGCGGTAGAGTTATAGCGCTTACCTCATTTGGAGAAACAATGGAAAAGGCGCTGGTAAAATCGTTTGATAGTGCAGAGAAAATATCCTTTGAAGGTAAATATTACCGTAAAGATATAGGATTTGATTTATGATGAAGCGTGCTCTTCTCCGTCTTTTTTATGCTTTATCATTTTAGCTGTCCACACTACTAAAAAAGTAAATATTACACCAATATAAATATAGTTGACACTATTTCCAAGAGCCTCTACACCATTAAAGATTATACCAAAAAAATCGCCAATTGCATAAAATATATTACTCATAATTTTTGTTTTAATTTACTGTGGCAAATTTAACTATTTTTAGAGAATACAATGTTTCTTAAACACCTTATCAATCCAAAGCCCACAATAATTTTATTTTTTATTGTGTTTTGTATTGTTTTTTCTTGCATTCCTTTGCTTCAATTTCCTATTCAAGAAGTTTTTTATCACGAATGGGCATCCCCATTTATTGTGCTTTTATTAGGAGTGCTCATTCCTTCATTTCACGCCCTAGGGCTTAACAATCTTATTTATGAAAAAAATATTATTCGAAAAGAGAACCTTATCCTTGGCTTTGTTTATTTGCTTATTTGCACGCCATTTATCAATACGCTCACAGAATGGTTTGTTTCTTTTTTGCTCCTTTTTTTCCTAAATTATATTTTTGAATCCTATCAAAAAGAATATCCTTTTTCTCAAATTTTTAATGCAGTTTTTATCCTTTCTATTTTAAGTTTTATATTTCCTAATCTGCTTTATCTAGTACTACTTATTATAATTAGCGGTATCAATTACAGCAATCTTAATCGGAGTAATTTAAGCGTCAGCTGCATTGGACTTATTACGCCTTATTTTTTCTATTTTCTGCATACCGTTCTTTTTGAAAAAGTTTTTGTCTTCCCAGAATTTACTAATCTTGAACTTATTAATCTTCCTGATATTAATAGCATTGCTTTACCTAAATTAATCTGGATTTTCATTCTGGTAATTACTAGCTTTATTGCATTTGTAGAATTATTTAAATGGCTCTATAAAAAAAGTATTCGCTCCAGAAAATCTTTTCTTATTATCTTTTTCTACTTTCTATTACTCTTTATTTTACTCTTATTTAGTGGACTACAATCATGGTATTTTTTAATGACCCCTTTATGCATTGTTATCGGCAACTATTTTACCTATACCAAAAACAGAAAAGTTGCTAATTTATTATTCCTATTATTAATACTTTCTTCCTTCTATTATAAGTATTGGATTGCGTTAGAATATGTAAATTTGCCACATTAAAAATAAAATTATGAAATTTGGTGTAGTTGTATTTCCTGGCTCGAACTGTGATATGGACATGGTATATGTTCTTGAGACTATTATGAGGCAGGAGGTAGTAAAACTTTGGCATAAAGATACTGATTTGCAAGAATGTGATTTTATCATTTTACCTGGCGGATTCTCTTATGGTGACTATTTAAGATCAGGAGCAATTGCAAAATTTTCACCAATTATGAGTGAAATAATTGGATTTGCTAATGCTGGAGGCTATGTGATGGGAATTTGCAATGGATTCCAAATTTTAACTGAAAGCGGCTTATTACCAGGGGCTCTTTTGCACAACACAAGCCATAAATTTATTTGCAAAAACACTTATTTAAAGGCTGAAACTCAAAATACTTTAATTACCAATCAGTATACTGATAATGCAATAAAAATTCCTATTGCTCATGGTGAAGGAAAATATTTTGCAGATGAAGAAACTTTAGAATCACTTATTAAAAACGATCAAATTCTGTTTAAATATTGTGATGAAAATGGGAACATTAATGCGGAGGCAAATCCAAATGGATCCGTATTAAATATTGCTGGAGTTTGCAATGTTGAAAGAAATGTTTTCGGCATGATGCCACACCCTGAAAGAGCATCTGATGGAGAGTTGAATAATCAAGATGGAAGACTACTATTTGAAAGTATTCTAAATGACATATTCGCCTAATAATTAGTTTAATTTAGAACATCCCTTTGTAAAAATTCTACCATTAAATGAAAAAAGAAAGGGCTTGAAAGACTAGTAAACGCATCATAACATTCGTTTTCAATAACTTACAATTTCTTTTTTTATTTATTAACTTTTTGTTGAAAAATGTGTTGAGAAGACGCATCTCACTGTGGTTGTACTTTTGAGTTTATTTCTAAACTTGTAGTCAGTAAAAAAATACTGAAAAAATAAATGCTTTAATCTGAAAACTAAATGACCACAATAACAAAGAAACCACAAGACATCACAACAAGAACAAATAAACAAAAAACATACGCATACGAACAAGTTTTAGCGGCGGCTGTTTTCTATTTTAATGGGGATGAATTAGCAGGAACAACTTGGATGAACAAGTATGCCATGAAAGATAATAATGGTGAATTTGTAGAACAAACTCCTGATGATATGCACAGGAGAATGGCAAAGGAATTTGGAAGAATTGAAGCAGATTATAAGTTAAAATATAACCTAAATGGTAGTGCCAAATTTTTATCTAAATATGGGCAAGAGAGAGAAGATTTAACGGAAGAAAAAGTGTATGACTACTTTAAAGAATTTGGTTATATCATTCCACAAGGAAGTGTAATGAGCTCATTAGGTAATCACTACCAATTAGCCTCTTTATCCAATTGTATAGTGGTCCCAGAATTACATGATTCTTATGGAGGAGTCTTTTATACTGATCAACAATTGGCTCAGTTATTCAAAAGAAGATGTGGTGTTGGAGTAGATATTTCAAACTTACGCCCTTCAGGAGCAAGGGTATCAAATGCGGCAGGGAGTACCTCTGGTGCGGTGTCCTTTATGAATCGTTTCTCAAATACTACTCGTGAGGTTGCTCAAAATGGAAGAAGAGGCGCATTAATGTTATCTATGGATATTGCACACCCTGATGTTGAGGATTTTATTACGATTAAACAAGATTTACAGAAAGTTACTGGCGCAAATATCTCTATTCGTTTATCAGATGAATTTATGAAGGCTGTTGAAAATAATACTGAGTATACTCACAGATGGCCAATTGATTCTGATACTCCAAAATTCAGCAAAACAGTTAAGGCAAAAGAACTATGGGATACAATTATTCAGTGTGCGCATAATACAGCCGAACCAGGATTAATTTTCTGGGACAGACAACATTGGTATTCAACTTCATCTGTTTACCCTGGATATAAAAATACCTCTACAAATCCATGTTCTGAAATTGCAATGCAAGGAGGAGATAGCTGTAGATTAATAGCAATTAATCTTTTCAATTTTGTAGAAAATCCATTTACCAAAGACGCTAAATTCCTAATGAAAGACTTCTATAAAGCAACTTATGAAGGACAAAGATTAATGGATGATTTGGTGGATTTAGAAACTGAAGCAATAGGAAGAATATTGAAGAAAGTTGAAGATGATGATGAGCCGGAAAAAATCAAGGCTGTTGAAAAAGAAACTTGGGAGCTACTATTAAAAACAGGAATAGAAGGAAGAAGAACAGGATTGGGGTTTACCGCTTTGGCTGACATGGTTGCTGGTCTAGGTATGGCAATTGATTCTGATGAGGCTATTAATAAAGTAGAAAAAATAATGAAAGAAAAGTGTAGAGCTGAATTTGACAGCTCTATTGATATGTCATTAGAAAGAGGAAGCTTTGTTGGTTTTGATGCTAAAGTTGAAAATACTTCAGAATTTGTACAAATGCTAAAAGTAGAATTGCCAGAAGTGTACGAAAGAATGATGAAGTTTGGAAGAAGAAATATCTCTATCAGCACAGTAGCTCCAACAGGAACATTAAGTATGCTCGCTCAAACTTCTTCAGGCATTGAGCCTGTATTTATGACGCACTACAAAAGAAGAAGAAAACTAAATGAGCTGGACACTGAAGAGAAGGTTGATTTCATTGATGATTCAGGAGATAAGTGGCAAGAGTTTACGGTTTACCACCACAATTTGAAGAAGTGGATGGAGGTAACTGGAGAAACTGATATTACAAAAAGTCCTTATGCCGGAAGTACTGCTCCTGAAATTGATTGGGATAAAAGAGTAACTATGCAGGCAGTTGTTCAAAAATATGTCACCCATTCTATCAGTTCAACAATTAATTTACCGAATGATGTATCTCTTGAAAAAGTAAGTGATATCTATATGGATTCCTGGAAACAAGGGTTAAAAGGAATTACAGTTTATCGTGATGGTTCTCGTTCAGGGGTGTTAGTTGCTACTGATGATAAAAAAGAAAATGATGTCTTGGAAAACGCGGAATTTAAAGAAACCAGGGCTCCTTCTCGCCCGAAAAGATTAGACTCAAAAGTAGTTCGTTTTAGAAACAATAAAGAAAAATGGATTGCTGTAGTAGGGCTGCTTAATGGCAGACCTTATGAAATATTTACTGGAAAAACTGAGGATGTATTTAGTGTGCCTTCTTGGGTTGAGTATGGCTGGGTAATCAAAAAAAGAAGAGAAAATGGATTAACTCAATACGATTTTCAGTATGAAGACAAAGAAGGATATCAAGTTACAATGGGAGGTTTATCTCGTTCATTTGATAAGGAATTTTGGAATTATGCAAAACTAATTTCAGGAGTATTGCGTCATGGTATGCCCTTACATTATGTTGTTGATTTGATTGCAAAAATGAACCTTTATGATGAAAACATTAACACGTGGAAAAGTGGGGTTGTACGAGCACTTAAAACATTTATTGCAGATGGGACAAAAGTAAGCGACCATACTTGCGGGGAATGTGGGGATGAAGGATTGGTGTATGAAGAAGGTTGCTTAAAATGCGTAAGCTGTGGCTACAGCAAATGTGGCTAAACAACGTTGAATTTACAATATAAACCCGTCAAATTGGCGGGTTTTTTTATTGCCTTTATTTTTATAACTTTCAATTATGAAAGCGACAACTTATCTTTACTCATCTATTGAGGATTTAATTGCTTTGTTTTATCCAAGTACTTGCATTGTTTGTGAAAAAAACTTACTCAAAGAGGAAGAATGTATTTGTACGCATTGCTTATACCAAATTCCAAAAACAAATTGTTTTAAGCGGGCAAAAAACTCAGTGAGAAAGTTATTTTGGGGGAGAGTACAATTACAAAATGCTGTTGCATTGTATCAATTTCAGAAAGAAGGTAGCGTGCAAAAACTTATCCATCAGTTAAAATATGAAGAAGGGAAAAGTGTAGGCCTCTTCTTAGGAAAACAATTGGGTTACGCACTAAAAGAAAGTTCATTTTTCAGTAATATTGATTATATTATACCAATACCTCTGCATCCTAAAAAAGAAAAACTGAGAGGCTACAATCAAAGTAAATATATTGCCAGAGGAATACAAGAAATTCTACAAATTAAAGTAAATACAAAAGCTCTAATTCGCACAGAAAATACAGATTCCCAAACAAGAAAAAAACGATTTAGCCGTTGGGAAAACATGATGAATAGCTTTGCATTAAAAAAATCAGAAAAATTAATTGACACACACATTTTGCTTGTTGATGATGTTGTTACTACTGGGGCTACGCTAGAGGCTTGTGCTCAAAAACTATTAGAAATTGAGGGAGTAAACGTAAGCATTGCAACAATTGCAGTTGCCTAAAGCAAATAGATTATCTTTGCCTTAATGAAATTTATCGTCCATATTACCATCTTACTTTTTCTACTTAGCAGCTGTGCAAATATGGTGGCCCCTACTGGGGGCGAAAAAGATATAGCTGTTCCAAAACTTATTAATACTACTGAAGTATATTCAAAAGAAAATAAACAACTTGAAGAAATTAATTTTTCTTTTGACGAGTTTATAGAATTGAACAATTGGCAGGAAAATTTCTACATCTCACCACCTACTCAAAAGAGAATTCTGAAAAAAATAAAATCATCCAAATTAATTTTAAATATTGACGATACGCTTGCTCAAAATACAACTTATCATTTAGCTTTAAATAATTGTATAAAGGATTTAAATGAAGGGAATATCTTAGATACACTCAACTATATTTTTTCTACTTCTGAACTGGTGGATAGTCTAAGGTTAAGCGGGAAACTGCAAGATGCTTATACCTTAAAGTTCATAGGAAATGCTTGGATTATGCTGTTTAATAAAGCCAGAAATGATAGTGTTATTTTTAAAGAAACACCTAATTATCTCGCAAAAACAGATAAAAATGGCAACTTTCATTTCCCAAATTTAAAAGTAGAAAACTATAAAATTGTTTCACTTACTGATTTTGATTTTATCTATAATGAAGGGGAGCAAATTTCTTTTTCTGAGCAATTAATTAATGCTGAAATAGATAGTTTTATTTCGCTTCTTGCTTTTGACCCCATTGTGGTAGTGGATAGTATTGTTACCGACACGTTAAGCACTTTATCTGATAGTAGCAAAACAGATAGTGTGCTTGTGGAAAGTGTCACTTATGGAAATCTAGAGATTATAACTACTGAAAATTCCCCTTGTATTTTCCAGCTATTGCAAAATGAAAAAGTAATTTCTCAATTTGACTTTAGTGAAAAACCATATTCTTTAACAGAAATAATTCCTGGGAAATACCAACTTAAATTTATAGAAGATACTGACCAAAATGGAGAATGGACTACTGGAAGTTGGGAAGACAAAACCTCTGCCGAGAGAGTATTTAATTATCCTACGGAAATCACTATTCGCTCCAATTGGGATTTGGAATTAGAGTGGATTATTGAAGAGTAAATTCATCTCTGTCTTGCAAAAAATTCATTTGTCTTCTTTTTAGTTTCAAATCATCCATACTCAAATTTATTTGTAAAACCTCTACTTTATTCTCAGTAGCAGAAAGTAGTTCTTTTCCAAAAGCATCAAATACTTTTGTGTGCCCGTTAAAAGGAGTTCCGTTTCCGTCCTTTCCTACTCTGTTTACCCCAATAGTGTAACATTGATTTTCTATTGCTCGCGCTTTTAAAAGCGTATCCCAAGCATCAATTCTTTTTACAGGCCAGTTTGCCAAATAAATTAAAACATCATAACCTACATTGTTTCGACTAAAAACCGGAAAACGCAAATCGTAACAAATAAGAGGGCAAATTTTCCATCCATCTACCTCAATAATCAACCTTCCTACTCCTTTTTCTATATGTCTTTCTTCTTTTAATAAAGAAAATAAATGATGTTTATCGTAAGTATATATTTCTCCATTTTCTAAAATCCAAACTAGGCGATTGTACACTTTTCCATTTTCTTTTATCATTAAAGTTCCTGTAATGGTACAATTCTTTTGTTTGGCAATTTCCTTCATCCAAGAAATTGTTTTACCCTCCATAGTTTCTGCCAAATGGTTTGATTCTAGACAAAAAGCAGTATTAAACATTTCTGGTAAAAGGATAATATCTGTTTCTTTTACATCAGATAATAAATTATCAAAATGAGAAAGATTTGCATCTACATCTTCCCAAAAAAGATTGGATTGAATTAAAGTTATGTTCAAAATTTCTTTCATTGAAACAAAAGTAGACAAAAGTGGACCTTACGGTCCTAATTTCGAACTTTTTTAAGGAATTGAGTAAGGGCTTGGGATTTTAGATAGATCTATCATTGCATACCATAATGATAAAAGAGCAAGAATGAAAATCCCAAGTAGAATATTTTTCATACGATCCTTTTTAGTGAAAGCCTCATTTATCTTAGTATAATAGTTACTTATAATATATATGGGAGTTATGCCAAAAAGAGATATTGTTACACTCCAAGAAATAAGAAAATTAGCAAAAGGCCAATGCATTATTTTGAATAGAACACCAAGTATTAATGTGCTAAGAAAGAAACCTGCTATTGCGTGAATTATTTTTCTCTCTTTTAATTGAGAAAAGATAATAGAAGGCATGAAAATTAAAGAGAAAAACAAGAATCCTGATGTTAGTACCACTGCTGCTCCTTGAAGATGAAATGCTTTTAATAAACATCCAACAATAATAATTATAGATGAGATGATTCCTATTTTTTCATTTAGATTATTCATGATGCTAATATATAAAAAACCACTCAATTGAGTGAGTGGGTTTATTTTTGGTGGACCTCTCGGTCCTAATTTCGAACTTTTTTAGAAAATTATTAAGTAAGTTTGTATTATGAAAAAACTATTATCACTATTACTATGTATCCCTTTGATTGGAAGGCCTCATGGTGTTTCAGAATCAACAGTTAGCGCTATGGCTGATGCGTCATTAATTGATTTTATTTATTTTGGGGCAGAGCATATGGTTACAGGATATGATCATATTTTATTCTTAATTGGAGTAGTGTTTTTTCTTTCAAACTATTTTGATATTTTTAAATTTATAACGGCTTTTACAATTGCTCATTGTATCACTCTTATTTTTGCCACTTTTTATGGAATTACAGTAAATGCTTATTTAATAGATGCCGTAATTGCATTTAGTGTTATTTATAAAGGATTTGAAAATTTAGATGGATTTAAAAAGTGTTGCTCTATTGGGCCTCCAAATTTAATTTTAATGGTTTTTATATTTGGATTAATTCATGGCTTTGGTTTATCAACAAAACTACAAGAAGTAGCAATTGCTTCAGATATTCATTTGTCGTTATTTCAAATATTATCTTTTAATGTAGGGGTAGAATTTGGTCAAATAGCAGTATTGATAATAGTTTTCCCACTACTTTCAATGATTAGAGGGAAATCCTTTGATAGAATATCAAACTGGATATTAGTTGTAGCGGGTATGATTTTATTAGTTTATCAACTTAATGGATATTTTACTAATCATACACATCATCATCAAAATCAATTAGAGCCTCAGGAATTACAAAATGAACAACATATTAAATTAGATACTAATGGCTATGATTATAAGTATGAACATAATCATGAACATAATCATTTGCATAGTCATTAATAAAGTTTAGATCTCCTACCCCGACAATTACTATATAAGAAATAATTTTAGAATAACTAGAAAGCCCTCTTAAATGAGTGGGGTTCTTTTTGGTGGACCTCTCGGTCCTAAGTTCGAACTTTATTAGAAAATTATTGAGTAAGTTTACGTTATGAAAAAACTACTACTGATACTACTATTTTTTCCTTTATTTTTCACCTCTTCTTGTGAAAAAGAATCAAATTCTATTAATAGTTGTCCTGATTTAATTCAAAATGTTAATTTGGGTGATTTTCCGATGTATTTTTATGGAGTAAATGAGATTGTATTAGATGAAAATGAACTGTTTGTTAATGTAAATTATGGAGGCGGAGAATGGAGCTCATCAATAGATGGCTCTACAGGATTTTTTGAAGGTTATAACTACAACCAATAGATTAAAAATGAAGACACTTATTTTTTGCACATCCCATTTCGATTCAGAAGAATTATATAAGAAAAGGTACCAAAAGTGGATTAATTATTACAATTATCACCCATTCACTAATGATAAGCACATGTATTTAATTGATGACTGTTCTGATTTAAAACTAGTTACAGATGATGAAATACATACTTTTAATGAGGATGAATTAGGCAAATTTCAGAATGAAGACAAAATTAATCTATATTCATTTCATAATAGAAAAGGATTAAACTGGTCTCATAACTCTGCAAATAATGAGGGATGGTGGAGAAGTTTCTGCACGTCTCTAAAAATAGCTGAAAAATATAATTACCAAAAAATTATTCATATTGAGTCCGATGCATTTTTAATTTCTAAAAGGATTTTTGATCACATAGATAATCTAAAGATGGGCTGGACTGCATTCTGGGCTCCCAAATACAACTTCTCAGAATCTTGTGTTCAAGTAATTTGCAAAGATCAGTTTGATAATTTCAGAGACTTTGCTTCTTGTGGCTATCATGAACTTTCAAAGAAAGGTTTAGCAGAAAAAGTCATTCCATTTACTAATATTGAGAGAAAATTTGTAGGAGATCGGTATGGAGAAAAAAATAATCATCAGATGAAAGGGCTTGATTATTTTTGTCAAACTAAATTAGACACAATTATTACTGCTGAATCATCAGATACGTTAGAGGGATTTAATTCAATTGTTTGGCGTACCTTATGGAGCCTCTACTTGTTTCGGCTTTTTTGGAGCGCTAGAAAAGTGTTGTTAGTAATAATAGTAATAGGATTGCTATTACTATTTATTATATAATGATGTATGCATAAATTTACAAACAAATAAAGTAATTGATTAACAATAAACTAAGATCATGAAAAAACTACTAATTATATTAGTTTGCAGTTTTACTTTCTTTGCTTGTAAAAAAGAGAAACAAAAAACAATTATACTATCCAAAGCTTCTTCAAATTATGTAAAATGGATAGAAGATAAAAATGTAATTATCCTAGACGCTTACACCATAAAAAATACGGATAGTATTTTAGCATTAGCTAATGGTATCATCCTTACTGGAGGGGAGGACATAAATCCTTTACAGTATAATGACACTATAAATTTGGCAGTGTGTGGTGATATCAATTACCAAAGAGACACGCTTGAAAGAAAACTATTTGATTTTGCACTAGAAAATAAAATTCCATTAATTGGAGTGTGTAGAGGTATGCAAATGATGAATGTTGCATCTGGAGGGTCGCTTTATGGCGATATTCCAACAGAAATTGGCACAACAGTTATCCACCGCAACAATGGAGAGGTAAATCATGAAATTGTGCTTTGCGATACTTCTTCTTTAATTTTCCCAATTGCAACGGACACGATTATGGTAAACTCTTGGCACCATCAAGGCTTAAAAATCATGCCTAGTCATTTAAGAGTTATCGCTCGTTCTTTTGATGGCTTGCCAGAAGCGGTTGTAATGGACAATTCCGAACATCCTTTTATGATTGCGGTTCAATTTCATCCTGAGCGTTTAGGAAAAAACAATGCAATTCATCAGACAATGAAAAAGAGTTTTTACAAGGAAATCAGTAAATAAAAACAACTTTCTTTTTATTAAAAAGAATCTATTTTTTTAATCGATATCATTTAGATATTTTAGAAGTAATCCCATTACATTTGCCGACTTAAATCTTATAGATGTTTCAGGATGTTTTATTTACTTTTTTAATTAGCCTTTCTCCTTTTGGAGAGGCGAGAGCCGGAATCCCTTATGGTGACTTAAACGGCCTACCTATTCTTTGGGTATTTATAATTGGCCTAACAGCAAATTTATTGGTATTCCCGCTTTTTTATAAAGGGATTGAACTTTCAAAAAAGTATCTTTGGAAGAGCCTACTGTATAGGAAAAGTGCTATTTATTTATCGGCAAGAGCAAGAACTAAAACCAAAACAGTAATTCAGAAATATGGGGTTTGGGGTTTGATGATTTTTGTTATGATTCCATTACCCATAACCGGAGCCTATATAGGGACAATTGCTGCTTATATTTTTGGGATTAGTTATCAGAAATCGTTAATCGCAATTAGTAGCGGAATAACCATTTCCTCTATTATGGTGGCTTCATTTATGTCTGCCATATAAGGTCCTTTTATTTTCAAGCGACTAAAAACTAGCAAAAGCAACTAAAATTCTATCTTTGCCCATCTATGAAAGGTAAAAAAACGGTACTTATTATTTTAGATGGTTGGGGGCATGGCGATAAAACAAAATCAGATGCCATACACAATGCTAATACTCCTTTTGTAGACTCTCTTTATAATAAATATCCTAATTGCGAACTCTTAACCGATGGAGAAAATGTGGGGCTTCCTAAAGGACAAATGGGAAATTCAGAAGTAGGACACCTTAATATTGGAGCTGGTAGAATTGTATATCAGGATTTGGCAAAGATTAATATTGCTTGTAATGATAATTCCATTGCTGAAATGGAAAATCTGAAAAAGTCTTTTACTTATGCCAAACAAAATAACAAAGCTTTGCATTTAATGGGTTTAGTGTCAGATGGAGGGATTCACTCTCATGAAAACCACCTTTATAAATTGTGTGAACTTGCAAATAAAGCTGGAGTAGAAAATGTTTTTATTCACGCCTTTACAGATGGTAGAGATTGTGACCCAAAAAGCGGGAAAGGATTTATACAAAAATTAGAACAAAATTTATTTGGAGCAAAAATTGCTTCTGTTTGTGGCAGGTATTATGCTATGGATCGCGATAAAAGATGGGAGAGAGTAAAAATCGCCTATGATTTGTTGGTAAACGGAAATGGAGAAATAAGTCAAAATATCTCTGAGAGTATTCAAAAATCTTATGATAATGGAGTAACGGATGAATTCATAAAACCTATTATTTCAGTTGATGAAAACGGAACCCCAATCACTACAATAAAAGAAAATGATGCCGTAATTTGCTTCAATTTCCGAACGGATAGATGTAGAGAAATCACCACTGTACTAACCCAAAAAGATATGCCAGATTTTGGAATGAGTACTTTAAATCTGCATTATACGACCCTAACAAATTACGATTCTACTTACCAAAATGTGAATGTTATCTACAATAAGGAAAACATCAAAAATACTTTAGGGGAGGTGTTAGAAAAAAATAATAAAACTCAAATCAGAATTGCAGAAACAGAGAAATACCCCCATGTTACTTTTTTCTTTTCAGGAGGCAGGGAAAATGAATTTAAAGGAGAAAAGAGATTAATGGTAAACTCACCAAAAGTCGCTACTTATGATTTGCAACCTGAAATGAGCGCACCAGAAGTTACTTTAACTATTGTTGCAGAACTAGAAAAAGGAGAAACT
Source organism: Flavobacteriales bacterium (assembly GCA_012960805.1). Taxonomy (GTDB): domain Bacteria; phylum Bacteroidota; class Bacteroidia; order Flavobacteriales; family BACL11; genus UWMA-0277. Next base: position 6,445 of record DUAO01000021.1, on the reverse strand, counting down.
GATTTTGTTTGTCTAAATTTTGCGAATCCTGATATGGTAGGGCATACTGGCGATTACAATGCTATTGTAAAAGCAGTGGAAACAGTTGATGTATGCACTCAGAAAGTAGTGGAAGCCGGGCTAAAAAATGACTATGCATTTATCATAATTGCTGACCATGGAAATGCAGATTTTGTAGTAAATGCAGATGGATCTCCAAACACAGCTCACAGCACCAATCCTGTACCGTGCTTTGCACTTAATACAGATTTTCAAAAAATAGAAAATGGGAAATTAGGAGATATCGCTCCTACTATATTACAAATAATGGGAGTAGAAACCCCCATGGAAATGGCAGGAGAAATCCTAATAAAATAAATTATGAAAGAACTATATACAGAAATCACAATAAATGCTTCTATAAATAAAGTTTGGAAAATTCTTACAGACTTTAAGGAATACCCTAATTGGAATCCATTTATAAAAGAAATTACAGGTGAGGTTATTGAGAATAATACTTTTCAAGTTACCATTATGCCTCCAGATTCGAAAAAAATGACATTTAAACCTAAGTGCCTAATAATTAAAGAAAATAAGGAATTAAGATGGCAAGGTCATTTATTGATTCCAGGCATTTTTGATGGAAAACATATTTTTGAATTAGAAGAACTTAATAATAGCAGAACAAAGCTTATTCAAAAAGAGCTTTTTAAGGGTATTTTAGTTCCATTTCTTTGGAAACAATTAAATGCAAAAACTAGAAAAGGGTTTGAATTAATGAATGAGAAGCTTAAAGAATTAGTAGAAAATAAATAAAAATGGAACACATAAATAATTATATAAACGAGAACAAGGACAGGTTCATAAACGAATTAATTGACCTTTTAAAAATACCATCTATCTCAGCTGATCCAGCTTATAGTGCGGATGTATTAAATTGTGCTGATGCAGTAGCAAAAGCAATGACTGATGCAGGGGCAGACAATATTGAAATCTGTAAAACGGCAGGATATCCTATCGTTTATGCTGAGAAAATCATAGATTCAAATTTACCTACTGTTTTGGTGTATGGGCACTATGATGTACAGCCAGCCGACCCATTAGAATTATGGACTAGCGGTCCATTCGAACCTGTAATTAAAAAAACTGATATTCATCCAGAAGGAGCTATTTTTGCTAGAGGCTCTTGTGATGATAAAGGACAATTTTATATGCATGTAAAAGCATTTGAACTGATGATGAATACGAACACTTTACCTTGTAATATTAAACTTATGATTGAAGGGGAAGAAGAAGTTGGTTCTGAAAATTTAGGGGTTTTTGTTAAAGAAAATAAAGAAAGATTAAAATGTGATGCTATCTTAATTTCTGACACTGGAATTATTGCAAATGATACTCCGTCTATCACTACTGGCCTTAGAGGCCTCAGTTATATGGAGGTGGAAGTAAGGGGATCAAATCGTGATTTACATTCAGGATTGTATGGAGGAGCTGTAGCAAATCCAATCAATATTTTGTGCGAGATGATTGCAAAAATGAAGGATGAAAATAATCAGATTACAATTCCAGGATTTTATGACAATGTAGTGGAACTATCAGCTGATGAAAGAGAAGATATAGCAAGAGCACCTTTCTCATTGGATGCTTATAAAAAAGCGTTAGACCTTTCTGATATTCATGGAGAAGAAAGCTATACTACTATGGAAAGAAATGGAATTAGACCAACTTTGGATGTAAACGGAATATGGGGAGGCTATACAGGTGAAGGGGCTAAAACAGTTATCGCATCAAAGGCATATGCTAAAATTTCTATGCGTTTAGTTCCTAATCAGTCGGATGCAGAAATTACAGACAAATTTACTAAGTATTTTGAGAGTCTAGCACCTAAATCTGTAACAGTAAAAGTAAGCCCTCACCATGGTGGAGAGCCTTATGTTTCTCCAACTGATATTCCTGCTTATTTGGCAGCAAGCAAAGCTATGGAAACTACTTATGGCAAAAAACCAGTGCCTGTAAAAAGCGGGGGGAGTATTCCTATTGTTGCATTATTTGAAAAAGAGCTAGGGGTTAAATCTATCTTACTTGGTTTTGGCTTGGATTCGGACGCTATCCATTCTCCTAACGAACATTATGGTATTTTCAATTACCTTAAAGGAATTGAAACCATTCCTCATTTCTTTGCCAATTATGCAAAAGCGCATTAAACGATTCGACAATAAATTATGAAAATTTCAAATGTATTAGGAATCTTTTTACTCACAACCCTTAGCTGCAATAGTCAAGAAAACAAACGCATGGAAAAAGAAAACAAACATACAAATCAGTTAATAAACGAAACAAGTCCTTACCTTTTACAACACGCCTACAACCCTGTGGATTGGCACCCATGGAATGAGCAAACTTTGGATAAAGCAAAAGCTGAAGGGAAATTATTATTAATTAGTATTGGTTATTCCGCTTGCCATTGGTGTCATGTGATGGAACACGAAAGTTTTGAAGATGAAGAAGTAGCAAAAATTATGAATGATAATTTTATCTGCATAAAAGTGGATAGAGAGGAACGACCTGATGTGGACCAAGTTTATATGACGGCCGTACAGTTAATGAATCAAAGAGGAGGTTGGCCACTTAATTGTGTAGCGCTTCCTAACGGAAAACCATTTTGGGGAGGCACTTATTTCAGAAAAGAGGATTGGAAAAAGCAAATTTTAGGACTTGCAAATACTTACAAAACAGAACCCAATAGAGTTATTGAATTTGCAGACAGGTTATCCTTAGGTATACAGCAATCAGAAAATATTGGGTTAAATACTGCAGAAGCCAATTTTACTTGGAAAGATTTAAATAATATGGTAGGCCCTTGGGCCGAACGCTTTGATAATGCGGAAGGAGGAACGAATGGGGCACCCAAATTCCCTATGCCAAATGCTTATAATTTTTTATTGCATTATGCTCATTTGTCAAAAAACACTGAGGTGTTGGAGCATGTAGAAATTACTTTAGACAAGATGGCTTTTGGTGGAATTTATGATCAAATTGGTGGTGGTTTTTCACGATATTCTACAGATAAATCTTGGAAAGCGCCTCATTTTGAAAAAATGCTCTATGATAATGGGCAGTTGGTAAGCTTGTATTCTGAGGGTTATTTGAAATTTCAAAATTCGCTTTATAAAGAAGTAGTTTTTGAAAGTTTAGAATTTGTAGAAAGAGAATTGATGGCTGAAAATGGAGCTTTTTATTCAGCTTTAGATGCTGATAGCGAAGGGGAGGAAGGGAAGTTTTATGTGTGGAATGAGCCCGAACTCAAATTATTTATCCGTGAAGATTTTGAAATCTTTAAGGACTACTATAATATAAATTCGAAAGGCTTATGGGAACACGGAAATTATATTTTGCTCAGAAAGAAAACTAAGAAAGAAATTGCCAAAAAATATAAAATTTCAATTGTAGCATTAGAAACAAAGATTAAAAACTGGAAAAGCATATTAATGGCCGAACGCGATAAGCGTATTCGCCCAGGATTAGATGATAAATCTTTAACCTCTTGGAATGGCTTGATGCTAAAAGGATATGTGGATGCCTATATGGCTTTTGGTGAAAAACAGCATTTGGAGGTGGCATTAAAAAATGCCAAGTTTATAGCAGGCGCTCAAATGCAAGCAGATGGAAAATTATGGCATTCTTATAAAGATGGTCAATCTACTATCAATGCATATTTGGAGGATTACGCCATAGTAAGCTCGGCATTTATCCGTTTGTATGAAGCCACTTTTGATAAGACATGGTTAGATAAAGCAGAGCAATTAGTAGCATATGCTTTGGAAAATTTCTATGATAAAAATTCTGGAATGTTCTATTTTACTTCTCGTTTGGACCCTGAGCTAGTTGCTCGGAAAATGGAGATAAATGATAATGTAATTCCGGCTTCTAATTCGGTAATGGCAAATGTGCTCTATGATTTAGGAACACTTTTGGATAAGGATAATTATAAGCAAAAAGCTATAATTATAGCCAATAATGTAAAGCCAGATATGGCAAAATATGCAAGTGGTTATGCCAATTATGCTAATTTGATGCTGAAAGAAATAGTCCCTTATTATGAGGTAGCTATTGTGGGTAAAGACGCACACACTAAGGCCATGGAACTTAATAAAAAATACGTGCCTAATAAATTATTTGTTGGCAGTTTTAAAAATAGTAATATGGAATTATTGCAAGAAAAATTTGTGCAAGGTATCACTATGATTTATGTGTGTGAAAATAAGGCTTGCCAAATGCCAACATCTGATATTATTAAGGCTAAAACATTAATGAAATAATGAGTACTCTATTTGAGGAAAAGCAGAAATTTAACCAATGGTGGTTGTGGGTTATTTTATTGTCTTTCCCAATTATTTCGGTAGGACCGTTTGATGATAATGAAATAAACTTGTATTATGTTTTAATAGGACTAGCAATTCCATTTTTGTTTTATTTATTTGAGTTGAGGCTAAAAGTTAATGAAGATGGGTTGCATTACCAATTTTTTCCTTTTCATTTGAAATTTCATACGATTAAAATGGATGAAATTGAAAATTTTAAAGCCATGGAATACTCCCCACTAAAAGAATATGGTGGTTGGGGAATTAGATACGGCTTTAAAGGAAAGGCTTATAATGTAAGCGGAAATAAAGGAGTAAAAGTGTTTTTGAAGAATGGAAATAATATCATGTTTGGTACCCAAAAATACAAAGAGCTGGAAAAGACTTTGAGAAAAGTTAGGAAATAATTAAGTTTGTAAGAATTTAAAATAAGAAATATGGCTGTATTAAAATCAAATAATTTAGTTGGAAAAGATTTTACACAATTTGAAGAGCTCGTAAAGCAAGAAAAAATAACTTATGGAAATGTAAGGTTATTTTAATTCGTGATTTCAAACATAATTTTGGTTCTAAAAAGATGTTTGTAGAGAATATTGAGAAAATATTATTGAATTATTATGAGGGGATTGTTCAACATTTGAAAAATGCGCCTACAATAAAACAAGAGCCAGTTTCTATCCAACAATAATCAAAAAGTAATTTTTCTTTCCTTTTTGCGCTAAGATGTATTTTCCGTTAAGTAAATTATTTTCCGTAAGCTGAAAATCTTCAGTAATTTTTTCCTGATTGATACTTACTGCATTTGATTGTATCATTCTTCTTGCTTCTCCTTTACTTGCAAAAACTTGTGTTTTTTCAGCAAGCACATCTAAAATTCCAGAACTTAAATCTTCCTTTTTCATTTCAAATTGTGGAACGCCTTCAAATACAGAAAGGAAAGTACCTTCATCCAAACTTTTTAAATCCTCAGCAGTAGATTTTCCAAACAAAATAGAAGATGCCTTTATTGCCATCTTTAAGTCCTCAACAGAATGCACTCTTGTAGTTACTTCATCAGCAATGGCTTTTTGCAAAATTCTTAAATGAGGAGTTTCACCATGTTCGGTAATTAGTTTCTCAATTTCTTGTTGAGTTTTTAGCGTAAATATCTTAATATAATTTTTAGAATCTTCATCTGATGAGTTTAGCCAAAACTGATAAAATTTATATGGTGATGTTTTTGCTTTATCTAACCAAATATTTCCGCTTTCTGTTTTACCAAATTTACCGCCATCTGCTTTTTCAATAAGAGGAGTTGTTATAGCAAAAGCTTGTCCCCCTCCTTTTCTTCTTATGAGTTCTGTTCCGGTTACTATATTTCCCCACTGATCAGACCCTCCTAATTGGACTTTGCAATTTTTGTTTTTCCAAAGCCAGTAAAAGTCGTACCCTTGCACCAATTGGTAGGAAAATTCAGTAAAACTCATTCCAGTTTCTAATCTTGATTTTACTGAATCTTTCGCCATCATATAATTTATTGAAATGTGTTTTCCTACATCACGGATAAAATCCAAAAAGTTTAAATCTTTAAACCAATCGTAATTATTAACAACTTCTGCAGAGTTAGCTCCACAATCAAAATCCAAAAATTGTTCTAATTGTTTTTGAACAGCATTTAAATTATGGTTTAGTGTTTTTTCATCTAGCAGATTACGCTCCTTACTTTTTCCTGAAGGATCACCCACCATGCCAGTAGCACCCCCAACCAAAGCAAAAGGTTTGTGTCCGCATCTTTGCAGATGCACCAAAATCATTATTTGAACTAAACTTCCAATATGCAGGGAATCGGCAGTAGGATCAAACCCAATATAGGCAGAGGTTATTTCCTTTTGAAATTGCTCTTCCGTTCCTGGCATGACATCCTGTATCATCCCTCTCCATTTCAATTCTTCTGCAAAGTTCATCTTATAAATTTTTCTCAAAAATAGACAAATTATTAAATCTAAGCTATAATATCTATTGTCTCTAATCTACTATCTTTGGCCTATGATATTTGTTACCGGAGGAACTGGACTTGTTGGTTCTCATATTTTACTAAGATTAGCCAAAGAAGGAATGCCTTTTAA
>DUAO01000020.1 GCA_012960805.1 Flavobacteriales bacterium | reverse complement strand
TATTCTAGCAGGATGATAATTGTATTTCAGAAAACCTAACAAAGTTCCCATTAAGGTAAACGCTATAATCGCCATATCAGCCTGATTCATAAGTAAGGCGAGAAGACCAAATACAAAAGAAGCAATCACACCAATCCCTGCTGCTAATCCATCTACTCCATCAATTAAATTAAATCCATTAGTAATAACAATAACTACAAAAATAGTAAACAAAGTACTTATCCAATTTGGCATCTCATGAATACCGAGCACTCCATGCATATTATTTAATTGCAAATCTCCCAAATAAATAAGTATCAAAATAGATATAATTTGTCCTATTATCTTTCTTATAATAGAGAGTGATAATAAATCATCAATTATACCTACAAAAAAGACAATTAAAAAACTTACCAATATAAATTGAATATTCTCTATCTCAGCCCAAAAAAGCAAAGAAAAAAGAATCCCTGCAAAAATTGCAATTCCTCCAAAAACAGGAATACGTCCTTCATGTGAAGCCCGTTTTCCTGCAGAATCAAAAAGCCTGAGTTTTTTAGAAAAAAATATGACCTTAGGTATCGCTACATAAGTAATGAAAAAGGCAGTAAAAAATGAAAAAATTATATTTAAATCTGGTGTTGGCACTTTTCTGTTTTGCCTGTAAAATTAATCATTATTATTCAATTACTGATAATAATTCTTCACTCCATTTTGCAAGCGTATATTCGTTATCCACTTTTACGGTGATTAAACCCATCTCATTGCCAGCTGTAATATCAGAATCAGAATCTCCCACCAAATAAGAGTTCTTATTTTCTAAATTAGGAAAATCAATAATTGCCTGCTCTATCATGCCAGTATTTGGTTTTCTGCATTTGCAATTTGCAGCATCTAAATGTGGACAATAGTATATCTTTTCAATAGTACCTCCTGTAATCTTTAATTGTTGTAGCATATTTTGATGCAATGAATTTAAATCTTCAGTTGACATTATTCCCTTTGCAATACCTTGTTGATTAGTGACAATAAGAATCCGTTTAAATATTTTTGAAAGATTAGCTATAGCCAGTTCCGCTCCTGGCATAAATTCAAATTCCTCAAAATTTCGAACATACCTTCCATCAAGCTTCATATTTATCACCCCATCTCTATCCAGAAAAAGAGTATCTAATTTATGCATTTGGAAACATTTCTTCTTCAATTAATTGACAAATAATATGTCCAATTAAAATATGAGCTTCTTGTATTCTTGGAGTATCAACAGAAGGAACGCAAATCATAATATCACAAATATCTTTCATTTTTCCTCCATCTTTACCCGTAAAACCAACAGTAAGCATTCCTGTCTCTTTTGCTTTTCGCATTGCTTTTACTACATTAGGGGAGTTTCCTGAAGTTGAAATCCCAACCAAAATATCTCCTTTTCTTCCTGCAGCCTCAACCATTCTAGCATAAGTGGTTTCGTAGCCATAATCATTTGCCACAGCTGTCATATAAGACGAATTCACATGCAATGCCTCAGCATATAAAGGTGGGCGATCAGCATAAAATCTTCCGCTTAACTCTGCTGCAATATGCTGTGCGTCAGAAGCGCTTCCTCCATTCCCACACAACAACATTTTTTTATCATCTCTAAAAGCAGCTATACTTTTAATTACAATTTTCTGAATTTTTTCTTGTAAAATATCATCTTGAAAAACACGAGTATAGTTCTCAACAGCACTCTTTATACATTTATTTATTCTACTTTTCATCTCTTTGGTTTTTGGCTAAAATACAAATTAATACAATGATTGATACGCCAGTTTAGTTTGTCTTCCAATTTCATTCCAATCATATTTTGTATTTATTAATTTCTCTCCATTTATTCTCACTTGCTCTAGTTTCCCAGGATCTAATAAAATTAAATTTAATTTTTCAGCTAATGAAATTGGATTCTCACTTTCAAATAAAAAAGCAGTTTGCATATCAGTAACTACTTCTTTTAATGGAGGCAAATCAGAAACCAAAGTGGGTTTCCCATAACTAAGCGTCATCATAAGGACACCACTTTGGAATATTTTATTGTAAGGAAGAACCACTAAATCGGCAGCACAATAATAATGTTCAACATCAGCATGAGGAATAAACTTTGTATGCAAAAGGCAATAATCTGACAAATTATTTTCATCAATAATCCTTTGATAATTAGAAAAATCATTCTCCCAAGGCTTTCCTGCAATTAGTAGTAACACATCAGGATTTTCCTTTATAACATTCTTTAATGCATGCAATAAAACATCTAATCCTTTTACCTTTTTTATCATTCCAAAAAATAACAATACCTTTTTTTCATTAGGAATTCCCAAGTGTTGTCTAGATTTTTCTTTATCATTTTGCACATGAATAAAAGGAATGTAATTTCCATGAGGCACTATATAAATACAAGAAGATAAGGTAGGGTTAATTTTTACAATTTCTGATTTACTAAATTCATTATGAGTAAGTATTAAATCAGTCAATTTATAAATCATACTTCCAATAATTGACGAGTCAGATGAATTGGCAAACGAGCTTACATCATGTATTGTTAATACCACTTTTCCAAACAATAACTTTACTAACAATAAGCTAAACAAAACCAAAACATTAGTATAAAAAATATGAAAATGAAAAATAGAAATTCCTGAAAATCTGGCATGAAAAATAGATTGAATTGAACCAATAATCCATTGTACTCCATTTGTTATTTTTGATTCACTTGCAAAAACATCTTTATAAAAACTAAAGAACTTAAGTCCAGTAATTCTAGGATTAGTTGTTTCGTTATTTGTGTATAGACTTACATCAACAGCACTATTAATGAGACCAATTGACTGGCCAAAAGTATAAAAATGAAAGGCTCCTCCATGAGCTCCCAATGTGTCTATAATTGCTACTTTTCTTTTCATCACTTACATTCTTACGCCTTCAAAGTATGACTTATTGATTAACAGCCAAGTTTTAAAGTTTTTTCTAATCTGAGGATTGACAATAAACCTAGTATTATTTTTAAAGAATAACCAGACAATAAAAGCATAGGCAAAAAATCCTCCAATTTTTTTTAGAAAATAAATATGATTCTTAATGTTCTGTTGTATAAAAAAATCTCCTCTAAATATTTTATCTCCTTTCTTATTAAAGGAATTTGTTAAACTTCCAACTTTATGGTAAAATTTAACATCTGGATAATAAAACATCTTATGTCTTCTATCTTTCCATACTCTATATGAAAAATCAGTATCATCAAAATAAACAAAATACTTTTCATCCATCAAGCCAATATCCTGGAACACTTCTTTTTTAGCCAGCAAACAACAAGTAGGCGCATACTCCACTTCAACAATTTCATCATACTGCCCTTCATCTAATTGTTTCATTCCTCTATGTAAGGGAGAGTATCCTTTCTTTTTTATAAACCAACTTCCTGCATACCAAATATGATTTGGATTATCAAAGTACATCATTTTCGGTGTAACTAAACTGCAAGATTTTTCAGCTTGTCCCTGAAGTAATTTTTCAATTAGAGTAGTTTCAAATTCAACATCATTATTGACAATCAATATTTGATCACAGCCATCAGTAATTGCACTCTCAATGCCTTGATTATTTGCTTTTGCAACACCAAAATTTGTTGAATTGTTAATTATTTTTAATCTTGAATCATTTTCCTTTTCCAAAATAGAGCAAGTAGCATCCTGTGATGCATTATCTATTACATACAACATTAAATTATCATGTGTTTGCCGCCAAACACAATCCAAAAAAGGTTGTAATACATCAGCTGAATTATATGTTATAGTAACTAAACCTATTTTATCCATTTTGAATAATCTTTACCTATGATACTTTCTAATAACCTGACATCATTACTAAAATAGTGTTTGAGTTGATTGCTAGTTTCTTCCAATAATTTTGGTTTTTTATTTTTTCTAAACAAAATAAGCCGTACAGCTTTCACCATACTTTTTGGAAAAATAAAGGAAAGAATATTTCTAATTACCACAAAAGAATACATAAAACGAATCAATTTATTTTTAGGCATAGTGAAAGTATTATGCTTCTTATTTAAATCCGCTACAAACTCAGCACTTACATTTAAAAAACTATATACCAAATCCACAGTACCAACCACATCACTTTTGAAATCTTCATAATCAATAAGTAAAATATTTTCCTTATCAAAAACATCAAAATATCTTTTAAGTTGAGTAGCATATTCTCCAACTTTTATATACTGCTGATAAAATAAATGCGCATTTTTATGCTTTGATTTTTTATTAATTATATCCTCAAAGCTATCACTCACTAGTCCTAAACGATAATCCATTAAGTAATGAGAAAAAGCTCTGTCAATAGGATTTCTTAGCATGATAATAATTTTAGCAATTGGATTATATGCTTTAATATCTTGAGCTACATTTGGATAAAATAAATATGAAACGCTTCCTTCTCCAAAAATGACATCCTTTTTTTGAGTATTAAATAATGTATTATATTTTTCTTCAGTATCAATTCTGTTTTTCCCATAATATATTCCTTGCTTTTGAATTGCAGCATCTGAAAAGTAATCAGGTTCTTTTTGTAAACTCATTTCAATCTGAGGATGCTCATTCAGATAATGATACAATGATGTTGTTCCTGCTTTTGGAGCTCCCACTATAAAGAAATCAACCTTCATATTAAAAAAATCTTTTATTAATTACCTCAACCATATTGCCCATTCTTTTAATATTAAGCAAAAAGGCCAATCCTAATTTTACTGGAAATGTAATTATATAAAATATGCTTAATAAAGGCGGTAGTTGAAATTTTTCCAAATGATATGAAAATTTAGACATCATTTTATGAGATGTAAGTTGAGAAAGGTATATTTCGGCAGAATTTAGACCGCCTTTTTTCCATTTTTCTATTTTTGAACTATCAAGCAAAAAACTATCCTTATTATCCTGTTCTGTGGAGGAGCCGACTACAGACACATTAAGCATTTGGGGATGAAATTCTATTGCTAAAAAATTACATATATCTTTAACGACAGATTCAGATTTGGCTAAAAGCTCTTCAAACTTCACAATTTTCACTCGCTCATTATCAAAATATTTTGCAGTATGTTCTAAAGAAGAATTCCAAACTTTTGAAGTCAGAATAGGATGATAATTTATATAAGAACGAATAGCTTCAGACAAAGGAATTTTTGAAGCTCCTAAAAATCTCCTTTTCCATTTATTTTTCTGAGAAAGCAAAACATCTCTTTGATCTCTTGCCATATTAATCACTTTTGCTTGTGGGAAAAATGCTAGGATTTCATTCAAATAGTACATGTTTTTTGGAGTCTGCTCACATGAAATAGTTGACTTATTTTCATTAGACATAGCACTTAAAAACAACTCGTAAATACTTAAAGGATTACAAATATTCTTGTGCGCTAAAAGTGAAATTGCTTCCTCATTAAAGACTGAAATATTTTGTTGATTAAACAATCCATTTTCTTGAATACATAATAATCTAGAGAGTAAATCTATTTGCTCTTGTCTATTCAAATCTTGATTAGAGTTATTGCTCCATATAGTGCCAAAAAAATGCAGTTCTTTAAAAGTAAAAATATCAGAATGATTGCTAAGTATTCTCCCCATCATAGTTGTGCCGCTTCTACTACTACCAACAACAAAAATTTGCTTTACGTTAGTCATTATTAAAAGAAATTAATGAAAAACTATATGGTTTTAGAATTATATCAGACTTATCTGGTATTATTGTTCTCTCCATAGAAAGCATTCCGTAAATATCCGCTTTATCATACAGATTTTTACTATAATAACTATTAAGTTGAACTTGCTTAACACTATCATTGTTTACAACCATTCCTTTGTCAGTCCAATTAAAAATCATTATCTTATCTAATTGAGTATCTTTATAGATTAGATATTTTAAAACATCTTTGTTCAATTCTTTACAATCAACTTTTATTTGACCTGACATACTAAATAATTCTCCAATCATTTTTAAGGGATAGTAAGTACTTCTAATTTCTAGCGATCCTGTATTGGTACTGAATATTGAGCCACTATAATCTCGACCTCCTAAATTATGGTAAGTTGTAATTGAAATATTTTCTAAATCTTTGTTACTTAAAAGTTCTAAAAAATAATTAGATACAAATAAAGACTGTAACAGTGTATTTCCTGTTGTTTTAGACATTTGAAGATTCCATTCCGTAATCCAGATTGGTTTATTGAAAATAGTATTGTATCTTTTTATTTCATCGGGAAAATCGGTATTCAGAAATTTTAATGCTCTCTTTTTATAAATGTCAAATGCCTCTATCTGATTTTCACCTTCAGGTTCAACAGTCAACATTTGTCCAAATTCCTTTTTTCCTTTTACAACCTTTGCGTACGAATGAATAATAATATCATCATAAAAATCCAATTTAGAAAGTTTTTCATTCCATACATTATGCCTATGCCCTTTCCGCTTTCCTAATGGAGCTGTTACTACTGCCGTTTTTAGATTGGGGTACTTATCTTTTATCTTTTTTGAGCAACTTTTAGCTGAAAAAATATAGTCGTCAATTGTATATCCTTTTGTAAAGTAACTTCTGTTTGAGAGTTCGCTTCCTAGTTCAACACCAACAACCTCAATATTATTTGTTACTAATTTTTCAATCATTAATAAGATGTCATTATTATCAACAAAAAGATTAGCCACTAAAACAGCTTTCGAATTTGTTTCTTGAGCCAATTGTATAAAATCATCAATATAATCCTGATGTTGATTTTTCTTAATCCTAGAATTTTCTAACCCTCTTGCTCTTTTTGATACTTTTGCAGCTTGATACTGGTCAATCTCAGCAAAGTCAAATCCATAGCCACTTTTACCAAAATGATAAAAATTCCCTACAGCTCCTCCAGGAAACCGCAATAATTTTGGATTTAAATCAGTTACTTTATTCATAAATGAGGTATCATTTACATTACAATAGGTAAAAGTATTAGACGTTGCAAATCCAAATAAGTTTTTCTGAACTTCTTGAGCTGTTATTAGCTCAAAACAAAATATAAATACAATAATTAATAGTCTCATTTTATTAAACCTTTCTGTTTTAATTCTTTAAGTGAATTTGCGTATTTATCTTCCTGAATGTTTTGTGTTTTTACCCAATTTACAAATTCAGTAATTCCAGTTTTAAAATTAAACTTAGGCCTAAACCCTAACGCATTTTTAATTTTTGACAAATCAGCATAATTATGACGGATATCACCCAAACGATACTTTCCGCTAATGTTTATATTCACATTAGAATCATACAATTCTTTTAAAGTATTTGCTACTTGTAAAACCGTTATTGCAACTCCAGATCCTACATTAAAAATTTGATGGTTAGCCTCTTTTTTTTCTAAAGCTAAAACAGTTGCATCTACAACATCATCAATAAAGACAAAATCTCTACTTTCCTCTCCATCTTCATAAATATCAATATCATTCCCATTTAATAGTCGTGTTGAAAATATTGACAAGATACCAGTATAAGGATTAGTTAATGATTGTCCTGGCCCATATACATTCTGATACCTTAAAGCAACAGCAGGAATCTTCAATGTTTTGCCTATTAATAATATCATTTGCTCTTGTTGTTGTTTTGTAATTCCATAAATAGAAGATGGATGTATTTTTGAATTTTCGTCAGTTGCTTTTAAAATCAATTTCTTATCGCATTTATCGCAGATTGGATTGAAATTGCCTTTAGCCATATCAGCATCTTTTCTTTCATTAGGATATGTAATCCCATGATTATCACATAGATATTTTCCTTCCCCATAAATAGAGCGAGAAGATGCAATAATGATTTTCTCAATAGTATGCTCTTGATTGGCAAGAATATTCAATAAATGTGCTGTCCCAATAATATTTACTTCATTATATCTTGTAATTTCATACATTGATTGTCCTGTTCCTGTTTCGGCAGCCAAATGAATTACAGCATCTTGCCCTTTTAAGGCTTTCTCCCAATCCGATTTATTGCAGACATCTCCTGAAATAAAAGCGGCTTTACCTTTAATTGAATTATATAAAGAAGAATCCTGATTTTCTCCATGTATTTGTTTTGATAAATTATCTAGTATAGTAATATTATATCCTTTTGAGACTAACTTTACTGTTAAGTTTGAGCCAATAAATCCTGCGCCTCCTGTAATTAAAATATTCTTCATGCTATTTGTTGTTTGTGTGATGTAATCTTATAAAAAACATATGTAAATCCTGAAACAATAAAAAGAAAGAAAAAAGGTCTTAACAATAAGGGTTCTGAAATAACAGAAACAGTCATTATAAACATCCAAAGCCATTTTTTTTCTTTAATGATTTGCTGTTTAAAAAATATATAAAGCAATAATATAGCTGTAGGAAAGCCCATTGCAGCAAATAAAAATGTAATTGAATTACTACTTCCTTTATCTGTACCCTTTACTTTTGATTCTATCCCTGTTTTTTCTTGAATAGCACTTAAGGAAGAGGAGGGAATATAAAACTCTTGCCTCATGTTTTGAAATTGTCCCACATCTAATCCTATTCCTGTTAAAGGGTGTTCAAGAACAATAAATAAGGGTTGAATTAAATCAAAATATCTTTTTTGAAAAGACATCTCCTTTTCACCCTGAATTTTTTCTTCAACATTCAGACTAAAAATCATATATACCGGAATACATAATACAAATATAAAGGGCGCTAGCCATTTGTTTGTTTTAAACTCATTAAATAAATAAACTCCAAATTGAATTAATAATAACGCCAAGCCTGTAGTAGAATAAGTTGTTAGAATAGCGATAGCGGCTAGAAATAAAAAACTTTTTCTTTTTTTAATAATAAACGCTTCAAGAAAAAAAAACATATTTAAAAAAACTTGCAAAATACCTGGCTCCCAAAATAAACCTTGATTTCTACAAAATTCTAATCCGTATAATGAAGCAGCAGCTCTTTCAGTATCATAAAAAAAAATATTCATAAATGTTTCGCACTCATGATACTCGGCAGTAATAATAATCAAATTATTTTTCACAAAAAAGTATGCAATAGCATTAAATAAAGAATGAAATACGATTAAGCCAAGTGCAACATATAAACTCCTTATTAGCTGCTGATTAGTTCGGTTGTTTTTAAAATGAAATAAAAACAAAGCAGACAGAGTGACTGTCAATAAATGAAACAAATACTTATTTGCTGCTTGCTCTGTAATAGCATAAAGATAATTAATACTACCTAAAATAACCAAGATAGAAAAAGTAAGCAGTATAGAATTTACTATAGTTTTTTTCCATTTATCTTCTATAAAAATAAGCAAAAATAAAATGAATCCTAAAAATAATACTGATGCAATATTTCTATTAAATACAAATAATAGGCCGCCAGTGCTTAAAATTAGCATTAGCACGAAAATAACATCTATACATTGTTTTCGTAAGCTATAAATCATGCTTTCCAATTCATTTTTCTATTCAGTAATTGTTCTAATTTATTTATCTCTTCAGTGAAATAAAGCTGATATACCTCCTCTCTTTGAGCGATATTTAGCGGTGTTGGAATAAAGGAACTAATACTCGCTCTTTGTATCCTATTTTTAATAATCTGCCTGAACTTTAAAGATGGAATTAGCGCTTTAATTATAGCTCTCCAGCAGCCTGTTCTTTGCAATAATCTCTTTATCCAAATAAATTTAGCTACACTAGCAGAATTACTCCTTAAAGTATAATTAAGTTCAGGGGTATAGTCAATGCCTAAAAAAGAGAATATCTTTTTAATACTCTCAATTCTATTTGCAACAAATTCCTGCTCAAAATGAATAAACAAAAACTGCTCGATTGGAAAATATTTAAGATAATTACTTATCATAGTGTAATACCGTCCCTGACTAACATAAGAAAATCTTAGTTCGGTTAGATAATCTTCTTTCAGACGAGCATCATTTATTCTCTCCTCTTCCTTCGCAAGTGCTTTTAAAAAATCTTCTACCTCATGCTCGTCTCTTTTAGAATGCAAATAATGTGAATAAGCTCTGTCTACTGGATTTCTTAAGATAACTAAAAATTTAATATCTTTTCCTAAGGTAGTAAAAATCCGTTTTGCCGCCTTCCTTTCGTATAAATAAGAAGGGGTAAAATCCATAATTACTTGCTGCTGCTTAACACTATTAAAATAGGTTTTATTATACCATTCTATTCCATTGCAATAATTAGAGGGGATGTCAAAATAATGAGGCTCTTTAAAAGAAGGAGCATATACATTTGGGTGCTGCCTTAATAAATCATACAAAGTAGTTGTCCCTGATTTAGCTGCACCAATACACATGAAGTTAGGTAAACTCATAAAGTCCAGTGGTTTAGATTTCTGTCTATGAGTTTAGACAATCTTTTAATATCCTGCTCATAGTATTTACACAAATATTTTCTAGTATTCTCATTAATTTTTGGTATTTTACTACTAGTATATTCCATTATCTTCTTTCTAATAAAAATACGTAAAGTTTGTGAAGGAAGAGCTATTTTAAGTAATGATTTTAATTTGTTATTTGACATTAGTAATGTTTTCATCTTTTTATTTTTCCATTGCCAGCCACCAACCATATGCCTCTCAACAGTATCAATCATTCGATTCTCTATATCTAAAAAATTAAATACTCTAAGTAACTCCATATTTACATCCTTAACATAATCTTCATATAGAATAATATGCACATCTTGAAAGTGCTCTAAAAATAATTTTACCTGCTTATGATAATTACCTAACTCTAAATATCTTGATGCAGGTGTCACGCTGTCATTCTTTAAATATCTATTTTCTGATTTTTCAAGCGCTTCCTCAAATGATAAAGACTCCATTACATTATATCTTTTCACATGCTGAAACCCAGAATATGCTCTTTCAACAGGATTTCTAAGCATGATAATTATCTTGGAATCTTCACCGAATTGATCTTTTATTTTTGGTATTACAATTTCCGGATACATTAAATACATAACGGAAGATTCTCCCCTATATTTTTTATCTTCTCCTTCCGAAAACAAATCTATATACTCAATAAAATTTGTTATTCCAACTGGAATCCTATTAATTCCTATTTCCTGATTTATTAAATAATGAGGTTCTTTAGGGTGACACATAAACACATCCGGATGCTGATGTAAATAATTATGAAGTGAAGTTGTGCCACTTTTAGCCGCTCCTACTATGAATAGATTTGGTAATGCCATTATTTTGTCCAATGTGTTAAATCTCTATTTAATAGGCCAGACAATTTTTTGACATCATCTTTAAAAAATGCATTCAACTTTATTCTTGTATTTTCTTTCATTGGCGCAACTTTATCAGTTGAGGCAGAAATCAATGTGTCTCTAACTCCTTTTCTCAAAGATTTTGGGATAACTTTTTTCAAAGCAGATTTTAAAGGATTTTTTTTCATAAAGACATGTTTCATTTTTTCGTTCTTCCATCTTTTCCCACCAACATTATGACGACTAATAAAATCAATATTAGCAGATAACGACAATCCTAGAAACTTAAATATTTTTTTAATCTCTCCTTCAGTATCATCCCTAAAATCTTCATAAAAGATTATATGTACATTTTTAAAATTCTCTTTATATGCTCTTACCATATCATAATACAATCCCATTTCTTTGTACATAACCATAGGCGTTAAACTAGAGTCTTTGTCTATTCTTCCTTTCTCAATTTCTAAAGCTTCTTCAAAAGAATTCTGCTCTTTTAACCCTCTGGACACATGCTGAAATGCTGAATAAGCTCTATCAGTAGGATTACGTAGCATAATAATAATTTTCACATTCTCACCAAGATATTTTTTGATACTATCTATAGCATGCTCATAATAATACAAATACAAAACGGTAGATTCCCCAATGGATATTTCATTCTTCACCTCATTAAAAAGAGATTTATATTCTTCCCAGCTCCAAACTCCATTATGTAATCTATGCTGAACTAAATCTTTTATTAAGAATCTTAGTTCTTTTACTTTCATTCCTTCTTTATTGTATGAAGGCATAAAAACTTCAGGATGCTGATTTAAGTAATTATGTAAAGAAGATGTGCCGCTTTTAGCAGCCCCTACAATCAAAAAATTTGGCAATTTATTTTTCATCTTTTTACAAATGGGATATAAAACGTATAAAATCCAAACTTCTTTTTAATCACCAAAACCATACTTAAATTCCAAACTATTAAACTAGACATAGATGCTATTGCTGCTCCTGAAATTCCGTATCTTGGTATTAATATTAAATTTAATAATACATTCAGAATTGCTCCAAAAAGAAGGATTTTTGCATAGATATTTTGGTTTCCTGTCATTTGCAAAATATTCCCTACAGAACCTGAGAACGAACTGATTAATCTACCACAAGATAAGAAGATAAATGCAGTAACTCCTATTTTAAATTCTTCACCAAACAAGCCTAAAAAGAACTCTGGAAAAATAAAGAAAATTATAACAAGTGGAGCGGAGGACCAGAATATCATTTTAGTCGATTGATGAATCACTTTTTTCAATCCTTCCATATCATTTTTTGCAAACATTTCTGCAAATTTTGGAGAAGCAATGCTATTGATAGCCATAAGAGCAACTGCCGCAAACATAGAGAGTTTAAATGCAGTATAATAAACACCAACTTCTTCTATATTAGTTGTTATTCCATTTACAACATTTGGAGTGTCGATTGCTCCTAACATTAATTTATCAGTCCAAGCCATAATAAATTGAACAGATTGAGCAAACATTAATGGAATTGAAATTGTGAGTAAAGTAGAGTAACTCATTATTTCCTGTTCAGCACTTTCTTTTCCTTTTGATCTTTTATTTAACCAGTATCTAAATGAAATAAATGATAATAACGATACAATTAAAACACTTATTAAATAAGCATAAACAGGAACGTCTGAAGTTGTAAAAAATTGATATAATATAATAATTGATATTACCGAAAATAGTGCTTGGGCCATCCTATAGAAAAAAGAAAATTCTGCAATTCTCTTTAATCCTCTTAAACTCTGATAATGCAACATGAAAAAAGTCATTGGAAGTACAAAAAATGCGTTTATCTGAATATATAATGCATTTGCATTAATCAATTCTGCTATTGGAACTGATAAAAAATACATTAGTAAAGATGCAACTACCGAACTAATTGATAGGATGGAGACAACTTGTTTTCTGAATTTGAAAATACTTGTCCATTTATCTTGTGAAGCAAAAGAGGAAATAAAACGGATGGAAGTTGTATCTAAACCAAGTTTGGCTAAAAGTGTAAATAATCTTAGTACTGTTATTGCTAATACATAATCCCCCAGACCTTTTGCTCCAAATAAATTTGCAATCACTAAAGTGAGGAGATAACCAACTGCCAATCCTCCAAACCTTAAAATAAAAGATATTCCACTGCCTTTTAAGAGTTCGGAAAAGTCCTTATCCTGTAATGCTTTTCTCAGTCTTTTTTTCATGAAATTAGTTGACCAAAAACCAAGGGTTGAGTAAATTCTCTTTATTATAAACTACATCCTCAGATGAATTATATTGTTTTACAGAAAAGCCAGCATACTTTACAATTGCGTGTCCTGCTCCCGTATCCCATTCCATTGTTGGCGCATATCTAGGATATGCATCTGCCTTTCCTTCTGCAACCATACATAGTTTAAGTGATGAACCTACTGCCATAACTTCAACATTTTCATGCTCTTTTTTCTTTTGCTCAAAAAATGCCTCTGTTTCAGCTGACATGTGCGAACGAGAACCCACAATCACATAATTTTCTCTTTTATAATTAACAGGTAATTTATCAGATGATGCAATTAATGTTTCTAAATTTTCAATCACTGAATTTTTATTCACTTTATAAGAGCCTAAACCCTCCATGGCAAAATACAGATCTTCTTTTACAGGAACATAAATCACTCCCATAACAGGGCTCCCATTATGGATTAATGCAATATTAACTGTAAATTCTCCATTTCTTTTTACAAATTCTTTTGTACCATCTAAAGGATCAACTAACCAAAAATATTCCCAGCTTTTTCTTTCTGAAAACGGAATTTTATCTCCCTCCTCACTTAAGAAAGGAATGCCTGTCTCTTTTAAATGTTGTTCAATTACTTCATTGCAATTTTTATCAGCTAATGTTAAAGGAGATTTATCATCTTTATGCTCAACTGCAAATTCAGAAGCATATATTTCCATAATTGCATGCCCTCCTTCAATAGATGCATTAATTGCTTTTACTAATAATTTGTTTAAATTCATTCTTACTTGTTTTTTACTTTTCGTTAAGATTCTGTTGGATGCCAAGTAGTTTTTATTTCTTGACACTGTTCAATAAAATAAGGGGATTGACTTGTTTTATCATTCCAATTTTTTCGTTTGTAAATTTTTACTCTTTTCAAATTTTCTACCGATACTTTCTCAATCTCCTTTATTTCTTCATTTTTATCTCCACAATAAATAATAGAATTTACATCCTTATGAGAGGCAAAATAACTGACTAGTTCTTTTCTTTCTCCTGTTAAAATATTTACAACCCCGTGAGGAACATCTGAAGTATTTAAAACCTCAGCAAAAGAAATGCTCACCATTGGATTTTCTTCAGAAGATAAAACAATACATGAATTTCCTCCAACAATGACTGGAGCAACAATTGAAACTAATCCTAATAATGGAAATTCATTTGGAGCAATTACTGAAATAACTCCCATTGCTTGCGGCACTGAAAAATTAAAATGATTTGATGCAACTGGATTAACCGAACTGAAAATTTGCTGAAATTTATCACTCCAACCTGCATAATATATTAAACGATCTATGCTTTGTTCTACTTCATTTTTTGCCTGATATTTTGACGATCCAGTCATCATTAACTCCTCAATAAACTGAGATTTTCTACCTTCTAATATTTCTGCAATTCTGTAAAGGATCTGCCCTTTATTTAATGCGGTTGTATTTTCCCATTGTTTTTGAGTATTTCTGCAAGAAACAACCGCATTTCTAAAATCTTTTCTGGAAGACAAGCAAATATTTGCTACTAAATCTCCATCTTTATTTTTTAAAGGGGAAAATCGCCCAGATTCTGTTCTTGGAAACTTGCCTCCAATAAATATCTTATATGTTTTTAACACATCTATTCTGCTCATTATTCAAATTTTAAATATGATTTCAACCCATGCAAACCGCCTTCTCTTCCCATTCCGCTCTCTTTAAATCCTCCAAATGGGGAGCTGGGATCAAACTTATTATAAGTATTTGCCCACACTACCCCTGCATTTAATTCCTTTGTGAGTCTGAAAATCTTTGAACCTTTTTCTGTCCACACTCCGGCCGATAATCCAAAAGGAGTATTATTTGCTTTTTCAATTACTTCATCAATAGTTCTGAATGTTTGAATTGCTAAAACAGGACCAAAAATTTCCTCTTGTACAATTGTGTGCGATTGAGAAACATTTAAAAATAATGTTGGAGGGCACCAATTTCCTTTCTTTGGCAGGGAGCATTTCGACTGATATATTTCTCCTCCTTCCTTTTTTCCAATTTCAATATATTTTTCAATTGTTTTTAATTGTTCTACAGAATTAATTGCTCCAATATCTGTATTTTTATCTAAAGGATCTCCAACAATTAATGTTGAAATTCTATCTTTTAATTTTTCAATTACGATATCTGCAACACTCTCTTGAATAAACAAACGCGAACCAGCACAACACACATGTCCTTGATTGAAAAAGATAGCATTTACAATTCCCTCAACCGCTTGATCAATTGCAGCATCTTCAAAAATGATATTTGCTCCTTTCCCCCCTAATTCCAAAGTTGTTTTCTTTTCAATACCCGCCAAACTTCTTTCAATTAACTTTCCAACTTCTGTTGAGCCCGTAAAAGCAATTTTATTTATATCAGGATGATTTACAATTGCAGCTCCTGTTTTTCCGGCTCCTGTCACAATATTTACTACCCCTTTTGGCAATCCACTATCCTGGATAAGCTCTGCTAATTTAAGAGCTGTTAGCGAAGTGCTTTCTGCTGGTTTTAATACTACTGTGTTTCCGCAAGCAATTGCTGGTGCAATTTTCCAAGCGGCCATCAAGAGAGGAAAATTCCAAGGAATTATTTGACCAGCAACACCCAATGGAGTTGGCTTTTTATTTGGAAAAGCATATTCTAATTTATCAGCCCAACCTGCATGATAAAAGAAGTGATTGGCTGCTAATGGAATATCAATATCTCGGGATTCTCTGATTGGTTTTCCGCCATCTATACTTTCAATTACAGCAAATTCTTTTGCTCTTTCTTGAATCATTCTTGCTATTCTAAAGATATATTTTCCTCTTTCTTTTGGATCTAATTTGGACCAACTGTTAAACGCTTTTCTAGCAGATTTTACTGCTTTATCAATATCCTTATCATTCGCATCAGCAATTTCTGCAATACTTTGATTGGTTGCAGGATTTAAAGTATTAAAATATTTTTTTGATAATGGCTTTACAAACTCACCTCCAATAAATAAATCGTATTTATCCTTTAACTTTATATGAGATGTCGACTCAAGAGATTCATCATATTTCCAGCTTTTATTTATATTAATTTTGCTCATCTTTTAATCTTTTGAAAAATAATCCAAGGATTGGTAAATTCCGCTTTCTTGTTTTTCTAGTTGCATTAAAATATCATTTGCCAATCGACTCGCTCCAAAACGAAATAAATCCTTATTCATCCAGCTATCACCAAGAGTTTCCTTTAACATCACTAAATATTGCAAAGATTGTTTGGCGGTTAAAATTCCTCCTGCTGGCTTCATTCCTATTTTAATTCCTGTTTTTTTACAATAATCTTTTATAGCCACTAACATTACATAGGTAACTGACATAGTAGCTGCCGGACTGATTTTTCCTGTTGAAGTTTTAATAAAATCTGCCCCAGCATACATTGCGATATCACTTGCTTTTCTCACATTATCTAAAGTATCCAATTCTCCAGTTTCTAATATTACTTTCAGATGAGCTTTTCCACACGCCTCTTTTATTGCAGCGATTTCGTCAAAAACAAAATTATATTCTCCAGCTAAAAAATTTCCTCTAGAAATTACCATATCTACTTCATCCGCTCCTTGATCGACAGCAAATTTAGTATCGTTTAATTTAACTTCTAAAGTAGATTGTCCGCTAGGAAATGCAGTAGCCACTGAAGCTACATTTATCCCGCTTCCTATTAGTTCTTTTTTTGCAACTCCTACCAAAGTTGGATATACACAAACCGCAGCTACAGTTGGTAAATCAAGCATTGAATCATGTAAATGTTGAGCTTTATAACAAAGTTGAACTACTTTTTTAGGAGTATCTTTCCCTTCCAAAGTTGTTAAATCAATCATACTGAGCGCAAGATGTAAGCCATGTGTTTTTGCTGAAGTTTTTATACTTCTTTTGCAAAATCGATTTACTCTTTCATGCACCCCAACTTTATCAATTTTTAGTGTCTTTTCTAAATCTGGAAAATTCAAAATACTATTTTAAATATAATTGCCCAAATTTAAGAATTTTATCCTTAATACATCTTAATAATAATTCATAAATTTTTGTTAAATTTGCCGACTTAAATATGAAAAAATCCAAAGGTAATTTATTTCCAATTTTTGACGATATCCTACAAAGAGAGGATAAAGAAGTACTATTGCAACAAAATGCAAAAGTAATCTGGATGACTGGACTTTCAGGCTCTGGAAAAACTACAATTGCAAAAGGGGTAGAAAGATATTTGCATTCAAAAGGCATTCTCAATCAACTTTTGGATGGCGACAATATTCGTGTAGGAATAAGCAATAATCTTACTTTTTCATCAGAAGACAGAGCGGAAAACATCAGAAGAATTGCTGAAGTTTCTAAATTATTTATGAATTGCGGGATAGTAACGCTTAATTGTTTCGTGAGTCCTACTATTGCAATACGAAAAATCGCGGAAGAGATAATTGGATCAGAAAATTTTATAGAAGTTTACATAAATGCATCTATTGAAACTTGTGAAGATAGAGATATTAAAGGGTTATACAAGAAAGCAAGAGCAGGAGAAATTAAAGATTTTACAGGAATAAGCGCGCCATTTGAAGCTCCTGAAAATCCTGAGTTAGAAATAAATACCTCTGAATTATCAATAGATGATTCAGTACAGAAAGTTCTAGACTATATATTGCCAAAAATAAAAAACAAGTAAAAAAATGAGTTCGTATAATTTAACACACTTAAAGCAGCTAGAATCGGAAGCAATTTTCATTCTTAGAGAAGTAGCAGCACAATTCGAAAAACCTGTAATGTTATTTTCTGGAGGAAAAGATTCTATTATCATGTTCCATCTTGCCAGAAAGGCGTTTCACCCAGGAAAAGTCCCATTTCCTTTAATGCATGTGGATACAGGACACAACTTCCCTGAAACTATTGAGTTTAGAGACAGATTAATAGAAGAGACTGGAGAAACTCTTATTGTAAAATATGTTCAAGATTCAATTGATAAAGGAACGGCCGTGGAAGAAACAGGCCCAAACCCATCAAGAAACGGATTGCAAACTATTACTCTTTTAGAAGGATTAGAGGAAGGAAAATACGATTGCGCTATGGGAGGAGCCAGAAGAGATGAAGAAAAAGCAAGAGCTAAAGAAAGATTCTTTTCACATAGAGATGAATTCGGACAATGGGATCCGAAAAATCAAAGACCAGAACTTTGGAATCTTTTCAATGGAAAAAAGAAAATGGGAGAACATTTTAGAATTTTTCCAATTTCTAACTGGACAGAAATGGATGTTTGGCAATATATTCTACAAGAAAAAATTGAATTACCATCATTATATTTCTCACACAAAAGAGAAATAGTAAACAGGAATGGGGTACTACTTGGTAAGTGTGATTATATCCAACTAAAAAACAATGAAAATTGGGAAGAAAGAACAATTAGATGCAGAACAATCGGAGATATGACTTGTACTGGTGTTGCAGAATCAGATGCAGCAACTTTAGAAAAAATTATTGAAGAAGTAGCATCAACAAGAGTTACGGAAAGAGGCGGAAGAGCAGACGATAAAAAATCGGAAGCAGCCATGGAAGACAGAAAAAAAGAAGGGTATTTTTAAAAACCAAATTATGAGCGAGACGAAAGGATATTTAGATATGGAGTTATTGCGCTTCACTACTGCGGGAAGTGTTGATGATGGAAAAAGTACTTTGATCGGAAGATTACTTTACGATAGTAAAGCTATTTTTGAAGATCAGATGGAATTGCTGGAAGAAACAAGCAAACAAAGAGGAGAAGAGGGCGTAAATCTAGCACTATTAACTGATGGATTACGCTCAGAAAGAGAGCAGGGAATTACGATTGATGTTGCCTACAGATACTTTGCTACTCCAAAAAGAAAATTCATTATTGCAGACACTCCTGGTCACATTCAGTATACCCGTAATATGGTTACAGGAGCATCAACTGCAAACCTTGCTTTACTTTTAGTAGACGCAAGACATGGAGTGATTGAACAAACTAAAAGACATGCATTTATTGCATCTCTTTTACAAATTCCTCACATTGCAGTTTGTGTAAATAAAATGGATTTAGTGGATTACAGCCAAGAAGCTTATAAGAAAATCAAAGCTGATTTTGAAGATTTTGCTTCAAAATTAGAGATTAAGGATGTTCGCTTTATTCCAATTTCTGCTTTAAATGGAGATAATGTAGTGGATCGTTCAGTAAATATGGATTGGTATGACGGCTCTACTTTAATGCATCTTTTGGAAAATATTCATATAGGTTCGGATCATAATCATGTGGATTGCAGATTCCCTGTACAATATGTTGTGCGTCCTCAATCAGTAGAATTTCCTGATTACAGAGGGTATGCAGGAAGAATTGAGGGAGGCGTTTTCAAGCCAGGAGATGAAGTAATTGTACTCCCTTCAGGATTTACTTCAAAAATTAAATCAATTGATACTTTTGACGGTGAAGTAGAAGAAGCATTTTCACCAATGTCAGTTTGTATGACTTTAACAAATGATATCGATATCAGTAGAGGAGATATGTTGGTGAGAAAAAACAATAAACCAACTGTTGAGCAAAATATTGACCTTATG
Source organism: Flavobacteriales bacterium (assembly GCA_012960805.1). Taxonomy (GTDB): domain Bacteria; phylum Bacteroidota; class Bacteroidia; order Flavobacteriales; family BACL11; genus UWMA-0277. The sequence goes on along the minus strand of DUAO01000020.1, from coordinate 15,205 downwards.
ATTTGTTGGATGCATGAGAAAAAAATGATGATAGGAGGAAAGTATACTATCCGTCATACTAGCCAAACAGCAAGATGTGTCATTAAAGAAGTAAACTATAAAATGGATATCAATACTTTACACAGATTAGAAGATGATAAAGAAATTAGCATGAACGATATTGGTAGAATTACCATCCGCACCACTAAACCTTTATTTTTTGACAGCTACAGAAGAAACAGAAACACAGGAAGTATTATCTTGGTAGATGAAGCAACAAATGAAACGGTTGCTGCTGGAATGATTATTTAAATCATACCAAAAAAATAAGTATTAAAAAAAGCCAGAAGTATCTGGCTTTTTTAATATCTCTATTTTATTAATTTAACGTGAAGTTAATAGGGACAGTAAACATTACTCTTACCGGCTTTCCTCTTTGTTTGCCTGGTTTATATTTAGGCAATGATTTTATAACCCTAACTGCTTCAGCATCTAAGTTTTTATCAACTCCTCTGACAACTTTTACATTGGTTACAGAGCCTGACTTATCTACGATAAAGCTTATATAAACTTTACCGGTAATATTATACTCTTTAGCTATTGGAGGATATTTTACATTTTTCTGAATATATTTCATTAATCCTAAATCTCCGCCAGGAAACACGGGCATACTCTCAACCACCATAAAGACTTCATCATCATCTTCTTCAATAATCTCAAGATCTTCATCCGACTCAGTATCTTCAATCTCAATTTCGTTCTCAATCTCTACCTCATCTTCAACAATTTCTATCACTTCCGGTGGGGGAGGTGGGGCTGGAGGTGGGGGCTTCAGCTCTTGTTTAGTAATTGGAATAATTTCTTCTTCCAAATCATCCAAATTTAATTGACCTAGATTATAAACTGATTTTTCGTAACTCTTATATTCAAAAGCCGCTAGTACTATCAATAAAGCAATTACTAAGCCTATTTGTAAAAACAGTCCTCTTTTTCTTTCTAAATTTAGTTTTGGATTTTTTTTTGATTCCATAATATATTATTTTTATCCTATTAATTCTTGATATGCTGAAGCATCAAGCAATTCATCTATTTCGGCAACATCTAAAATAGTTATTTTAATTATCCACCCCTCAGTATAAGGATCGGTATTTATTAATTCTGGTTGATCCTCAAGTTTCTTATTAAACGATAAAACCTTACCATTTATTGGCATGAATAGATCAGAAACTGTTTTTACAGCCTCAATTGAACCAAAAACTTCTTCTTTTTCTAAGGTTTCTCCTTCAGAATCAATATCAATAAATACAATATCACCAAGTTCACCTTGCGCGAATTCAGTGATTCCTATTATAGCCTCATTCTCTTCAATCCTTAACCATTCATGATCTTTAGTGTACTTCAATTCTTTTGGAAATTCCATTTATTATTTTTTTCAAAAATACATTTTTTTGTTATCTAACAAGATTATCCAGCCAAGGTAAATCGCAAACTAAATCCTGCATTAGTAATTGCTCCAGGAAAAGTAGTTGAAATAAACGGGTTAGTTACTACTCTATCATAAAAAACCTTGACATTCAACCTTTGATTTAATACGTAATCAGCCGAAAACTTAAGACTAATAATCCTTTGTCCCATAGTAATTTGCTCTTGATCTTCAATAACTTTACGAATAACAGTTTTATTATTCCGAATATTTAAGTCCAATTTCAAATCCAAATCACTTGAAAGTTTCTTTCCTCTTCCTGCTGATCGAAATTTAAACTCAACATCTTGTATTCTATAACCTGTACCAATCACATACTCATTACTTGAAGTTTCAGTAAGCTGATTATTTGCAAGTGATAATGCTAAAATTCTGCTTTTCTTAATCTCAACTTTTGTTATTAAACTATTTTTCCACATCACATCCACCTTAAACAAAGGACTAAATTGTTCGTTAATTGTAACCTGTGAAATTTCACGCGAAACATGATAACTCATATTGTTTAGGTTAATCTGATCGCCATCTCCATAATCGAGATTGGTAGTATATGAGCCCACAGAATAAGTTGAACGATAAGCATGCGCGAAACTAAAAGTCTTAAATCTTTTTTTGATAGCTGGAATTTGAATTAGTCCATCATAAGTAATTCGCCAATTCGGCAAAGGGATAGCAGGAAAGGCAGTTAATTTTGAATTATTAGGATTTCTTCCTGAATAAGCTGCTAAGAAAGCTGGAATCATTACTTCTTGTGAAGTAGCGCCATAACCTCCTGTTACTATAGTATCCTGCCCAACAACAGTTTGTTCAATAGGATATCCTGTTAATGGATCAATTCCGCCATTAAAATTAGAATTATTGGCAGCTAACTGACTAGCAATATCTGCTCTATAACCTCTGAATTGACTAAAAGTTGAGGATTCATAATCGTCATTATCACTTTTAAAGGCAGTACCCCAAGAAATAAAAGAAATACTATGGCCTCCTGTTTCCATAGGGCTATAATGATTGAATTTATCTTGTATATTATCCCACTTAAAATACTCAGTTTCATTAAGTGAGGTGGTTTTATTAGCCGTTAATTCAATCCTGAATTGTTTGATAGGCTCAACTGTACTTCTTAGAGTTAAATTAGTGGAAGAATTTGTTTTGTATAAAGTATTCAAAGTAGAATCTTTAGTAATCCACCCTTTGTTGCCTGCATAATCCCTAATATCTCTCTGGCTACCAAATGTAAAAGGTATTCCTGGGGATAAAGCTGACCAATCCTGCCCTAAAAAATGAGGTTGATTCAAGTATCCTGGGAGGAAGGTTCCTGTATTTTCTGAATAATTAACAGATATATTCTTTACGCTCAATACAAAGCGTGTTAAATGCTTGAAAAGCTCATGTTTGTTTTTCTTTTCAGCATCTTCTTTCTCGACCTTGTTTTTTTTGTCATTTGTGCTATTTCTATTCATCTTAGCCTTACTCCTGTTCCTTTGATTTATTTTCTTGAAATAAGGCACTTTATTGTACAGGGTGTTCATATTTATCTGTCCATTGTACTGTTTGACATTTGAATTTTGAATAGTATGTCCCAAATACGTTAATGCAAGAGGTGCAGAAACCCAATCATAACTTGAATTATACCGAGTATTTAAAGAAATAAAATTAACAAGTGGAATTTTGTTTAGTGGAACTTGATAGTTCATACTAAACGCCTGATGATAAGAAGTAGGCCTTCCAAAATCCCATACATTACTCCATATTGTATCCATCTTAGCTTTATAATAAGGATCTGATTTTTCTAATATTCCTGCAGGCTCATCAATATTTGCCCTTGAATTTACGGCAAAATCTAACTTAAGGGTTCGGGTTAAATCATACTTAAATTCATACATTCTATTCCATTCAAACATTTTGTTGTAGGTAGGAGCGATAGGATAAGCATTACCATAAGTAGAGGTTAGATTTCTCAGCTGAGTTTCATTATAATTTCTATTCACATCCGTACGGAATGAGAAAGATTTTGGCATAGTATTGAAATTAATATCCTTTATCAATCTAAAATAAGGTGATTTAGGAAACTTAACTTTTGCAAAAGGCTTTATATTTTTAGGTTGAGTGTTGAAATTATAGGTTAAGGCCCCTCTATAATTGACAGTGCGGTTTTCCTCAACATTTATATTACGGATAAATGTTTCATTCTTTGAATATGATAAGGAAAAATTCTCAATATCATACACCTGGGGTTTTTTTACTGTTTGTCCTTTTTTATTAGTTTTTGTTTTCCTTACATTCGTAAAATTAATACTCTTACGCTTCACGTAATCCTGTACAATATGTTTTAAGGAATCCTTAGCAATAGTATTATCCAATACTTTCAATGAGTTGGTTAATAAGATGTCAGGATCAAGAGGATTGTAATGTGGATTTTTTACCGATTCTGAAAGCCCAATATACATAGGTACTTTTACTCCAAAATCCTTAGCAAAAAACTTACCTAAATCGAAAGAAGATGAAAAATCATATTGATATGCATTGTATTTCTGGCGTTCGTTTAATTTTTTCTCAATACTCCCAAAACCAACAGTACTCATATTTCCTGATAGCGTTACATTCCCAAAATCAGCCAAGCGAGCTGTTATCCTACTGTTTGCAGCCCAGCCACCGTATTCATCAAAATCAGTAAGTCTAAGTTCATTTACCCATATTTGACCGCACTTATCTAGCCCGTCATCAGATGAACTCATACTTACTTTTTTAGGATTCCTAACCCCAATCATTATAGTTTTTACTTGTGCTAAATTCGGATTACCAACCACTGCAACTTTACCGCCTGAAGCGTACTTAATGTAAGGAATAGCAACATCAGAGCCATTAAAATTCCGTTCTTGCTTTGCTAATTGAAAGATTTCAAAAGCAATATCAATTTCGTTTTCAAAAGGCCAAATATCATTTGGTGAACTTGTATACCAAGGGGTTGATTTTAAGGGGATTTCATACTCATAATAGTTAGCCGTAAAATCAGTACCCAAACGAATAAAGCAAGATAAATCTCCATCTTTTAAATCATCTTCTTTTCCTTCAGCATGCACAAACATTTTTATGCGTTTGTAAGCCCTCACATCAATGTCGGCTGTTTTGTAAGCTGCACGAGAATCCCCATCTTTCAAATTACATACTTTCAGCACTAAGGATTGCTCATTTTGCTGTCTTAATGATGTAGTTGTATTGTCTACCTCTTGTTCGATTCCAGGAGGTAAAACATAATTGATTGGCGATCGGTTTCCATTTTCTTCAATATTTACAGCCGATACATCAAAAGTGGTTTCTCCTTGATCATCCAAAGGAATATATTCACCTGGTTCAGCTAAAGAAAAATTATACCGTCTCCATTCGCCTCTTACTAATTCCAGAGTAGCAAAACGACAGATAATTGGCTGATGAAAATCAGTAAATGCCATCCTCATGAAACGAATAGATTTAAAATTGCTAATACCACCAATCACATTGTCTGGCTGATAAACTGGTACTCTAAACTGATACCATTTTATATTTCTTGTTTGCCCATTTTCTGTTTTTACAGTGGTTTCTAGGACATCTGAAATATGACTATCTCCAACCTTCATCTCTGGAAATAACCTGATCTTATATTGAAAATAACTCTCTATTTCACTTAGGGTATTATCTCTATTTAAATCCTCAGTATTAGGTTGTGAAGAGGCGGCTGTAGGATAACTTTCAGGTGAATTCTCGGTAGTTACAGAATTCCCATCCGTATTATTAAAATTCTTATACCTGTCTAAAATTAATTCCGATCTACTATCAAAATCTGACCCTCTGAAATAATGAAAATCATCTGCAGAAGGATCTTCTATTGCATTTTTATATGCGATAGAATTAGTCCCATAAGCTACTACAAGCTGTTGAATATAAACTGAATCGAAAAAAAGTTTTTCATCAGCATTTCTCAAGCCATCCATACCAACATCTTGAAATTCTCTAGAAGAAGGGTCATTATCAAAAGCTTCAACAATAGAAAAATTAGTTGGCACTCTACCCCATGCAGTAGTGTCTACATCTTCAATAGTAGCTGATGTAGGTAATCCATTCTCAAAACTTTTATATCCATCTTTTAATACATCCTCTGATACATTTCCTAAATGCAAATACATATCTCCTCCTGAATGATTGAGTTGCCCATCTTCATTATTGAAAGGATCCATCATCCAAAATTCTACAAACTCAATATTAGCAGCTTCAAAATCATTTGTTTCCAGCTTCCGCATTATCCCTGCCCAATTTTCAGAGGCATTGTTTAATTTACCATCAGCATTCAATCCGTTAACGGTATAATTATTCGGCCCTCTTTCTGTTGGATAATAAGCTAAATCAAGTATTGCTAAATTTGTAATTTGACTTCCTAAATCAGGATCTTTATTAGGGAAAACTTCTGTTTCCAACACCTCACGCGCATAATGATAAGATTGCTGAGCAACAGTATTGCCATTGGCTAATGTTATTGTTTTATTTACATTAGGAGGGGTAATAGATGTGCTTCTGAAAAAGAGCGGATCAATAGTATACCAAGCTAATTTTGCTCTTTTATAACCTAATGATAAATTATCATTAACAGCTGAGTTTTCAAAAATATCTTCTTGCTTTTCAGGAATAGATGCCATACGCCAAGCTCCCATATTTTTAATATCTATTGAGGTTCTACTGGATTCAAAATCATCAATATAAGAAACTCCTTTATCTCCAACAGCACTATGGTGCCCGGGGATAAGATGTGCAAATTCAGCAGTTGCTATTAAACGAGATTTGGCTTTAGTTTCCAATAAAGGCAACCAATCGACAGCACGCGTTAACCAAGGTACTTCTGTTTGATAATTTCCATCCAAGCCCCAAATTGTATTAGAAATTGGCTCTTCTCCTGTGTTAATTTTTGTGGTATACGGTCTTTCAGTTAAATTTAACATAGTAGCTCCAATTAAGAAATCTTTATTAATCTCATAATCAGCATGCAGCCCAACTAATGTTTTATTCTGAATACCAAATAAAGAATTATTTTCTAAAGATATTTTAATTGGTACGCCAGAATTCAGAATCCCTTCATTAATAATCGTTACACGCCCCAACATGTAATCAACTGTATAATCCTGATTTTCTGTTAGTTTTTGTGAACCTGCTGTTACCGTTACCGAACCTTCCGGCACATTCATAGCATTCAAACGAATTTCTGCTCCTGATGAGGATTGATAGGTTCCTTTCAGCCTAAATTTATTCAGTTCAGGATATTGCTGGGCAACAGTAAGGGTTGAATCGTATAAAGCCTGATACACATATTTTTTAGCAAGTGTTGGATCATTAATTTTGTTGTATAAATGCGAGCCAAAAGGTTCGCGAACAGGAAATATTACTCTTCCGTTGGAAGAACGAGCAGTAATTCCTTCAATAAAATCAAATACTCCATCTGGCTGAATATCCATTTGCTGATTTAATCTATCTAAATTTAGCACTTTAATTAAAGGTATTCCTTGCAGATTTCCTTCTCCTAAATAATTTGTTAAGGCGCCAGATTCCTCAGTATTTTCATAAACTACATCCAGCACAAAACCATCTCTACTCATTTGGTAGGCTCCTAACGCATAGATGTTTTTCATCATCAAGTCCCAGTTAGGAAGTGATGGCGTAAAATTTGTCCCTTTTAATAATTTTACAATTAACACATCGGGAGCATTGGGGCCTGTTGAAGTTAATTCTCCGACCTGAAAAGTTTGACTACCAATAGTATATTGAAAAGCAACTGCCAATACCTCATCATTATTGAGCGCTTGATTTAAGGAAATATATCCTAATTGATTATGCACTGTAAATTCTGATTCTGAAAGCTTGCGTGCTCTTTCTAACTTCTCATAATCTTGTCCATTAAAAATTCCTAAACCAGAATTAAGCACACTATTTACATCATTAATATTTCTGATATTATAATTATCCAGCAAATTCTGATACAAATTATTTGAAGCATACTGATAAGGCGGATTAGTAGCGGGACTCCCCATTACAGGATATTGATCATATTGACCCCAACCTCCTTGCGCTGTTACAAAGGTAGAATTATAAATATTCTGAGAATTTTCACCTAAATCTAAAAAGGAAACAATGTTTCGAGTATCATTAGTTGTACCTGTTTTGTTTGTTACCCATACTTCAACTTTAGTGATGCTGATGGGGGAATTAACAAAAGGCAAATTTTCCAAAGCTATATCATAATTATCCTTAAAATAATGCGCTAAAAAGAAGTGTTTGTTAGCTTCATATTGATCAGCATACACATCAAATTCTGAGGTTTGAGCGCCACCACTTACTTCAATTTCAGAAGTTGTGCTTTTTTGCTGAGAAAGAATTCCTGTTATTGTAGTTCGTCCAAATTGGAGTTGAGTTTTAAAACCAAAAAGCGACTGACTACCGGTAATTAGCGTACCGTTTAACGGCAAACTCACATTCCCGACTTCTAGCTTTTTAATGATTTCATCTTCATAACCTGTATATTCCAACTTCATCTGATTCTCAAAATCAAAAGTGCTTTCGGTATTAAAATTAGTAGTTAATTTTAATTTATCTCCAATCTTCCCAATCACATTTATCTGAATTTTTTCTTGAAAATCAAAAGAAGTCGTTTTTCTTTGTTCTTCAGGTAACTGAGGGTTATCCAATCTGTTAATCTTTAGCCCAAAAATAAGTTCAGCAGAACCTTGAGGACGAATATCTACCGCATTACCACCAAAAATTCTATCAAAAGCCTGGCCTGGAATAAATAATTTAGGAAACCCAAATACTGAAGATTGATTTCCTTTTCGTTCTCCTGATTTTAAATCCCAATACTCTGCAATGGATTTATTCAATTTATATTGCTGATATTCCTTAAACCCAAAAGTTCTTGGTTTGCCGGCATCTAAGCCACCTATTTTATTTTGAATAAAGTATTGATTATTTGTAAAATCATAATTTACTTCAGAACTTATATTAGGAGGAGTCCCCATAAACAGCCCTCCTGATTGACTTCCAGAAAATGGAAACGCCAAACTTGAATCGGAAGCTGATTGTGCCAATACACTTACACTAAAAATTAGTGCAAAAAATAAGAATGATATGTTGTAAAAAATTGCTTTTTTCAATTCCTAATAAAGTAATTACATCTGGCTTAATGCCATTCTCACTAAGTCTTCAACACTTACAATATCAGAGTTTAATTTCAATACTTTATCAATTTTACCCTCTGCCCCTTTTTTAGCAAATCCTAAAGCTAGTAATGCAGATAACGCTTCTTCCTTAGTAGTATTGTCTACTGCATCAAACAATAAATCAGAAGTAGGCATCCCTTTTGCTACTTTATCTTTTAGGTCAATAATAATTCTTTGAGCTGTTTTCGCACCTATTCCTTTCACGCTTTGTACGGCCGTCACATCAGCAGTTGTAATATGGTGTATTATTTCTTGGGGAGAATAGGTGGATAAAATTACTTGTGCTGTACTAGGGCCTACTCCTGAAACTGAAATTAAATTCCGAAATAAATGACGCTCACTTTCTTCATAAAAACCAAATAAGGTGTGTGAATCTTCTTTTACTGAAAGGTGAGTAAATAGTTTGCATAATTCACCGTCAATAGCAGAAAATGTTTGCAATGATATTTTTATTTTATACCCAATACCATTTACATCTACAACTACATAAGTTGGTGTTTTTTCAATTAATTTTCCCTGAATATGTGTTATCATCTGTTTATTTAAAATCCATTCTATTATAAGTAGGCAAATTTAATGATTTGATTATATCTAGCACCATAAAAAAGAAAACCCTGCACTAAAGTACAGGGTTTTAAAAAACTATTTTATTTTTTTCTACTTTACAATCAATTTCTTAATTGTGGTTACTTTATTGTTTATTACTAATTTTCCAAAGTAAATTCCTTTACTCATATCAGTTAAGTCTATTTTTTTTACTCCCGGCTGTTCAAGCTGAAGAACTTTAATTTCATTTCCTAAAATATCAATAATTTTTAATTGTGCTTTTGTTCCGTTAAATATAAAATTTGTTAAGCCATTAGCGGGGTTAGGATAAAAATCACTTATTTCAGAAAGCTCATTAAAATCATTAATGCCAGTAGTAGTACTACAATCATAAGTAATGATTACGCAGGTTTGATCTGAAAAATTGTTGACATCATAAAAACAATATTGAACCTCAGCAACTCCTGAAGCGCCATATGCATCATAGTATCCGGAATGTGCATCAGTATCTGGAGGTGAATTATTAAAAGAAATTTCCTGACCCGGAGCAAGAACAGCTGAGCTACTAGGGTTTGTTGAGCTTGCAGAATAACAATTACCAGCGAAACAATAGAAAGATGCTGCACCTAATGGTAAGGTTAAATTGGTTTTTTGACATTCTACAGTTATTGTATTAGCAGAAGTATTCTTTATATCCAAATGATGAGCAATTTGCACATTAGGATCATCATTAAAAGAAGTGCCTCCAGTAACTACCAAACTTTGAGCGATAGCAAAGCTTATTTGACCTAGCACGAGTATAAAAAGTATAATTTTTCTCATTATTAATTATTTTTTTACAAATATACACTATTTAATCTTAAAAACAAGAGTGCTATTGGGTGCATAAAATTTTTCCTTTTTACATTAGTTCAAATCCATTTTTATTTGTAATTTTGAAAACTATTAAATCTAAAAACAAAAAGAAATGAAAAAATTATTACTATTTGCAATTGTTGCTCTATTATCGTTCAACAATGCACAAGCACAATTACCAGATGGTAGTATTGCTCCAGATTTTACGCTAGTAGATCTTAACGGGACAAGTCACAATCTATATAATCTACTAGATCAAGGATACACTGTATTTCTTGACTTTTCTGCAATTTGGTGTGGCCCCTGTTGGAATTATCATGTTTCTGGCGCTTTAGAAAATTTATATATTGATCATGGACCTTCTGGCTATCCTAATGTTAGCCCGACAACTACTAATGATGTGATGGTATTTTTTATTGAAGGGGATCAAGGAACGGTCGCTGAACTAAATGGAACAGGAAGTAGTACAATGGGAAATTGGGTTGCAGGCACTCCTTATCCTATATTTTGTACTGATGGAACAGTAAATACAAATGCTGTTAAAAATGCTTATTCTATCGGTTATTGGCCAACAATTTATAGAATTTGTCCTGACAGGGTGCTTATAGAATCTGGTCAAAGTTCAAATCCTTATAGTTTTGTAAGTTCATGCCCACCTCCTACTACAAATATAAATGATGTAAAAGCAATGGCTTATGAAGGTGCAACTGAAACTTGTTTAGGCAATTTGACTCCTGAAATTAAAGTGCAAAATTACGGATTAACTACACTTACTTCTTTTGATATTGAGGTGCTAGTAAATGGTGTTCAAAATTCTGTTACGCCATGGACAGGTAACCTTGCTACTTATCAACTTGCTACTATTACACTTCCAACTATCACTGGAATTACTGGCACATCAAGTATTGATATTAAAACTACGAATCCAAATGGAGGATCTGATGATGATATGTCAAACAATGATATTAATTTTACCGCTACATTAGCTTACCAAACTGCACATGTAGATGTAACTGTTGAAATTACAACTGATCAATATGGTTCAGAAACTACTTGGGATATTAAATCAAGTTCTGGAGTTGGAATTGCGTCAGGCGGTCCATATGCAGATGGATCTGTTTCGCCTCAAACTCCTGTTACAACAACTCTTTCACAAGATGAGTGCTATACATTTACTATTTATGATTCCTACGGTGATGGTATTTGTTGTAGTTATGGACAGGGGAGTTATTTGGTCACTGATGGAAACGGTTATACCTTAGCTTCTGGCGGTCAATTTTCTGATGAGGAAAAAACTCAATTTAGAACTGAAATATCAAGCCCCATATCTTGGGATTGTGATGGTCAGGGCAACTGTTCTGATCCTGGAACAGGAAATGGAATGTATTCAACTCAAAGTGCTTGTCAAAGTGCTTGTTTACCTCCTTTATCTGCATATGAAGAAATTTCAAATCTTTTAGTTTATCCTAACCCAGTGAAGGATGTATTAACTATTAATGGTATTTATAAGTCAGTAGAAATTTATGATATCTATGGAAAGTTAGTGTTATCATCTGATGCTAAACAAACAATTAATGTTTCATCTTTATCTAATGGTATTTACTTTATAAACATCAATACTAACAATGTAATTACTGTAAAGAAAATTACTATAGCTAAGTAATTCCTTCTTCATATTATTTAGAAAATAAGCTTACAATCACAAATAGTAAATAAAGAACAATACTAAAAATAATTACATTCTTTTCTAGTCATTCTATCTTTTTTAATACAAATATGACTTTCGTTTATGTGCTATTATCTTTAAGAAAAATACACATAATCCATTTTTTATTCGTAATTTTGAGAAATTAAATTTATAAATTAAAATATATATAAAATGAAAAAAGTATTACTCTTTGTTTTTGCGTTAGGAACGCTAGCCGCAAATGCACAAACATTTGTAAGTACAACTCCTGAGAATAAAAATATTATTCTTGAAGAATTTACAGGAATCAGCTGTGGGTATTGTCCTGACGGTCATAAAATTGGGCAACAACTTCATGATGCAAATCCAAATGATGTATTCCTTATAAACATTCATACTGGAGGCTATGCTACTCCACAAGGGGCTGGAACAGACTTCAATACAAATTTTGGAGCTGCAATTGCAGGACAAACTGGATTGACAGGATATCCTGCTGGAACTGTTAATAGACATCAGTTTTCAATGACTCAAGGCGGGGGAACGGCAATGAGTAGAAGTGATTGGGGTTCTGCCTCAACACAATTGCTTACTCACTCATCACCTGTAAATGTTGGGATACAAGCAAGTGTTGATATGGCTACAAATACGTTAGTTGTAGATGTTGAAGTGTATTATACAGGAGCGCAATTTGTGACATCTAATATGTTAAATATTGCTATTGTACAAAATAATGTAGAAGGACCTCAATCAGGAATGTCATTGAACCCAACTTCAATTTTACCAAATGGTAATTACAATCATAATCATATGTTAAGGCATATGATAACAGGACAGTGGGGAGAATATATTCAAACTCTTAGTCCTGGATCATTATATTCAAATCAATATAGTTGGGTAATGCCAACAGATATTGCGGGAGTTACTTTAGATCCTACAAATATTGCCGTGCTTGCTTTTGTTAGTGAAGGGCAACAAGAAATCTTAAGTGGGACAGAAGTATATCCTAGTGTAGTTTTTGTAAATTCTTATGACGCATATTGTATGAGCTCATCTGCAACAGATATTTTATGTGCCCCCACTACAGACCTTGAAGTAGTTATTAGAAATTATGGTAATATTCCTTTAACAAGCTTAGATATTACATATGATATAAATGGAGGAACACCAATTACTTATCCGTGGACTGGAAATTTAGCATCAGCTGGAACTGAAACTGTTACTATACCAAATGTTTCAGTAACTCCAATGATTACTAATACAGTTAATTTTTCACTTACTAATCCAAATGGAAATGCAGACCAGAATCCCTCAAACAATAATGGCTCTACTACATTTGCAGGCTTAGGATCAGCAACTCCAGGAAATGCAACAATAGATATTACAACTGATACTTATGGTGATGAGATAACTTGGGTATTACAAGAAAATGGCTCTACTATTGCTTCAGGAGGACCTTATGCTGGAGGAGCAATCACAACTGTTCCAACTGCTTACGCAACATTAACTAATGGCGAATGCTATTCTTTTATAATTTATGATTCTTATGGGGATGGACTTCTATCTGGAGGGTCTTATACGGTAAAAGATGCAGGCGGAAATATTATTGCAAGTGGTTCAGGTAATTATGGCACTGAAGATCAAACAAATTTTGAGTCCAACGGAGCAGCTGCAGCATCATGGGATTGTGATGGGCAGGGCAATTGTTCTGATCCAGGAACTGGTGCAGGATTCTATAATTCATTAGCTGGTTGTGTTGCTGCTTGTGCACCGCCATTATTTGTTGACGAAACAATCTCAAAGCTTTCAGTTTACCCCAACCCAGTAAAAGATGTATTGACAATTAAAGGCAACTATACTTCTGTTGATATATATGATGTATTTGGTAAATTAGTGTTATCATCTGATGTTAAACAAATAATTAATGTTTCATCTTTATCTAATGGCATTTACTTTATAAATATCAATACTAACAATGTAATTACTGTAAAGAAAATTATTATAGCTAAATAATTATTACAACATATAAGAAATAAAAAAACCCTGAATATTTCAGGGTTTTTTTATTATACTATAAATCAGATATTATTACTAAATTAGCCAAATAATAAAATCTTTATAAAATGAAAAAACTAATATTGACCATAGCAGTCATTGGAATATTTACCACTCTTAGCCTTTCCCAAAACAGAACTTTACCATCAGTTGAAGTTAAAACACTTTATGGGGGAAATATCAATATACAGAAAATTGAAAATAGTGGAAAGCCAATTGTAATTAGTTTTTGGGCTACTTGGTGTAAACCTTGTAAAAAAGAATTGAACGCTATTGCTGAAGTATATGAGGATTGGCAAGAAGAAACTGGAGTAAAACTTATTGCTATTTCAATTGATGACACAAGATCAATGTCAAGAGTGGCGCCTTATGTAAATGCCTCTGACTGGGATTATGAAGTTTATTTGGATCCTAATCGAGATTTGGCAAGGGCAATGGGCGTATCAACTGTTCCGCATACATTCTTACTAAATGGTGCGAATAAAATTGTATGGCAACACAAAGGCTATGTTGATGGAGATGAAGATGAACTCTTAGAGCAAATTGAAAAAATAGCAAAATAATGATCAGAAAGCTACTGTTATCTCTCACTGCACTTTGCGTAAGCATCATCTGTTTTGCGCAAGATAATAATGGTGAATTTCATGGTGATTTTGATTTAAATATGCAAAGTTATCAAGAGGATGGGCTAATTGGAGCTGAAGCTGCTGATGAAATTATCTTAAGCAATAGCTACCTCAACATCAACTACACAAAAGGAAAATTTACAACAGGATTAAGGTACGAAAGTTATTTAAATGCTCTTGCGGATTATGATCCTGAATTTAAAGGGAATGGTATTCCTTACAGGTATGCCACATACAGTATTGATGGCTTAGAAATAACTGCAGGTAATTATTATGAACAATTAGGTAGCGGACTAATCTTCAGGAGCTATGAAGAAAAAAGTTTAGGAATTGACAATGCTATGGATGGGGTGAGATTAAAATATAGTCCATTGAAAGGAATGTATTTAAAAACTTTTATCGGAAAAAGCAGAACCCATTTCACTTATGCTGATGGTATTTTTAGAGGTATTGACGGAGAGATTAATGTCAATGATTTATTTAGTTGTGAAACAAAAACAAAAGCCATCTTAGGTGGGAGTTTTGTTAGTAGATATCAAGAAAGAGAAAATCTTATCTTTAAAATTCCGCAAAATGTTAGCGCTTATGCAAGTAGATTAAATATCATTCGTGGAGGATTGAACTATTATGGAGAGTATGCATATAAGATTAATGACCCTTCAAATGTGTTAAGTGAAAGCAAAATGAATTATGCAAGTGGAAATGCTTTCACGCAAAGTATTACTTTTTCAAAAAAAGGTTTTGGAGT